>LOEX01000052.1 GCA_001516125.1 Sphingomonadales bacterium BRH_c42
GCCGGCCCGCTTGCCAGCTTGGCACGGGCTTCGCGCTGGCGAGCTTCGGCCTGATGCAGCGCCGCGTTTGCCTGCGCCACTGATTGCTGCGCAGCCTCGTAATCGGCTTTCGTGCTGAAGCCTGCATCGCGCAGCGCCGCCACCCGGTCGAAGCGCGCCTCGGCAAAGCCGATATCCTCGCGCGCGGCGGCAATATCGACCCCGGTCAGGTCGCTCGAATTGGCGAGCGCGATGACATTGGCCTGCGCGCCTGCCAGATCGGCCTGCGCGCGCGCCAGCGCGATGCGATAGGGTTCGGGGTCGATGCGGAACAGCAATTGCCCCGCCGCGACCTGTTCGCCCTCCCGGACGAATATCTCGACAATCTGCCCGCCAACTTCGCCGCTGACGGTGACCATATCCTGCTGGACATAGGCATTGTCGGTCGAAACCTTGCCTTGCAGGCTCAGCCAATAGAGGCCCGCGGCGGTGAGGAGCAGGAGTGGCACCGACAGCATCAGCGCCAGGCGGCCGCGGCCACGCGCCTTTGGCTGCTCGCTGGCAGTGCGGGTTGCAGCCTCGATCGGCGAATCGATATCAGCCATCGACCAGCTCCCTGCCGCGCGCCCTCGCCAGATTGTCGCCAATGCGGCCATTGAGCGTTTCGAGCATTCGGCGTTCGCCCACGTTCATACCCGCCAGGACTTCCTCCATCATCGCATCGAGCGTCAGGCGCAACGTCTCGACTATCCGGCGGCTCTTGCCGGTAAGGTGGAGGATGCGTGCGCGCCGGTCAGCTGGATCGGCGCGGCGTTCGAGCCATCCGGCGTCTTCCATCCGGTCAACGATACGGGTGAGGGTGATCGGTTCGATTTCCAACCGATCGGCATAGAACGCCTGGTTCTCGCCGGGAAAAAGGTCGAGCGAGAGCAGCAGGCGCGCCTGCGCGGCGGTGAGGCCATGCTGGCGCACGCGCTCGTCGAACAGGCGGCGCAGCAGCCGCGAATTGTCCGACATGCGATAGGCGAGTTCGGAAACCATGCGTGCACATATAATAAGCACGCTTAGCATATGCAAGCAGTACTGGCGGGAGGAGAAAATAGCGGTTAGCCTGCGCCGCATGACCTTGCACGCAGAACTCTTTTTCAGCTTCCGTTCGCCCTACAGCTATCTGGCGGTGGGGCGCTACCGGGCCATGACCGACGAATACGACCTCGAAATCGCGCTGCGCCCGGTCTGGCCGCTGGCGCTGCGCCAATCGGACTTTTTCGAGCGTAACCATCCCAACTGGCTCGGCTATACCATGCGCGACATGATCCGCGTTGCGCAGTTCCACGGCATTCCCTTTGGCGCGCCGCGCCCCGATCCGATCCAGCAGAACATGATGACGCGCGAAATCGCGGCGGAGCAGCCGTATATCCGCCGGATCACGCGGCTGGGGCAGGCGGCGGCTCAACGCGGCAAGGGGCTGGCCTTCGCGGCAGAGGCGGCGGCGCTGATCTGGGGCGGGGCCGAAGGGTGGAACGAGGGCGAGCATCTGGCCGGAGCAGCAGTGCGCGCCGGGCTCGATCTGGCCGAGCTTGATGCCGAGGTGGTTGCTAACGCCGACGCGCTCGATGCTGAGATTGCCGCCAATCAGCAGGCGCTTGAGGATGCCGGGCATTGGGGCGTGCCGACGCTGGTGTTCGAGGGCGAGCCATTCTTCGGGCAGGACCGGATCGACATGGTCAAATGGCGTATGGAGCAGAAGGGGCTGGAGAAGCGATGAGCCAGAAGACCGAAAAATCCGGCGGGTGCCTGTGCGGGCGAGTGCGCTACCGCGCCATGATCGACGGCGACGATGCCTATTGGTGCCATTGCCGGATGTGTCAGAAGGCGACAGGCGGAATCGCCGCCGCGTTCGTTCAGGTCGAGCCTGCCGATGTTACCTGGCTGAGCGAGCCGGACTGGTACGCCAGTTCCCCTATCGCGCGGCGCCCGTTCTGCTCGCACTGCGGCACCCCGCTCGGCTTTGCCTGGGCCGACGGCAAGGGGGACATGGACCTGACCGTGGGCAGTTTCGACGATCCATCGAATTTCAGGCCCGTGGCGCATGCCGGGTGCGAATCGATGCACGAGGCATGGCTTGATACCAGCGACCTGCCGCGCCAGCGCAGCGACGAGACGCAAAGCATCGTCAGCCGCTGGAAGGACGCCGGTCTGGAAGTGCCCGAGTGAGGCCCGAGTGACCACGGACCATTTCGAGAGTTTCGACGGCACGCGGCTCGCCATTCACCGGGCGGGGCAGGGCCGCCCCGTGGTGCTGCTCCACGGGCTGTTTTCCAGCGCGCAGATGAACTGGATCAAGTGGGGCCATGCCGACCGGCTGGCTGCAGCCGGGTTCGAGGCGATCATGCTCGATTTCCGCGTGCATGGGGATAGCGACGCGCCGCACGATCGGGCGAAATATCCCGAAAATGTGCTGGTTCGCGATCTCGCCGCATTGATCGATCATCTGGGGCTTGAGGATTACGACCTTGGCGGATTCTCGCTCGGTGCGCGGACCGCGCTCCATGCGGCGACGAACGGCGTGGTTGCGCCGAAAAGGCTGGTCATTGGCGGCATGGGCGTGGCGGGGCTCGCCCATTGGCAGAAACGCGCGGCGTTTTTCAAGCGGGTGATCGATGAATTCGACACGATTACGCGGGATGATCCGGCCTGGCTCTCGCGCCAGTTCCTGAAAAGCCAGGGGGTTGACCGGGTCGCCGCGCGGCTGCTGCTCGATGCGATGAGCGATCTCGACACTGCGCTCCTCGCCAATGTCACCATGCCCACGCTGGTGGTCTGCGGTAGCGAAGACGAGGACAACGGATCGGCGCGCGATCTGGCCGATCTGCTGCCCGACGCGACTTATGCCGAGGTTCCGGGCAACCACCTGATGTCGGCCACCCGGCCAGAGATGGGAGAGGCGATCCTGCGCTTCCTCGCTGCTTGATTTGCCCCGCCTTCGCGTCCAAACCGGTCGCAACCGAAACCATCCGCGCTTGAGAGGACACCAAAGGATGAAATTCGCCCCCGCCGCGCCCGCTGCGCTTGCTGTTGCACTCGCGCTGCCATTGGCCATGTCGCTGGCCGCATGCGCCAGCGTTCCGGCTGCTGACGTTGCCGCCGCGCCTTTGGCCGCCGATCCCTATCCGCTGACGCCCGAAGGTGCGGCCAATTGGGTGGCGATGGTCGAGCAGGACCTCGGCGGATTCACGGTCGAGTACGCCCAGGTCCAGTGGGTCAATGCGACCTACATCACGCATGATACCGATACGCTGGCGGCGAAATATGGTGCGGTCGCAACCGAAAAATCGGTTCAATACGCCAATGAGGCGGCGCGCTATGCCGCCGTTGCCGGCCTCGATCCAGTGGTGGCACGCAAGCTCGATATCCTCAGGAACGGCATCGTCATGCCCGCGCCCGCGCGCGAGGGCGCGGCAAGCGAGCTGTCCGAAATCGCGACCCGGCTAGGCTCGGCCTATGGCAAGGGCAAGGGCACGCTGAACGGCGCGGAGATCAACGGATCGGACATCGAGGCCGAGATGGGCAATCCCGAGCGCACCCCGGCCGAACTGGCCGAGATGTGGGCCAGCTGGCACGACAATGTCGGCGCGCCGATGAAGGACGATTATGCGCGGATGGTCGGAATCGCCAATGACGGCGCGAAGGAGCTGGGCTTTGCCGATCTGGGCGCGATGTGGCGCTCCAATTACGACATGGATCCCGATCAGTTTGCCGCCGAGACCGAGCGGATGTGGCAGGAGGTGAAGCCGCTCTACGTCGCGCTCCACACCTATGTCCGCGCGAAGCTCAACGAAAAGCATGGCGACGCCGTGCAGCCCGCGACCGGGCCGATCCGGGCCGATCTGCTGGGCAACATGTGGGCGCAGGAATGGGGCAATATCTATCCGCTGGTCGCTCCCGAAGGCGCAGGCGATATCGGCTATGACCTGACCGATCTGATCGCCAAAAAGGGCCTCACTGAAACCGATATGGTGCGCGCGGGCGAAGGTTTCTTCTCATCGCTCGGCTTTGAGCAATTGCCCGCCACATTCTGGGAGCGCAGCCTGTTCGTGAAGCCCGCCGACCGCGAAGTGGTATGCCACGCCAGCGCGTGGGACATCGACAATGTCGATGATCTGCGCATCAAGATGTGCATCAAGCGCAACGGCGACGACTTCAAGGTCATCCATCACGAGCTCGGCCACAATTACTATCAACGCGCCTATAACAAGCACGATTTCCTCCATCTCAACGGCGCCAATGACGGCTTCCACGAGGCGATCGGCGACATGATTGCGCTGTCGATCACGCCCGAATATCTGGTCCAGATCGATATGCTCGATCGCGCCGATGTTCCCAGTGCCGACAAGGATATCGGCCTGCTGCTGCGCGAGGCGATGGACAAGGTCGCCTTCCTGCCCTTCGGGCTGATGGTTGACCGTTATCGTTGGAGCCTGTTCGACGGATCGGTCGCACCGGCGGATTATAACGAGGCGTGGACCACGCTGCGCTACCAGTATCAGGGTATCGTTCCGCCGGTTCCGCGCGGAGAGGCTTCATTCGATCCGGGCGCGAAATACCACGTTCCGGGCAATGTTCCCTACACGCGCTATTTCCTCGCCCGTATCCTGCAGTTCCAGTTCTACAAGGCGGCCTGCGATCAGGCGGGGTGGAAGGGGCCGCTGCACCGCTGTTCGTTCTATGGCAATGAAGCGGTAGGCAGGAACCTCAATGCCATGCTCGAAATGGGCGCATCGAAGCCTTGGCCCGATGCGCTCGAGGCCTTTACCGGCGAGCGTCAGATGAGCGGCAAGGCGATGGCCGAATATTTCGCCCCGCTCATGAAATGGCTTGAGGAACAGAACAAGGGCAAGCCGCAAGGCTGGTGATCATGCGCAAGACGCAGCGGCAGTTACCGCTTGTGGGATGGCGCGAGATGGTGCGGCTGCCCGCCTTTGGCGATGCCCCGATCATCGCCAAGGTCGATACCGGTGCGTTCACCTCCGCGCTCCACGCCACCGGGATCAAGCGTTTCACCCGCGATCATGCGGATTGGGCGCGATTTGTGCTCGATCTGGGACAAGGGGGAGGCCGCGGCCCGACCTGCGAGGCGCCGATTGTCGACCAGCGCGCGATCACCAGTTCCAACGGCGTGACCGAACAGCGCTGCATCATCACGGCGCAGATCGTGATCGGAGAACAGGTGATCGATACGCAATTCAGCCTGGCTGACCGGTCTGACATGAAATTTCCCATTTTGATTGGCAGGACCGCGATTAAAGGAAGGTTTCTGGTCGATTCGGACCGGTCATTCCTGCAATCCAGGCGCTACAGCGTGCCCGCCAGCGCAAACAAGGACACACGCCGATGAAGATCGCCATGCTTGCGCGCAATGCGAATCTCTATTCGCACCAGCGCCTTGTCGAGGCTGCTGAGGCGCGCGGTCACGAAATCGACGTGCTCAACACGCTGCGCTGCACCGTCAACATCGCCAGCCATCGGCCCACGGTGAGCTACAATGGGCAGACCTTGCGCGGTTATGACGCGATCATCCCGCGCATCGGTGCGTCGATCACGCATTATGGCCTCGCAATCCTGCGCCAGTTCGAAATGGGCGGAGTGTGGTCGCTTAACGAAAGCGTTGCCATCGGGCGCAGCCGCGACAAGCTGCGCAGTATGCAGATCCTGGCCAAGCACGGAATCGGCCTGCCGCTGACGGCCTATGCCAACGACCCCAAGCAGGCAGAAGAACTGATCCGCGCGGTCAACGGCCCGCCGGTGGTGATCAAGCTGCTCGAAGGGACGCAGGGGATCGGCGTGGTGCTGGCCGAAACCATGTCCAGCGCCAAATCTGTGGTCGAGGCGTTCCGCGGGGCCAATGTCAACATTCTGGTGCAGGAATTCATCAAGGAGGCCGGCGGCACCGATATCCGCGCGCTGGTGGTGGGCGGCAAGGTGGTCGCGGCGATGAAGCGCACCGGATCGCCCGACGAGTTCCGCTCGAACCTTCACCGCGGCGGCAGTGCAGAACTGGTCAAGATCACTCCTGAGGAGCGCACAACGGCTCTGCGCGCGGCCAAACACATGGGGCTCAATGTCTGCGGGGTGGATATGCTGCGCAGCAACCACGGGCCGGTGATAATGGAGATCAATTCATCGCCCGGACTTGAAGGGATCGAAGTTGCAACCGGCAAGGATGTGGCGGGCTTGATCATCAAGTTCATTGAAGAGAATGCGAAATTGGGCAAGACAGGCACCAAGGGGAAGGGGTAGGCCCATCTTCGCAACTGGGGATATGCAAATGAAGAAGGCAGTTATTGCGGCGGTTCTGGCCATGCAGGCGGCGGGCGCGCTGGCGGCGGCCCCGGCAGGCAGCGTGAGCGCGGCCGATCCCGGCGCAATTGCCGAAGTGCTCGAATTCGCCGGTTACAAGGCCATCATCGAAACCGATGATCTGGGCGATCCCATGATCAAGACCGAGCTGGGCGGCTGGCCGACCACGATCTATTTCTATGGCTGCGACGAAACGACACACCAGGGCTGTGACGCCCTGCGGCTGGAGGCCGGGTTCGACCGGGCCACTCCGTGGAACGGTGATGAGTCGATGAAGATTGCCGAGAAGTTCCGGTTTGCCGCAGTCTATCTCGACAAGGAGGGTGATCCGTGGATCGCCTGGGATATCCTGACAGGCGACGGTATCCCCACCAAGGTGTTCTTGAGGGCAATGCGCGAATTCGGGGCAACGCTTGATAGCGCTTCGGAGATCGCCTTCGCCGAGGAAAACGCGGCGGCCGAATAACCGCTGGCCGGTTTACCTGAAGGGAGGTTCGTTGAAGGCGCGCAGTTTGCGGCTGTGCAGCCGGTCGCCCTCGTCACGCAGCCGCTTGCAGGCGACGATGCCCATTTGCAGGTGCGCGGCAATCGCCTCTTCATAGAACTTGTTGGCCTGTCCGGGCAGCTTGATCTCGCCGTGCAGCGGCTTGTCGCTGACGCACAGCAAGGTGCCATAAGGGACGCGGAAACGATAACCCTGCGCGGCGATGGTTGCGCTTTCCATCTCGATTGCGATCGCGCGGCTTTGCGAGAAACGCTTGGCCGAACTCGAATAGAGCAGCTCCCAGTTGCGGTCGTCAGTGGTGACGACGGTGCCGGTGCGCATGCGCTGCTTGAGGTTGGCACCTTGCGTCCCCGATACCACCTCTGCCGCGCCCGCGAGCGCCTGCTGGACCTCGGCGATGGGGGGAATGGGGATTTCGGGCGGCAGCACGCTATCGAGCACATGATCGTCGCGCAGATAGGCGTGCGCGAGCACGAAATCGCCGATCTTCTGCGTCGAGCGCAGGCCGCCGCAATGGCCGATCATCAGCCACGCATGCGGGCGCAACACCGCGATGTGGTCGCATATCGTCTTGGCGTTGGAAGGGCCGACCCCGATATTGACCAGCGTAATCCCGCAGCGATCGCCGCGGATCAGGTGGTAGGCCGGCATCTGGTGGCGGCGCCAGGCAGTGTCCGACAACTGGTCGCGGGCATTGACGCAGTGCTCGCGGATATCGAGCCCGCCGGCACCGGTCAGCGCGGTATAGCCGTCATTGCCGATCTGCCGTGCCGCCCAGTCAACGAATTCATCGACATAGCGGTGATAGTTGGTGAACAGTACGAAGTGCTGGAAATCCTCGGTCCGCGTGCCGGTGTAGTGCGCAAGGCGCGCCAGCGAATAATCGGTGCGCAGCCCGTCGAACAGTGCCAGCGGAAGATCGGACTCTGGAAAATCGAAATCGTATCCGTCAGCCAGCTCGTCCCCGATCAACGCCAGATCGGTCGCCGGGAAATGGCGGGCGATATCCTGCGCTGCCAGCCCCGCCATCGCGGCGCCATGATCGCCGTCGAGCACATAGGGGAAGGGGATTTCCTGGCGTGAAGAGACAACTTCGTAGCGCACCTCGTAGTCGCGCGCGATCATTTCCAGCTGCTCCTTGAGATAGCCGGAAAAGAGCGCGGGGCGCGTTATGGTTGTCGAATAGGTGCCAGGCTTTTCCAGGCGACCAAACGCGCGCGAACGGTCGCTCGGTTCGCCCTTGCCTTCGAAATGGATGCTCAGCTGCGGGTAGGCATAGCTGCCATCCACGCGCTTGTGCGCGGGAGGGATGGTACCCGCGGTGGCAAAGGCGATGACATCGGCCCGCAGAGTGGCGACCGCCGTGTCATGGATTTGCTTCAATTGGGCAATGATGTTGTCGACCAGCTCCATCGGCTCACGCTACTCCACATTATTGTTTTTTCAAATATCGCCATGACCTCGTCATGACACCGCTTACAAAAAAGGCGCGACCTTTCGACCGCGCCTTCTGTTGTTGGGGAGAGGAAAAGGCCGGTCAGGCCGCATCCTCCGCATCGTCGCCAGCCGGCGCGTCGAGCATATCGGCAGGAATTTCGCCCGGCTCCAGCGTCGGATCGATCGCTTCCTGGAAGCCTTCGTGCGCGGCGGCAGCATGTTCTTCCTCGAACATCTGCGCCAGCACGTCCACGCCCTTGCTCTGCAATTCGGCCTCGTCATCGCTGCGCGCGACATTGGCCGTTACGGTAACGCGAACTTCAGGATGCAGCGCGACGGTCACGGTGTGGACGCCCAGCATCTTGATCGGGCTGCCCATGATGACCTGGCGCTTGTCGACGTCGTGGCCCTGTTCGGCGAGGCCCGCAACGATGTCGCGGACGTTGACCGACCCGTAAAGATGCCCGGCATTCGACGCCGCGCGGATCAGTACGACCTGCGCTCCGTCGAGCGTCTTGCCCTGCTTTTCGGCTTCGGTGCGCCGTTCGGCATTGTCGGTTTCGAGCCGCTCGCGGCTGGCTTCGAACACCTTGCGGTTGGCATCGTTGGCGCGCAGCGCCTTCTTCTGCGGCAGCAGGAAGTTGCGGGCATAGCCATCGCGCACATTGACGACGTCGCCGATTGTGCCGAGTTTTTCGATCCGTTCGAGGAGGATGATTTCCATGATCTCTTGCTCCCCTTACTTCACGAGGTAGGGCAGCAGGCCGATGTGGCGCGCGCGCTTGATCGCCTTGGCGAGTTCGCGCTGGCGCTTGGCCGATACTGCGGTGATGCGGCTTGGAACGATCTTGCCGCGTTCGGACATGAAGCCCTGCAGCAGGCGGACGTCCTTGTAATCGATCTTCGGCGCGTTCTTGCCCTCGAACGGGCAGCTCTTGCGGCGGCGGAAAAACGGGCGGGCCATTATTCGTACTCCTCGCGGTCGCGCCGCTTGCGTTCGCGGTCCTGCTTGCGCATCATCGCCGATGGGCCTTCCTCATGCGCATCAACGCGCACCGTCATATAGCGGATGACGTCCTCGTTGATGCGTGTCTGCCGCTCAAGCTCCTGGATCACTGGACCGGAAGCATCGATGTTGAGCAGGACGAAGTGCGCCTTGCGGTTGCGGTCGATCTTGTAGGCGAGGGATTTGAGGCCCCAGGTTTCGGTCTTGGTGACTTTGCCCTGATTGCTCTCGACGATTTCGGTGGCTTGCGCCGCCAGCGCGTCAACCTGGGCCTGACTGAGGTCCTGACGCGCCAAGAAAACATGCTCGTAAAGCGGCATGTACCTGGTCCTTTCACACTGCCGATCGCTGGCTGATCCCGCACCATGCGGGGGCCCCTCCGGCTTTCTTCACAAATCCCGCATCGGCATCGGGCAAAAATGCCGGCCGACGCAGGGATGTGCGCCCATAGCCGGTTTGCCCGCGAATGCAAGCGCGAATGGGACTTGCCCGGACGCGGAGCAGTCGGCACAGACCGGCTGTTCGTCACTGCAACCGGGAATCCTCACATGCCTACAGGCCTTGTCGCCCTGCTCGACGATGTTTCGCTGATCGCGCGCGCGGCGGCAGCTTCGGTCGATGATGTCAGCGTTGCGGCGGGCAAGGCTGGATCGAAGGCGGCGGGCGTGGTGATCGACGATGCGGCGGTCACCCCCGGCTATGTCACCGGGCTTTCACCAGCGCGCGAATTGCCGATCATCGGCAAGATTGCCGTCGGCAGCCTCAAGAACAAGCTGCTCATCCTGCTCCCTGCCGCGCTGCTGCTGAGCGAGTTCCTGCCCTGGGCGATCGTGCCGCTGCTGATGCTGGGCGGCGCATTCCTGTGCTATGAAGGCGCGGAAAAGGTGATCGAGAAGCTTGGCGGGGAGAAACACGGCGCGACGCTGGAAGACGTCATCGAGGATCCCGTCGCGTTCGAGCGCGCGCGCGTTTCGGGCGCGATCCGCACCGACCTGATCCTTTCAGCTGAGATCATGGCGATCACGCTGAGCGAGGTCGCAGCGGAGGAATTGATTGTCCGCGCCGGAGTGCTCGCGGTGGTAGGCATCGCGATTACCATTGCGGTCTATGGTGCGGTCGCACTGATCGTGAAGATGGACGATGTCGGCCTGCACCTCGCCGAGCAGCGGCACACTGCCGTTGAACGGCGCCTCGGCCGTTTTCTGCTTCATGCTATGCCCATCCTGCTGACCCTGCTTTCGGCCGTAGGCACGGTTGCCATGCTGTGGGTCGGCGGCGGAATCATCCTCCATGGAACGCACGAACTTGGCTGGAACTTCGCCTATGACCTGGTGCACGGCGCCGAGCATGCGGTGGCGCAAGCGATGGGTCCGCTGGGCGGTATGCTGGGCTGGTTGACCTATGCGGCGATCAGCGCGGCAGCGGGGTTGGTGTTGGGGGCGATCATCACCGCCGCTGTGCACAAGGTGCCGAGGTTCGGCGCGCGCTGACATGTGGCAGGTGTGTACGGGCAATTTGCACCGATCGGCGCCAGTGAACGCCTTGTCCAACCGGCTGAAAGCAATTACCACCCAGGTTCAATGTGTTCTACAGCATCGCCCGCGGCGGGAAGCCGGGGAATCGAGGGAGTGAAGCCGATGAAAGCCTACAGCCTGTTGTTTTTGCGCGTCGCCACTGGCCTGCTGCTGGTGATCTGGGGGCTGGTCCGTGTCGTCAAGCCGGAAGTGGGTGCCCATGTCAGCGAGACATACTATGCGGGTCTGGGGGCCGCGCATGCGATCCAGTTGGGCTGGGGCGCGATCCTGCTGGTCGTTGGCCTGCTCACGATCGCGGGGCTGTGGCGCCGCGTTGCCTACACGGCGCAGGCGGTGGTGCTCGTTTTTGGCGCGCTGTCGATCTGGAAATATCTGCTCGACCCTTTCGGCATGTGGCTGCTCGACCGTGAGAGCAGCCAGATCCTGTTCTTCCCCTCGCTGGGCATGGCTGCTGCGTCGTTGGTGCTGCTCGCCTTTGTCGAGGATGATCGGCTGTCGCTCGATCACCTGCGGCGCGGTGCGCGCCAAGGCTAGTGGGGCCAGGGTGAGTGTCGATCGAATCTAGGGATAATTTCTAGGCACAAATCGTTTACCAAATTCTGCCACAAGGCGGAGCATGAACAAGTTCGAGATTCCGCGGGTTTCCGACCGCAGGCAGATGCGGGTCCTTGTCGATGGGCGGGTGCGCTCGCGCCAGGTCTATGTCGATCTGTTCGATCTGTCCGAAGGCGGCTGCAAGATCAAGGGACGCCACGGCTTCGTGACCGCCGGGGAAACGGTCAACCTCAAGATCGCCGGTTTCAAGACTCCGTTGGGCACGGTCGCGTGGGTCGACAACGAATACGCCGGCGTCGCCTTCGACGGCAGGCTCCATCCGGCTGTGCTCGATCATATCTGCAAGGTGCAGGCAAAGACGTAATACCGCCAAAGGATGCAACCGGATGGCTGTCCCCCAGCCATGCGATGTTCCCCGGGGTTCGCCTATCCGGTGGCGGGCGCCCCTTCCAACGAGTATCCCGCCGAACGTACCGTGCGGATGGGATCGCGCGAGCCGTCAATCTCGATCGCCTTGCGCAGGCGGCGAATATGCACATCCACGGTGCGCAGCTCGATTTCGCTGCTATTTCCCCAAACCCCGTCGAGCAACTGGCCGCGGCTGAACACCCGCCCAGGGCTCTCCATGAAGAATTTGAGCAGGCGATACTCGGTGGGGCCGAGCCGCAGCGGCTGCCCCTTGCGTTTGACCCGGTGCGCGACCGGATCGAGCGACAGATCTCCCACCTCGATGGTTTCGCCTGCAAGGGCAGGGCGGATACGCCGCATCACCGCCGCCACACGGGCCAGCAATTCGCGCGGGCTGAAAGGTTTGGTCAGGTAGTCGTCGGCACCGGTTTCCAGCCCCCGCACCCGATCGTCCTCTGCATCGCGCGCGGTGAGCATGATGATCGGGACGTGCGCGGTTTCCTTCTCGCGGCGCAAACGGCGGCAGACCTCGATCCCGCTCGTCCCGTCGATCATCCAGTCGAGAATGACCAGATCGGGCACTTCTTCGCGCGACAGCAGCAGTGCCTCATCCCCGTCGGAGGTGCACCGCACGTCATAGCCTTCGTTGCGGAAGCGATATTCCAGCAACTCGGAAAGCGCAGGATCGTCTTCTACCAACAGCAGCTTTGCGGCGGACATCGGTTTCAACCCCTTTGTGTCTGGCCTGCACCTGACACCCGCATTGTTACAGCTTCACGACAGGAAAGCGTCAGCCATCAGCGTCGGGCGGGTAATCGCCAGTGGCGGCAAAATGCACCATCTCGGCCACATTGGTCGCATGGTCTCCGATCCGTTCGATATTGCGCGCGACGAACAGCAGCTGGGCCGCGCTCGAAATGGTCGCAGGGTTTTCCACCATGTAACTTACGACATTGCGAAATATGCTGTTGTAGAATGCATCGACCTTGGCGTCGGCGGCAATCACTTCGAGTGCCAACTGCGGATCGCGCGCGGCATATGCGGTCAGCACGTCGTGCACCATTTCGCTCGCCAGTTCGCCCATGGCGGGCAGCAGGGTCAGCGGTTCGAAGTGGCTGCGGCCCTCGATCTTGCCGATCCGGCGCGCGATGTTCTTGGCGTAATCGCCGATCCGTTCGACTACGCCTGCAATCTTGAGCGCGGCGATCACCTCGCGCAGATCGTCAGCCATCGGTGCACGCAGCGCGATGATCCGCACCGCGAGCTTGTCGACTTCCATTTCCAGCTCGTCGATCTTCTTGTCGCGGCTGATGATCCGGTCGGCCAGATCCTCGTCGCCGCGAACCAGCGCGTCGAGCGCTTCCTGGATCGCGACCTCGGACAGCCCACCCATCTCGGCAATCAGGCCGCGCAACCGGGTGATGTCGGCATCGAATGCCTTGACCGTGTGTTCTGCCATTAGCCGTAACGTCCTGTGATGTAATCTTGAGTGCGCTTCTCGATCGGATTGGTGAATATGTCGGAAGTATGACCGTACTCTACCATCTTTCCGAGATGGAAAAAGGCCGTTCTCTGCGATACACGGGCGGCCTGTTGCATCGAATGCGTGACGATCACGATGGCGTAGCGATCGGATAATTCGTCGATCAGTTCCTCGATCCGCGCGGTGGCAATCGGATCGAGCGCCGAGCAGGGTTCGTCCATCAGGATCACTTCCGGATCGACCGCAATGGCCCGGGCAATGCAGAGGCGCTGCTGTTGCCCGCCAGAAAGCGCAGTGCCCGAATCGCCCATTCGGTCGTTGACTTCATCCCACAGGCCGGCCCGACGCAGCGACTTTTCGACGATCGCGTCGAGATCGTCCTTCCTTTCAGCCAGTCCATGAATGCGCGGGCCGTAGGCGACGTTGTCATAGATCGACTTGGGGAAGGGGTTGGGCTTCTGGAACACCATGCCCACCCGTGCCCGCAACTGGACCACGTCCATGTTCGACGAATAGACGTCTTCACCATCCAGCTCGATCCGGCCTTCCACACGGGCAGACGGGATCGTGTCGTTCATGCGGTTGAGCGTGCGCAGGAAGGTCGATTTGCCGCAACCCGACGGCCCGATGAAGGCAGTCACGAAACGCGCGGGAATATCGATCGAAACATCGTCGATCGCCATCTTGTCGCCGTAATAGACCGAGACATTCGAGGCACGCATCTTGGCCTCGACCGGTTCCAGGTTGGGATGGATGACTGTCACCACTTCTTCTCGTATTTGTTGCGCAGGTAGATTGCGAGGCCGTTCATCAGCAGGAGGAACAGCAGCAGCACGATGATAGCCGCACTGGTGCGTTCGACAAAACCGCGATCGATTTCGTCAGACCACAGAAAGATTTGCACCGGTAGCACGGTGGCGGGCGAAGTGAACCCATCAGGCGGACTGGCCACAAAGGCGCGCATGCCGATCATCAGCAACGGCGCAGTTTCGCCCAGTGCGCGGGCCATGCCGATGATCGCGCCGGTCAGAATGCCGGGCAACGCCAGCGGCAGCACATGGTGGAACACCACCTGGATCGGCGATGCACCGATTGCCAGCGCCCCGTCGCGGATCGAAGGGGGTACGGCCTTGATGGCATTTCGGCCCGATATCACGATGACCGGCATGGTCATCAGCGCCAGCGTCATACCGCCGATCAGCGGGGCCGAGCGGTAATTGGGGAAGATCCACAGGAACACAGCAAGTCCCAGCAGGCCGAAGATGATGGAAGGTACCGCCGCCAGATTGTTGATCGATACCTCGATCAGGTCTGTCCAGCGGTTCCTGGGAGCGTATTCCTCGAGGTAGAGCGCCGCCAGAACGCCGATGGGGAAGGCCATCAGCAAGGTCACGATCATTGTCAGGATCGAACCCTTGAGCGCACCCCAGATGCCTGCCGCTTGCGGGTCGGTCGCATCCGACCGGGCGAGAAAGCCCGAATCGAAATTCTCCGCCAATTTCTTCTCGGCCGTCAGCTTGTGTGCGAGCGCTTGCGTGTCGGCCGCCCCCTCTCCATCGAGCGCTGCTGCCAGTCTGGCGCTTGCGGCCAGTTCGAACGTGTGGGTGCCCTGCGCCAGTTCGGGATCGCGGATCAGTGCCGCGGCCACTTCACGCCACGCCTGGCCACTCAATTCGCCCGCCGCCTCAGGCCCAAGCGATTCATCCGCGTAGAAGCTCACGACCTGGGGCAGGCCCTGGATCTCGAGCGTCTGGAGAGCGCCGGGGCCGTTCATGGCGGCGGGATTGGCCACGATTCCCGATTCGGGGAAATCGATGGTGACCGCCAGTTCGGCCCGCTGAAATCCGCCGATGCCGTTGAGCGTCATCGTCACCAGCAGGAAAATCAGCACGGCAACCGACGCCAGGATCGCCGAAAGGCCCGCAAGCCTGAACCGGCGCTCTGCGGCATAGCGTTTGCGCAACCGCAGGGCGAAAGCATCGGTGCGGGCGGTGAGCAGGGCGGGCTTACTCATAGGCTTCCCTGAACCGCTTGACGACGTGCAAGGCGATGAAATTGAGGCCCAGCGTGACCATGAACAGGACAAAGCCGAGCGCAAACGCGCTCAGCGTTGCGGGGTGATCGAAGCTGCCTTCGCCGGTCAGCATGGCGACGATCTGGAAGGTCACCGTGGTCATCGCTTCCAATGGATTGGCGGTGAGATTGGCGGCGGCGCCTGCTGCCATCACGACGATCATGGTTTCACCGATCGCGCGGCTTATCGCCAGCATGACGCCGGCGACTATCCCCGGCAGGGCCGCCGGGATGATCACCTTACGGATGGTCTCTGACGTCGTTGCGCCCATCGCTAAGCTACCATCGCGCATCGCCTGCGGCACGGCGGCAATCGAATCATCCGCCATCGACGAGACAAAGGGGATGATCATCACTCCCATTACCAGGCCCGCGGCCAACGCGCTCTCGCTCGATGCGCTACTTATTCCGACGCCCAGGGCGGCATCACGGATTGCCGGGGCAACGGTGAGCGCCGCGAAATAGCCATAGACGACGGTTGGAACACCCGCGAGGATCTCCAGCGCCGGCTTTACCCAGGCACGCATGTTGGGTGCGGCATATTGGGTGAGGTAGATCGCGCTCATCAGGCCCAGTGGGATTGCCACGACCATGGCGATGATCGCCCCGATATAGATTGTGCCCCAGAACAGCGGAATCGCACCATAGCGCGACACATCGATATTGCTCGCGCTGCCCATCGGATCGGGGCCCCAGTAAGTCCCGAACAGGAAATCGACCGGGCTGACCATGCCGAAAAAGCGGACAGTTTCGAACACCAGGCTGACAAAAATGCCGAAGGTCGTGAGGATCGCCACCATTGATGCCACCAACAGCACCGCCATGACGACCCGTTCGACCCGCGAGCGCGCCCTGAAGTCGGGTCTGATCCGCAGGAACGCGAAGCTGCCGCCGGCGAAGGCAATCAGCAGCGTCGTGACCAGCCCGATCAGGCCAAAGCGCGAAGCGGCCAGTTTGAACGGTGCGACCAGAGGTTCCGCCTTCTGGTTGAAGAAGGCTGCCGTCTGGCCGCTTGCAGCCGCCTTCGCCTCAGACAGGATGGCGTCGCGTTCGATGCCGAATTGGGGCAGGTTTTGCGCTGCATCCGATGCGAGCACCGATTGCAGGATAAGCTGCGGAGCGATCAGCGACCAGGCAAGCACGAAAGCGGCTGCGGGCACCAGGACCCAAAGCGCCACATACCAGCCATGATAATTGGGGCGTGCAGCCAGCACCCGGGCGCCGTTGACGCGCTGGAAGCTCCACGCACGGCCGCGGCCCGCCAGCCACCCGATCAAACCCAGGCCGCTGGCAATCAGGAGGAGGGTGATCGGCGTCAACAAGGTTTTGGCTTTACCTCAATTAATGAATTCGACCGGGTTTCGGTTGATGCGAAGTGCAGCCTTCACACACAAACCCGGCAAACGGATTTCAAATCTGTCGGTTGATCGATGTTGGAGAAATATGACAGTTTCATGACGGCGTACCTTGCTTGTCCGGCAGAACCGGAATGCGCACCGTCACGCAGGTGCCTTTGCCGAGTTCGCTTGCAATGTCGAGACGACCATGGTGGCGTTCCACGATATGTTTGACGATGGCGAGGCCCAGGCCGGTTCCACCAGAGGCACGGCTGCGCCCCGGATCGGTGCGATAGAAGCGCCGTGTCAGATGCGGAATGTGCTCGGGCGCTATGCCTTCGCCCTTATCGCATACGCTCAATCGGGCGTTCCCGTTCGGCCCGATTTCAAGCACGACTGTCACGTCGGTATCGGCGGCGCCATATTTGAAGGCGTTGTCGACCAGGTTGCGGACCATCTGCTCCAGCTGTTGGTGATCGCCAAGTATCGCCGGGGCCGCCTTCAACTCGAGATCAAGCCTGCCCGCGCGGTCTTGCCCGGCGACATCGCGGGCAGCGCGCTCCACCAATGACGCAAGATCGACCACCGCGTTCGGCCGATCATGTTTTTCCGCCTCGATGCGAGAGAGCGACATCAGGTCGCTGACCAGGCTTTGCAGCCGCCTAGCCTCGCGCAGAATAGTGTCGAGGAAGCGCCTCGATGTCTTTGAATCAAGCTCATTCTCGACATCGCTGAGCGTTTCGACATAACCGATGATCGCTGCGAGGGGTGTGCGCAATTCGTGGCTGGCATTGGCTACGAAATCGGTATGAGCGCGGCTGATGTCGGCTTCGGCGGTCTGGTTGATCAGTTCGATCACCACCATGCCTTCATCCATCTGCTGGCGGTTCATCCGCCAGATATCGCGTCTGCGGGCCAGCCCTTGTATCGTTGTGCTGCCGTTACCCGGCTGGCTGAGCAGGGCGATGGCTTCGGGCTGGCGGAAGGCCATGCGGGTGTCCTGCCCCAGCACATGTTCGCCCAGCACTTCGAGCGCCGCCTGGTTCGCAACCGCAATCCGTTCGCCTTCGGTGAGCAGCATGGGAATTGCGGAATGCTCGATCAGTTCGCGCACGGCGTCGCGGGCCTGGGTCTTGCCATTCCCGGCAGGCCTGGTTTCGGGAGGACGGGCTGTGGAGAGAAACAGCGAACCGCCCCAAAGGACAAGGACCGCGATAGCCAGTGCCGGTTCGACGCCGGCGAACAACAGCGCGAACGACGTTATCAGCGCAATCGCGAGACCGGTTACAGGAAGGGGCAAACGGCTATCCATCGCCATCGCGCCATACCAGATGCCTTGCCGCTGAAAAGCCAGAATGGAGGAAATGTGCGCCAGAGCGAGCGGCACCTATTCGGTGCAAGTGCCGGAAGTGGTGACCCCTACGGGAATCGAACCCGTGTTTCAGCCGTGAGAGGGCCGCGTCCTGACCGCTAGACGAAGGGGCCGAGCCGATGCGAACAATGGTGACCCCTACGGGAATCGAACCCGTGTTTCAGCCGTGAAAGGGCCGCGTCCTGGACCGCTAGACGAAGGGGCCGTCCGGTGTGCGCCGTCGGGCAGGCCGCGCCTTTAGGAGCGCGGGCCACAAGGGTCAAGCCCTAGCAGCGTTCAGTCGGCAAATGCCGCATCGTCGAGATGCAGTTCGACTGCCGGCCGGTTGCCCCAATCGTCGATCTTGGCGCGCCCCGAAAGATGAAATCGCCTTCCGGATGAGCGGTGAAGAAGCGTCTGCCCCATTTCGCTGGTGGCAGCGCGAAAGGCGATTCCCTTGAACGACCTTCCATCATCACCTGCGGCAATGACCCGCAGGTGATCGCTGCCCACGACATCCGCCTTGACGATCCGCACCGGCCCTACCGCGATGCGCGGTGCGGGCCAGCCGACCCCGAAGGGAGCGGCCTGCTCCAATACCTCCACCAGATCGGGCACCATGCCGCCCGGCGCGATGCTGAGATCGAGTTCGAGCACCCGATTCGCGCGCGCTGCATCGATCTTTGCGGCGAGGCGCTGCTCGAGAAATTCCGCGAACGGGCGCAGATGTTCCGGCTCGATCGTGATCCCTGCCGCCATCGCGTGTCCGCCGCCTGCCTTCAGCAGGCCGGCATCCTTGGCGGCGATCACCGCGGCGCCCAGATCAACGCCGGTGATCGAGCGGCCCGATCCCTTGCCCAGGCCGGTTTCGCGGTCGAGTGCAATCACGAAGGCAGGCTTGCCGGTCTTTTCCTTGAGCCGACCCGCGACAATGCCGATCACGCCCGGGTGCCAGCCTTCGCCTGAGAAAATCTGGACCGAATGATTGTCCATGCTGGCGATCTGCGCTTCGGCGGCTTCCTGCACTTCGGCCTCGATCACCCGGCGCTCGTCGTTGAGCGCTGAAAGCTGCGCGGCGATTTCGCGCGCTTCGTCGGGATCGTTGGTGGTCAGCAATCGCACGCCCAACGTCGATTCGCCCACGCGCCCCCCGGCATTGATCCGCGGACCCAGCGCGAAACCCAGATCGCTCGATTGCGGGGCGCGGGTGATCCGGCTTGCGTCGATCAGCGCCGCCATGCCGATCCGCTGGCGCCGGGCCATGATCTTGAGTCCCTGCGTGACGAAGGCGCGGTTGAGCCCGCGCAACATCGCGACATCGGCGACCGTTCCCAGCGCCACCAGATCAAGCAGCCGCATCAGGTCAGGCTCCTGCCGACCGGCGAAATAATCGCGGCTGCGCAGCGTTCTGACCAGTGCAATCGCCAGCAGGAAGGCCACCCCTACCGCGGCGAGATGCCCGTGGCTCGCGGCCAGATCGCTCTCGTCCAGCCGGTTGGGATTGACCAGGGCCACTGCTGGCGGGATTTCAGCCGCACATTTGTGGTGATCGACCACGATCACGTCGAGCCCGGCCTCGCGCGCTTGCCGCAGCGCATCGAAGGCCATAGCCCCGCAATCGACCGTGACCACCAGACTCGATCCCTGCTCGGCCAACCGCACCAGTGCCTCGCCGCTGGGGCCATATCCCTCGAGCAGCCGGTCAGGGATGTAATATTCGGCTGCGACTCCAAGCTGGCGCAGCAGGTCGATCAGCAGCGCGGCGCTGGTTGCACCATCGACGTCGTAATCGCCATAAATCGTGATCCTTTCACCGCCAAGGATCGCCTGGGCCAGCCGCTCGGCGGCCAGATCCATGTCGAGGAAAGCGGACGGATCGGGCAGGAATTCGCGCAAGGAGGGCGCTGCATGGCGGGTCAGGTCATCGGGGGCGACGCCCCTTGCAAGAAGCAGTTGGGTGAGAATGTCGTTGTCCGGTCCGCCAATTCCTGCATCCAGCGCCATGTTGCCGCCGCGCCAATGCCACGCCCGGCCAGAAAGCGAGTTGGTCACGCCAAGGACAGGTGAAAGCGATCGGGATGCCATGCGGTAGAACTAGCCGAGCCGACAACGCGCGAACAGGGGAAAGATTTGACAAGCGGGCGCGATCCTCGCTTTTCTGCGGATGCTATGGCAGCGCACGAACTTCTTATCGTATGGCACAGCCGTACCGGTGCGAGCGAAGCCATGGCCAGCGCCGCATTTCGCGGGGCGGGCGAGGCCGCGCGGCTGATGCGGGCCGAACAGGTCGAGCCCGGCGATCTGTTGGCGGCAGGGGGATATCTGTTCGTCTGTCCGGAAAACCTCGCCAGCATGTCGGGCGCGATGAAAGAGATGTTCGACCGCTGCTATTATCCGGTTCTGGGGAGGATCGAAGGCCGGCCCTATGCCACCATCGTTGCCGCAGGATCGGACGGCGAGAATGCCCAGAGCCAGCTCGACCGGATAGCCACGGGGTGGCGGCTCAAGCGCGTGGCGGAATGCATGATCGTCAACTTCAACGCCCAGACGCCCGAGGCCATTCTTGCGCCAAAGGTCGTGCCCGACGATCAGATCGCCCGGTGTGAAGAGTTGGGCGCGGCCCTGCAACACGGATTGTCCCTTGGAATATTTTGATTTTTAGCACCCATTGCACCAATCTGGAGCAAGGAAGACTCGCCATGGGCTGAAGGTTGCCCTAGATATGGGCGGTCGCGATCGCTTGTTGGAAAGGGTCGATCGGAAATTGTGAGGCCGGACGAGATCGACAGCGGGCACGCGGTTGCCAAGGGCATTTCGCTCCTGTTTGCCTCCGGCTTCCGGCCCGATTCCGGCGCGATAGCAGAATTTGCCGCGCTCAATCCGGAAACTTCGCTGACGCACGATCCGGCGGCCGTTCAGGCTTCGCAGCTTGTCGGGGAAGATACGCCGGGGCATGCGAATGGGTTCGGGCGCAACGATGGACGGCGCTGGGTCGAACTGCTGCGCTCTGGGCTGACCTTCGATCTGGTGGGGCTGGCTCCCGGCGAACCCACGCCGATACCCGAGACGGCACATTGCTTCGACTTTCCCGATCGTGAGACCGCTCTTTCGTGCGAGGCCTTGCTTCTGCAGCCCGGTCCACATCTTGCAGGCGGCGAACGCAGCCCGCCTGTGGTGAGAGAACTGTTGGCGCTTGCCCGCGATCTGGCACGCCATTTCGAGCACCTTCGGGCAGTTGTCTGGCCACATTCGCACAGCGTCATCGGCAAGCGCTTTTTCGAATCGACCATCACTGTCTGGCTTGATGGCGGGGCATTCCCGGCACTGGGCCTCACGGCCTTCTCGCAGACCGATGATGGCGCGCTGCAAAGCGTGGGGCTCGAATACTTCATCGGTCAGGAACTGTGTATCGAGCCGCCGCTGGCCGCCGACAAACTTGCGGCGACCAGATTGGGCATCCGCCTCATCAATCAACTCGTGCTGACGGGGGGGATCGCTGGTGATGAACGGGTCATGGGCCCGGACGGATCGAGCCTGATCCTGCGCCTTGCGGATGATCCGCATTTGATCCGGGTCCGGAACGAATAAGGCGAATGGCAGCAGGGAAGGGCAGGCCAGGGGCATCGGGATTTCTGCGGCGTCGAAAGGCTATCCCCTTTGGCAAGATCAACGCGCCCGGAGCCGAGGGCTACGATCCGGGGCTGCAACGTCACCATCTTCTCCCGCTTCAATTGTTGGCCGAGCGATATTTTGGGCGGATGTTCTTCTGCATCGGGCGCGCGCGCATCGGGTTCGACGATTTTCGTGCCAACGGCCTGCTGCTGCCCGCAAACGAAGAGACCTCGCTCAGCCTCGGTCTGCCGCTCCACCGCGGCCCGCACCGCCGCTATAACGAGGTGGTGATCGAGCGCGTCGGGCGGATCGAGCAAAGCTGGGCGAACGCAGTCGCGCGCGATCCCGAAGCGGCTCTGGAGGAGGCGCTGCTGCGGCTTGGCCTGCTCCAGGCGGCGCTGCGCAGGCGGCTGCTCGAAGATCGCCGCCGCCTGATCCTCAACCGCATGGACCCGCTGGGCCAGGGCTATGACTTCGCCGAACTCGACGCCATGGCCGAATCGCTATGGAGTGCGAGCTAGCTCGCCCAGGCGCGGAAGTCTGAATTCGCCTCCAGCCCGGCCTTGGCCGCGTGATACTCACGCTCAAGCCGCGCCACCATATCCTCGACGCTGCCGACCTGCTTGACCGCGCCCACTCCCTGTCCCGATCCCCAGATGTCCTTCCACGCCTTGACCTTGGTATTGCCGCCGCTGCCGAAGTTCATCTTGCTCGGATCGCTCACCGGCAGATCGTCGGGATCAAGGCCAGAGGCCAGGATCGAGGAGCGCAGGTAATTGCCATGCACACCGGTAAACAGGTTGGTGTAAACGATCCCTTCGGCGCTGCCTTCGACGATGCCCTGCTTGTAGGCCTCATTGGCGTTGGCCTCCTTCGTGGCAATGAAGGCGCTGCCCATATAGGCGAAATCGGCGCGTAGCGCCTGCGCTGCCAGAATCGACCAGCCGTTGGCGATCGAGCCCGACAGCGCGACCAGCCCATCGAACCACTCGCGAATTTCCTGCATCAGGGCGAAGGGCGAGAGTGTGCCGGCATGGCCGCCTGCACCCGCCGCAACAGGGATGAGGCCGTCGGCCCCCTTTTCGATCGCCTTCATGGCAAAGCGGTTGTTGATCACATCGTGCATGCTGATCCCGCCCCAGCCGCGCACCGCATCGAACACTTCGGTTCGCGCGCCGAGCGAGGTGATCACCAGCGGCACCTGCCATTTGGCGCAGGTCGCCATGTCCGCTTCAAGCCGGTCGTTCGACTTGTGGACGATCTGGTTAACCGCAAAGGGTGCTGCTGGCCGATCCGGGTTCTCGCGATTGTGCTTCGCCAGCTCCTCGGTGATCTGGTGCAGCCATTCGTCGAGCAGGCTCTGCGGCCTTGCGTTGAGCGCCGGAAAGCTGCCGATGATCCCCGCCTTGCACTGCGCGATCACCAGTTCGGGGCCCGATACGATGAACAGCGGCGACCCGATCAGCGGCAGGCGAAGGCGGTCAAAGGGAGCGGGCAGGGGCATGAGAACTCCGTTGCATTGTGAAACCGAGACTTTCCGCCTTATGGGCAGGATTGCAGGTTGTCGAGTGTTTCAGGAGGGCAGGAGGTGCTCGATGCCATAGAATCGCGCGGCGGTGCCCGCATAAAGTGCGCGCTTTTCATCCGCGCTGGCACCCATGGTGACGCGCTTGAAGGCGTTCCACAGCACCGGATAGGTCGCGCCCCACAGATCGACCGGGTAATTGCTTTCGAACATCGCGCGGCCCGGCCCGAATGCCTCGATGCAGGTTTCGATATAGGGGCGCCACATATCGGCCAGCGCCAGCGAGCCAACTCCCGCAGCGGGGCCGTCCTGCGGCATTGCGCAGAATGGCATGGCGAGCCCGCCGAGCTTGACCACCACGTTCTCGCAGCGCGCCAGCTCGCGGACATTGCTGCGCCAGCGGGGGAAATTCTCGTCCAGCCTACCTGAATAGCTCGCCATACCCAGCGGCGTACCGCAATGATCGAGGCAAATCGGCTGATCGGGGAACGCGCGGGCAAGATCGATCACATCAGGCAGTTGAGGTTCGAGCACCCAGGCATCGAATGCCAGCGCCGTCCTGCCCAGATGCGCGAACCCTTCGCGGAATATGCGGTCGTGATAGAGCCCCGGCGGTGCATGAAAGGGCGGGCCCAGCACTTGGGGATCGGCGTCCCACGCGGCCGAATGGCGGATACCGCGAAAGCGATCGGGCGCGGCAGCCTGCAGGCGTTCGAGCACCGGCGCTGCGCCATCGCCCAGCAGCAGATCGGCATGGCCGACGATCGCGGCGCAGGCGCGCAGGTCGCCATAGTGTCCGCTCGCCGATTGCGCGGCGACACCGTTTACGAACTCGACCTCGCCAACAACCTTCATCGCCTCGCTTTCGCCAGCGCGATAGAAGGCGCTGCATTCCATGAACACGGTGCCGATGATGCGGTGGCCGGTTTCAAGATCGGTGCGCAATTGGTCGAAGGTGTAATGCGCCGCCCCCACCAGCGTTTCGAGGAATGGATGGCGCGGCTCGGGAAACATCGGCAGCAGCGATCGCAGATCCCACAGATGGTGATGCGGATCGATGATCGGCAAGTCTGGTTCAAGGATGGATTCGGGTCCGGAAATCGCTTCGGCCATGCTCGGTAACTCTCCCTCAAATCCTACACGATGGAACACATGGAACACGGTCCAAAGAAAGAAAAGCGGCCTTGCCGTGATGCAGGAAAATTCGGCGGCAAGGGCAGGGCGCGGGCATAGTCATGAATGAAAGTTAGCGCAGCCCAAGTGCCGTAGGAAATTGCGGATTTGCCGATTGCCTACGGCCTTCAGAAGGTTAAACAGGATGCCAGAACGAGGGGGGAAGATTTCGATGCGTCTGACTGGTCTGATTTTTGGCGCCTTGCTGCTGGCACAACCTGGCCTGGCCCAAGCCCGCGAAGCCACCGTGGCCGACCTGCTCAAGGTGGCCTATGTGGCAGAGCCCGATATAGCGCCAGATGGCAGCGCAGTGGTCTATACCGTCACCACCGCCGATATCGAGGCTGACGAACAGGTCAGCCATATCTGGCTTGCGCAATGGGACGGCTCTGGCGAGCGCCAGCTCACTAGCCGCGCTGGCGAAAGCGAAAGCCGCGCCAGGTTCAGTCCCGATGGATCGGTGATCGCGTTCATTTCCTCGCGCGCGGGCAAGGAAGGCGAGGACGAAGCAAGTCAGCTTTGGTTGCTTCCGTTGGCGGGCGGCGAGGCGCGGCCACTCGTCGGGATCAAGGGTTCGATCACCGATTACGCCTTCTCGCCCGACGGCAAGCTGCTGGCGCTGGTGGTGCTCGATCCCAAGCCGGTGCGCGATGAAAAGCTGAAGGACCGCCCCGAACCGCTAGTGATCGACCGCTATCTGTTCAAGCGCGACGGCACTGGATTTCTCGACAACCGGCGCGAGCGGCTGTGGCTGTATGACGTCGCCAGCGGTATGGCGCAGCGGCTGACCGATGGCGATTACGACGAAGCGCTGCCTTCGTGGTCGCCCGATGGATCGCAAGTGGCATTTACTTCGCGCCGCTTTGCTGATGCAGAGCGCTCGCCCGATTACAACCTCTATGCAGCCGGTGTCGCCAACCCCGGCGCAACTCCACGCCAGCTCACCACCTATGAAGGGGCCGACAGCGATCCCGGTTTCGGATCATACCCAGCATGGAGCCCCGATGGCCGCCAGATCGCCTATCTGCGCGGGGGCAATCCCGAACTGATCTGGTATGCCCCCAATGTGCTGGCGATGGTCCCCGCCGCGGGCGGGGAGGAGCGCATGCTCACCGCCGCGCTCGACCGTAATGTATATCAGCCGTTCTGGTCGCCTGATGGCAAGGAAATCCGCTTCATCATCGAGGATGACGGGGTCCAGCGGCTCGACCGGTTGGTGGTGGCGAATGGTGCCATGTCGACGATCGCAGCAGGCGACCGCGTGCTTTCGGCGCCAACGGCTTCCGCCAACGGGCGCGTGGCGCTGCTTTCGACCGATCCGGCAAGCCCGGCAGAAGTCTATGCGCTCGACAAGGGCAAGCTGCGCGCGCTGACCAGCCACAACGCGGCGCTGATGGCGGAGCTTGATCTGGGCAAGGTGGTGCGCACAAGCTTTGCCAGCAAGGATGGGACGCAGGTTCACGGCTTCGTGATGACCCCGCCCGGCCACGACGGTACGGAGCCACTGCCCGCCATCCTCAGCATTCACGGCGGGCCTGCGGCGCAGTTCGATTTCATGTTCGACATCGACCATGTGGTGATGGCCTCGCGCGGCTATGCGGTAATCTACAATAACCCGCGCGGCAGCACCGGGCGCGGCGAGGCCTATGCAGCGGCGATCGATGCGGCTTGGGGATCGGTCGATGTCGAGGACGTGCTGGCGTCGGTCGATCACGCGGTGGCGCAAGGCATCGCCGATCCGAAGCGTCTGGTGCTGGGCGGATGGTCCTATGGCGGCATGCTGACCAATTATACTATCGCCAGCGACAGGCGGTTCCAGGCGGCGGTGAGCGGTGCCTCGATCGGCAATATCTATGCCGGTTATGGCACCGATCACTACGTCTACGAATACGATGTTGAGATGGGCTATCCGTGGGAAAACCGCGAGGCGTGGGACCGGGTGAGTTATCCTTTCCTGCACAATGACCGGATCGTAACACCCACGCTGTTCATGGTCGGCGGGGCGGACGTCAACGTGCCGACGCTGGCCAGCGAGCAGATGTATCAGGCGCTGCGGTCACGCGGGATCGAGACGCGGCTGGTGATCTATCCAGGTGAATATCACGGGATCGAACGGCCCAGCTTCATCACCGACCGGATGGCGCGCTGGCTCGAATGGTTCGACAGTCACACGAAATAGGCACACGAAGTGACGTAGCGCCGGGAATTACGCCGCCGCCCCGTTCGCCGCGCTGAGGACTGCGCGCACGCTGGCGGTGGCGATATCCTCGTCGATGCCGCAGCCCCAAACGGTGCGGCCATCGGGTGCGCGGCATTCGAGATATGCGGCGGCGCGCGCGTCGGTCCCCTTGCCGAGCGCGTGCTCAGTGTAGTCGATCACCTCGAGCTCGACGCTAAAGGCATCGCGCAGCGTTGCCATCACCGACGAAATGAGCCCGTTGCCGCGCCCTGAGACGCTCTGCGCGCGGCCATCGACCTCGATCGTGCCGGAGAATATCCGCGTGCCGTCCGCCGCGCGGGCTTCCTCGTAATCGACCAGCTGGAAATGCTTGGGGTGCGTTTTGACGTGATAGGCCTTGCGGAAGGCATCCCAGATATCCGCCGCATTGAGCTCGCGGCCGAGCTCGTCCGCCATACGCTGCACATGCTTCGAGAAGTGGGCCTGCATCTTCTTGGGCAGTTTCAGCCCCTGATCCTGTTCGAGCACCCAGGCAAAGCCGCCCTTGCCGCTCTGCGAATTGACGCGGATCACGGCTTCGTAGCTGCGGCCAAGATCGGCAGGATCGATCGGCAGATAGGGCACGCGCCACAGCTCGTCATTCTGCCGCTCGTTCGCCTCGAAGCCTTTCTTGATCGCGTCCTGATGGCTGCCCGAAAAGGCGGTGAAGACCAGTTCTCCGCCATAGGGGTGGCGTTGATGGACGGGCAGTTCGTTGCAGTATTCGACCGTCTCGATCACCCGGTCGATGTCCGAGAAATCAAGCCCCGGATCGATCCCCTGCGTGTACATGTTGAGTGCGACGGTGACGAGGCAGCAGTTGCCCGTGCGCTCGCCATTGCCGAACAGACAGCCTTCGACCCGGTCTGCGCCCGCCATCAGGCCAAGCTCCGCCGCGGCAACACCGGTGCCGCGATCGTTGTGCGTGTGCAGGCTGATCACCGCGTTGCTACGGCCCGGCACGTTGCGGCAGAAATACTCGATCTGGTCGGCGTAGATATTGGGCGTCGCCGCCTCGACCGTGGCGGGCAGGTTGAGGATGATCGGGTGTTCGGGCGTGGGCTGGAGCACTTCCATCACCGCAGCGCAAACCTCGATGCTGAAATCGAGTTCGGCGGTCGAGAAGGTTTCGGGGCTGTATTCGAAATGCCATTGGGTGTCGGGGCGCTTTGCCGCCTCGTCGCGCATCACTTTCGCGCCCATGATCGCGATTTCGCGCACTTCGTCTTTCGACATGCGGAACACGATATCGCGCCAGGCGGGCGAGACGGCGTTGTAGAGATGGACGATTGCCGCGCGCGCGCCATCGAGGCTGTCAAAGCTGGTGCGGATCAAGTCCTCACGGCTTTGCGTCAGCACCTGCACGGTCACGTCATCGGGGATGCGGCCCGATTTCACGAGGCTGGAGATGAAGTCGAACTCGGTCTGCCCCGCGCTGGGGAACCCGATCTCGATTTCCTTGAGGCCAATCTCGACCAGCAAGTCGAAGAAGCGGTTCTTCTTCACCGCATCCATCGGATCGACAATCGCCTGATTGCCGTCGCGCAGATCGGTCGAAAGCCAGCGCGGCGGCGCGGTTACGGCACGGCTGGGCCACTGCCGGTCGGGCAGGTTGATCTGCGCAAAGGGCCGGTACTTACGGCTTGGCTCGGAAAGCATGGACATCAGGGTGATCTCGTAACGGTGGTGCGGCTGGATGGGCGTCGATCTTCCCTTGGGCGCTTGCGCGCGCCGCTCAGGGCACGCGCGCTCTCACGCCCAAGGGCGTGTAAGTCGTAGCAGCAGCGATCCGTTACGCGTCATGCCATGCTGCATTGCGCAAAATTGCGTGAATGGCAAGAGATTTGGAAAAACACGACGCTCTCAAAAAAATCGAAATTCTGTATGAAACTTTTCCGGGCATCCACGCGAACCATGCGAACAAGGACATAATGGGATATGCCCCGTTACACATTAGGGAATGCGACGATGAAACAAACGATCTTGTTGATTGCTGTGTCTGCAACGCTTGCCGCCTGTTCGGCACAGGAAAGCGAGGCAGTGGCCGCAGTGGAAGCTGAAGCGGGCGCAAGCACACATGTGCTCGCCGATCTGGGCGGTAAGCCTGAAGGGCCGATCTACACCAAGGTTGCAGGTGAGACTGTCGCACTGTCAGGTTATGACGCGGTCAGCTATTTCGGTGATGGCGCCCCGGTCAAGGGTTCGGAAGCCTTCGTTGTGCGCTACCAGGGCTATGACTACCATTTCGCCAGTTCGGCCAATGCAGCGATGTTTGAAGCCGATCCGGCCAAGTACGCACCGCAGTACGGCGGATATTGCGCATGGGCTATCGGTGCCAATGATGCGCTCGCGCCGGGCGATCCCCAGGTTTACAAGATCGTTGACGGCAAGCTCTATCTCAATTTCAGCAAAGCTGTGGCTGAGAAATGGAACAAGGACATCCCTGGCTTCATTGCCAAGGGCGATACCAATTATCCGACGCACTCGCCGGAAGAACATTACGCGACAAACTGAACGCTTCGGGATTGGGCGGAAGGGGCGGGCTTCGGCTCGCCCTTTTTTCGTCCAGCGGATTGGGAGGCGGCGAGGCGACCTAGCGCCAGCGTAGCCTGTCCGCGGTCAGTTGATCGAGCCGGGTCACGCCCATCAGCCGCATGCCGCGCTCGATCTCGTCCTTAAGGATGGCGATGGCGCGCTCCACGCCGGGCTGGCCCGCCGCGGCGAGGGCATAGAGGTAGAGCCGCCCGCCGCTCGCCGCCGTCGCCCCGGCGTACAGGCTTTTCAGAACATGCGTGCCGCGCCGCACGCCGCCATCGCAGATGATCTCGATCTTGCCGCCGACGCAATCTTCGATCTCGCGCAATTGATCGAACGGCGCGCGGCTGCCGTCGAGCTGACGGCCGCCGTGGTTCGAGATCAGAATCGCATCGGCCCCGATCTCGACCGCGCGGCGCGCATCGCCTGCGCTCATCACGCCCTTCAAGGCAAACTTGCCGCCCCAATCCTGCCTGATCCGCGCGGCGGTATCCCAGTCCATCGCGGTATCGAGCATGGTGTTGAAATAGTCGGCGATGCTTACCGGTTTGCCGCTGCCCTCGCTTACATGCGTGTCGAGATTGGGCAGCCGGAATTTCTCGCGCAGCACATAGTCGAACGTCCAGTGCGGGCGGGTGGCATAGCTCCACAGCGCGCTGGGTGAAAAGCGGGGCGGGGTGGTGAAACCGCTGCGCAGGCAGCGCTCGCGCTTGCCCGAAACGATGGTGTCGACCGTCAGCGCCATGGCATCGAAGCCCGCCTGCTGGCAGCGCTCGATCATCGAGGTGTTGAGTCCCCGGTCCTTGTGGACATAGAGCTGGAACAGCTTGGGTCCATTGGTGGCCGCCGCGATGTCTTCTATCGAATGCGTGGCGAGGCTGGAAATGCCGAACCACAGGCCGAACTTCTCGGCCGCGCGCGCCACCGCCAGTTCGCCTTGCCAGTGGAATACCCGCTGGAGCGCGGTGGGGCTGAGCATCAGCGGCAACGCGCTTTTGCGGCCCAGAATCGTGCAACTCGTGTCGATATTGGCGACACCCGCCAGCACGTCGGGCACCAGATCGCACGTCTCGAATGCGGCGGTATTGCGCGCCTTGGTCAGCTCGTCATCCGCCGCCCCGTCGATATAGTCGAACACCGGCCAGGGCAGGCGCGCCTTGGCCAGTTTCCGGAAATCCTCGATATTGTGGCAGTCGGAAAGGCGCATGCAGGCCTTTTCGCGCTAGTTCTTCTCCTTGTCGACCAGCTTGTTGGCGCTGATCCACGGCATCATCGCGCGCAGCTGCGCGCCGGTCTTTTCAATCGGATGCGCGGCTGCGGCCTTGCGGCTGGCTTTGAGTTCGGGCTGCCCGGCGCGGTTGTCGAGCACGAATTCCTTCACGAACCGCCCACTGGTGATGTCGGCCAGCACGCGCTTCATCTCAGCCTTGGTATCATCGGTGATGATGCGCGGCCCGGTCTTGATGTCGCCATATTCGGCGGTGTTGCTGATCGAATAGCGCATGTTGGCGATCCCGCCTTCATAGAGCAGGTCGACGATCAGCTTGGTTTCGTGGAGGCATTCGAAATAGGCCATTTCGGGCGCGTATCCGGCTTCGACCAGCGTTTCGAACCCGGCCTGGATCAGGTGGGTGATACCGCCGCACAGTACCGCCTGTTCGCCGAACAGGTCGGTTTCGCACTCTTCCTTGAAGTTCGTCTCGATCACGCCCGAGCGCCCGCCGCCAACGCCCGAGGCATAGGCGAGCGCCACGTCATGCGCCGCGCCGCTGGCGTCCTGGTGCACCGCGATCAGGCACGGCACCCCGCCGCCCTTCTGGTATTCGCTGCGCACGGTATGGCCGGGGCCCTTGGGCGCGATCATGATAACGTCGATATCCGCAGGCGGCTCGATCAGGCCGAAGTGGATGTTGAGGCCATGGGCGAAGGCGAGCGCGCTGCCGGGGCGCATGTTGCCCGCAAGGTCGTTTTCCCAGATCGCCGCCTGATGCTCGTCGGGCGCAAGCACCATCAGGATATCGGCCCATTTGGCCGCTTCCTTATTGGACAGCACCTTGAAGCCCGCGCCTTCGGCCTTCTTCGCGGTGGCCGAGCCTTCACGCAGCGCAATGGCGACTTCCTTGACCCCGCTGTCGCGCAGGTTCTGCGCATGGGCATGGCCCTGGCTGCCATAACCGAGAATTGCGATCTTCTTGCCCGTGATCAGACCCAGATCGGCATCGGCGTCGTAGAAAACTTTCATTGATTCTTACTTCCCATTTCGTCACCCCCGCGAAGGCGGGGGTCCAGCTTGCTTGTATCCCTCGCGCTGCCGGTGGCAGCTGGATTCCCGCCTGCGCGGGAATGAAGAGGGAAGGCGAATTTCTAAACCCCCGCCGCCCCGCGCATCATTCCCACTACGCCGCTGCGGCCGACTTCGACCAGTCCCAACTCGCGCATCAGCGTGATGAAGCTGTCGATCTTGTCGGGCGATCCGGTCAGCTCGAATACAAAACTTTCGATCGTGGTATCGACCACGTTGGCGCGGAACAGTTCGGCAATGCGCAAGGATTCGACGCGCTTTTTGCCCGTACCCGCGACCTTTATCAGCGCCAGCTCGCGCTCGACATGCGGGCCGGCCTGCGTGAGATCGGTGACCTTGTGCACCGGCACCAGCCGGTCAAGCTGAGCTTCGATCTGGTCGATCACCTGCGGCGGGCCGTTGGTGACGATGGTGATCCGGCTGACCGCATGGTTCTCGCTGATGTCGGCCACGGTCAGGCTGTCGATGTTGTAGCCGCGCGCGGTGAACAGCCCCGCGATCTTGGCGAGGATGCCCGATTCATTGTCAACCGTGATGGTGAGAACGTGACGTTCGGAGGCGGCGGTCTTGATCTTCATCATCTTGATCCTCCCCGCAACGGGGAGGGGGAAGAAAGGTAAGCGTCACCCATCACACCAGCGCCTTTGCTTCGTCGTCCATCGTGCCTTCGACGCGGTCACCATAGAGCATCATTTCGGTATGTGCAGCGCCCGATGGGATCATCGGCAGGCAGTTCGCCTCTTTGGCGACGCGGCAATCGACCATCACCGGCCCGTCGTGCACCAGCATGGCCGCGATTCCCGCATCGAGATCGGCGGGTTCCTCGATCCTGATGCCCTTCCAGCCGTAGGCTTCGGCCAGCCGGACGAAATCGGGCAGGCTGTCCGAATAGGAGTTCGAATAGCGGCTCTCATAGGTCAGTTCCTGCCATTGGCGGACCATGCCCATATATTCGTTGTTGAGGATGAACACCTTGACCGGCAGCCGGTACTGGCTGGCGGTGCCCAGTTCCTGAATGTTCATCTGGATCGATGCTTCGCCCGCGATGTCGATCACCAGCGCATCGGGATTGCCCAGCTGCGCGCCGATGGCGGCGGGCAGGCCATATCCCATGGTGCCCAGCCCGCCCGAGGTGAGCCAGCGATTGGGATCGTTGAAGTGGAAATATTGTGCCGCCCACATCTGGTGCTGGCCAACTTCGGTGGAGATGATGGGGTCGCGCGCGTGCGTCAGTGCATATAGCCGCTCGATCGCCTTTTGAGGCATGATGGCGTCGGATTTTTCTGGGTAAGCGAGGCATTCGCGCGCGCGCCAGCCCGCGATCCGCGCCTTCCATTCGCCCAGATCGCGCGGCTTGCGCGTCCCCCATGCGGCGATCAACTGCTCCAGCACTATCGCGCAGTCGCCGACAATGCCGAGGTTCACCGGCACGGTCTTGTTGATCGAGCTGCGGTCGATATCGATGTGGATCTTGATCGAATCGGGCGAGAACGCGTCGAGCCGCCCGGTCACCCGGTCATCGAAGCGCGCGCCAACGCACAACATGACGTCGCATTTGTTCATCGCCATATTGGCTTCGAACGTGCCGTGCATGCCCAGCATTCCCAGCCAGTCGGGATGGTCGGCGGGGAAGGAGCCAAGCCCCATGAGCGTGGAAGTGAGCGGCGCGCCGGTCAAGTCCTGCAACTGGCGCAGCAGACGGCTCGCCTCCGGGCCTGAATTGATTACGCCGCCGCCGGTATAGAACACCGGACGTTCGGCCTTGGCCAGCAGTGCGACTGCCTCGGCAATCTGTTCTGCCGGGGCGACCATTTGCGGATTGTAGCGATGCGGCGCAGGCTGCGCGGCAGCGCCGATATGCGAAGGAACCGCAACCTGCACATCCTTGGGAATATCGACCACCACCGGGCCGGGCCTGCCCGACGTGGCGATACGGAAGGCCTCCTCGATCGTCGCCCTAAGCTCGGCCGGGTCCTTCACCAGATAGTTGTGCTTGGTGCAGTGGCGGGTGATGCCGACGGTGTCAGCCTCCTGAAAGGCATCGGTGCCGATCAGCGGGGTTGCCACCTGGCCGGTGATGACCACCAGCGGGATCGAATCCATGAAGGCGTCGGCAATGCCGGTGACGGCGTTGGTCGCACCGGGGCCGGAGGTGACGAGCACCACACCGGGCTTTCCGGTCGAGCGGGCATAGCCTTCCGCCGCGTGCGCCGCGCCGGCCTCGTGCCGCACGAGGATATGGCGGATGCGCTCATCGCCGAACAGCTGGTCATAGATCGGCAGCACCGCGCCGCCGGGATAGCCAAAAATGAATTCGACCCCCTGTTCGACCAGGCAATCCACCAGAATGGCCGCGCCGCTGCGCTCCTGAACCACCGAACTATCCTTCCTTCACGGCCTTGCGGCGCTGTGCACCCGTTTGGTCGAAGCATCGACCAGAAAAGTTGCGGCCCGGTGCAGGGACTGCACACCGGGCCACATGTGGATGCCGCTATGCGATCATTTATAACGTGTCAAGCACTAAGATTGTAATAATGATGCGAATATGCATTCTATATCGTAATTATGATCTTCAACTCGCGACCATGCGCCTGGCGACTGGTTGCGGAACCAGGTATATTGCCGCTTGGCATACTGGCGCGTCGCCTGCTTGCCAGCGACGATCGTTTGGGCGCGGTCAAGCTCGCCTTTCAGATGTGCCGCAATCTCGCGCACGCCGATCGCGCGCATGACGGGCAGGTCGGCTGACAGGCATCGCGCCAGCAGCGCCTCAACCTCGGCGATGGCCCCGCGTTCCAGCATCGCTTCGAAACGCCGTTCGCAGCGCTCATAAAGCCATTCGCGCCGCGGTAGCAGCACCGCTGCGTGGAGATCGACCTGTTTGCCAATTCCGCCCTCGCTGTCGCGCTGCCAGGCTGACATCGGCCTGCCCGTCGATCGCACCACCTCCAGCGCGCGCGCGATTCGCTGCCGGTCAGCGGGGGCAAGCGCGGCGTGACGCTCCGGATCCTCCATCGCCAGCGCGGCATAGGCCTGTTCGGTCGGCATGGCGCGGACTGCCGCGCGGATCGCCGGGTCGATTTCAGGGATGGGCGCGATCCCGTCCATCAGCGTGCGCAGGTAGAGCCCGGTGCCGCCGCACAAGATCGGCACTGCGCCTGCACTTTGGACGCGCCCGATCTCGGCCCGGGCGGCAATGGCCCAATCCGCCGCCGAGCAGGCTGCTGCGCCGTCCCACGCTCCAAACAGGCGGTGCTCGACGCCGCGCATTTCCTCTGGCGAGGGGCGCGCGCTCAGGACGCGCAGATCGGTATAGACCTGCGCGCTGTCAGCATTGATCACAACGCCGTCGCGCCCTCGATTGCGCAGGGCCAGCGCCAGTCGCACCGCCAATTCGCTCTTGCCGCTGGCGGTCGGCCCTGCAATGAGCGCGAGCGGCGGCTTATCGCTATCAGGTTCCGGAGTAGCAGAAGTGCCCATCGCCCGCCTCATAGCAGACCCGGCCATCATGGAAACTTTCCTCGAAGCGCCGCCGCAGTGGCTCATCGATGAAGGCGTGGCATTCTCGGCGCAACAGGTCGGGGGCGACCTGTTCGAGCTCGATTGGCCCGCCGAAAACCCGGACGTTCTGAACCGCGTCCTTGACGAATTGATACGCCCCGATGCGATGCTGATAAGCGACCGGGGCTTTGCGGTCCCCCGGCTGTTCGTCTCGGACATGGATTCGACCATGATCGGGCAGGAATGCATCGACGAGCTCGCCGATTTCGCCGGGATCAAACACCAGATCGCCGCGATTACCGAGCGCGCAATGCAGGGCGAACTCGATTTCGAAAGCGCGCTGCGTGAACGGGTGATGCTGCTGCGCGATCTTTCCGAAGGTGCGATCCTTGAATGCCTCAATACGCGGATCGAACCGGTGCCTGGCGCAGCCACTTTGGTGGCGACGCTCAAGGCGCATGGCTGCCGCACGGTGCTGGTAACGGGAGGCTTCCACCAGTTCGCCGATCCAGTGGCCGATTTGCTGGGTTTCGACCGTGTGGTCGGAAACCGCCTCGCGATCGAGGACGGGGCGCTGACCGGCGATCTGGTCGGCTCGATCACCGACAGCAGCGTCAAGAAATCGGTACTGGTCGAGGAAGCCGCGCAATTGGGCGACGATGTGGTAACGCTCGCCACCGGGGACGGCGCCAACGACATCCCAATGATCAAGGCGGCGACCTATGGCATTGCCTACCATGCCAAGCCGCGTGCGCGCGCCGCTGCCAACGGGTGGATCGACCGCGGCGATCTGACTGCCGTGCTCAAGTTGCTGGGCATCCCCGAACAGGACTGGACGCAACGCTGAATCAGGCACAGGGCCAGACGCAAACTTGCGCTTTTCAATTGCGGATTGAAACCATATATTGACAATCATGTCAGTAACAGGGCGCTCATGATGACCCACGCCGATCCAGAACTTGCCAATGCCGTCGGGACGGAATGCGCCCCTGATGGCACGCCGCTGCGTGCTTCCGATCGCCCCAAGCCAAAGTACGAGCCGCTCAAGGCCTGGCACCATTTTCGCATCCTGCTCAAGGACAAGGAAAACACCGCCGAGGTGTTCAAGATTTTCGACGCGCTACCGTCGAAGGATTTCATGCGGCGCGTGCGAGCGCTGACGCTGAGTGCACAGGGCGAAGATTTGCGTGCGCGCGAGCGCAGCCTTCCTGCCATCCTTGACGATCACGAGGCCTTGCGCAGATTGCCCAAGGGCTCGGTCGCACATGCCTATTGCGATTTCATGGAGCGTGAAGGGCTGTCCGCTGCGGGTCTGGTGGAAGAATCGGAAAAGTCGGGCCGTCCGATCTATGACGATCTGGTGCAATGGTACGGCTTCCGCCTGCGCGACACACACGATCTGATGCACGTCCTCACCGGGTATGGCCGCGATGCCCTAGGCGAGCAATGCGTTCTGCTGTTCACCCACGGGCAGAACCCCAGCCATGGGCACCTGCTGCTTGGTTATGCGGGCGCCTGGCACATGAAGGGGCTGGTCAAGAGCAGCGCTCCGGTGCTCAAGGCGGTGCGCCAGGCGCATCAGACCGGGCGTGCGTGCCCCTCGTTGGTGGGGATGTCGATCACCGATCTTCTGGCGATGGACCTTGGCGAAGCGCGCCGCAAACTGGGCATACCTGAGCCGGACCGGTATCATGAGTGCCACCGCGTATGGAGCAGCGAGGGGATCGATCCCTACGATCTTCTCGCCCCGCGCCAGCCGCAGACGCTGGCGGCCTGAGTTTTCCTCAGCGCAGTTCCTTGCGGATCACCAGTTTGAGACCCGACCAGGTTTCGTCCACCGCGCAGACCTTGGTATCGACTAACCCCAGCGGCAGGCACACCTCACGGATCGTGTCTTCGGTGATGTCAGTCGGCATTTTGGATGCCTGTTTGGGCCAGCTGACCCAGATCTGCCCATCGGGCGCGATCTGGCCTCGCAAGGACGTGAGCAGATGTTCGAGCTCGGCGCGTTCGATGACGAAGACATGCGCGGCGTCAATGCCCGCGGCAGGATCGGCGACGAAGATCAGATCCAGCGCATATTCGTCGATCTCGTCCTGAACGCTTTCGGGCATGGCGTAAAACCACACGCGCTGCCCGTCCCGCAGGCTGAGCTTCTTTACCAGCGGTGTGCCCGAATAGCCTGCGGTCATTATGATCCTCCCCGTTCGCCCTGAGCTTGTCGAAGGGCTGCTCTTCACTTCAGATGACGCGCCGGAAGAAAGTGCGGTGCTTCGACAAGCTCAGCATGAGCGGGTGATTTATTCACCCCTCCATCCACTCGCGGAAGAAACTCTCGTGCGCAGCGCGCAAGGCGGTGAGGGGGACTTCGGCAATCATAGTCGCTTCGTCGGGGCCCACCCAGATAGAATCATCGCCGGTCCAGCCGATGAAGCAGCAACCGATGCCCGCGTTGCGTGCGAGATTTTCGACCACATGGAATTGCAACGGTTCGGTGACGATGTAGCGCGCCTGGTTTTCCGCAAACAGCGACCAGGCGTGTCTTGTCCTCTCGCTGTCTACCAGATCTTCGAACGAAGTCGTGTGCAGCCGCGCCCCGATATTTCCAGCCAGCGCCATTTCGGTCACCGCCACAAGTATGCCGCCGTCCGAGACGTCATGCACCGCGGTTACCAATCCGCTTTCGATCAGCATCCGAACAAATTCACCGTTGCGGCGTTCGCGATCGAGATCGACGCGAGGGGGAGCGCCCGCCTTTATCGCGTGGCAAACCTCGAGCCATTTCGACTGGCCGATTTCCGGTTCCGCCGCACCGTCCGCGCCGATCAGCAGGATTCGCTCTGCCTCGCCCTTGAGCGCGATGGTGGCCATGCGCGCATAATCCTCGATGATGCCAACCCCGCCAATTGCAGGCGTGGGGAGGATTGCGCTGCCGCCGCCTGTTGCCTTGCTCTCGTTATAGAGGCTCACATTCCCGCTCACGATCGGGAAGTCGAGTGCGCGGCAGGCATCGCCCATGCCGTCAAGCGCGTGGACCAGTTGCGCCATGATCTCGGGGCGCTGCGGATTGCCGAAGTTGAGGCAATTGGTCACCGCCAGCGGACGCGCACCCACCGCGCACAGGTTGCGGTAAGCCTCGGCAATCGCCTGCTTCCCCCCCTCGTAGGGGTCGGCATAGACATAGCGCGGGGTGCAATCGGTGGTGATCGCCAGCGCCTTCTTCGTGCCGTGAATACGCACCACGCCTGCATCGCCGCCGGTCTGGAGCGTGTCGGCACCGACCTGGCTGTCATACTGCTCGTAAATCCAGCGTTTGGAGGCAAGCGCCGGGCTGGCCATCAGCTTGAGCAGGTCCGCGCCGATATCGCTGCTTTCGGGCACTTCGCCCAGCGGTTTGACCTGTGCCCAGGCCTTGTATTCCTCGCGGCTGAGGTAGGGCCGGTCATAAAGCGGCGCATCGGCTGCAAGCGGGCCCAGCGGAATATCGCACACCACTTCGCCGTTCCATTCGAGCACCATATGCTGCGTATCGGTGACTTCGCCGATCACCGCGAAATCGAGCTCCCACTTGCGGAAGATCGCCTCGGCTTGTTGCTCGGCGCCGGGCTTGAGCACCATGAGCATCCGCTCCTGGCTTTCGCTCAGCATCATCTCGTAAGGCGTCATCCCCGCTTCGCGGCACGGGACCTTGTTCATGTCGAGCCGGATACCGCTCTTGCCGCCCGTCGCCATTTCGACGCTGGAGCTGGTCAGCCCGGCCGCGCCCATATCCTGGATCGCGACGATCGCATCGGTCGCCATCAGTTCAAGGCACGCCTCGATCAACAGCTTCTCGGTGAAGGGATCGCCAACCTGTACCGTGGGCCGCTTGGCTTCTGCATCCTCAGCGAAATCGGCGCTGGCCATGGTTGCGCCGTGGATGCCGTCGCGCCCGGTCTTGCTGCCGACATAGACGATCGGATTGCCCACGCCCGTTGCCGCGCTGTAGAAAATCCGGTCTGCGTCGGCGACGCCAACGGTCATCGCGTTGACCAGGATATTGCCGTCATAGGCAGGATCGAAGTTCGTCTCTCCCGCAATCGTCGGCACGCCCACGCAGTTGCCGTATCCGCCAATCCCCGCGACCACGCCCTTGACGAGGTGCTGCATCTTCGGGTGATCGGGCCGCCCGAAGCGCAGCGCGTTGGCATTCGCGATCGGTCGCGCGCCCATGGTGAAGACATCGCGCAATATGCCGCCCACGCCTGTCGCCGCGCCCTGATATGGCTCGATATAGCTGGGGTGGTTGTGGCTCTCCATCTTGAAGATGGCGGCCTGGTTATCGCCAATGTCGATCACGCCCGCGTTCTCGCCCGGGCCGCAGATCACCCACGGGGCTTCGGTCGGCAGCTTCTTCAGGTGCAGGCGGCTGCTCTTGTACGAACAGTGCTCGCTCCACATGACCGAGAAGATGCCCAGTTCGACAAGGTTGGGCTCGCGCCCCAGCGCGTGCAGCACGCGGTCATATTCCTCGGGGCTGAGCCCGTGCGATTCGACGATTTCGGGCGTGATCTGAGGCATGACCGCGCCCTTAGCGAGGTGCGTGCCCTGTCGCTAGTCCCGCGGGCGTTTGTGCCTGCGATTTGTCCCCACCCAGCGCGCCAGCAGCGTGGCGACGGCGTAGGCGGCCAGCGCTTGCAGATAGAGCGACAGGCTGACCTCTGCGGGGACCGGTCCGAACCAGTTTAACGCCTGCATCGCCAGCAATACGACCAGCAGCACCAGCGGCGGGCCGATCGGCCCGCGCGTCTGCCTGATGTACCACCAGAATGCGCCCAGGGTGATCAGGAGTTCGAGTGGTATGGCCAGTGCGGGAACGTTCCACAGGCCCAAACCGTATGCCGTGTTTCCGCCCGCCAGCGTAAGATCGGGCCGGTGCGTCAGGAAATCGAGTGCCCAGTGCGACAGCACAACCAGCGCGGCAAGCGTGCCTGCCTTGCCATCGCGCAGCCAGGCAGTGACGATCAGCCCGAAAATCACCGCCCACACCGCGCTGCCCAGCAGGCTGTGCGTATAGGGCATGTAATAGAGATCGAAGGGCACCATCGCGGTCGCGCCTGGTTCGATCCGCATTTTCTCGATGCCCAGGCTGGCGAACACGAAAAAGCCCCAGTCGACCAGTTGCCCGGCAATGAACAGCGTCCCAAGCCGGGGCGCGCGGGGGCTGATGGCGGCGGCAGCGAATGCCGGGGCGAAATGGCCTATGAACATGATCTATCCGGTTGACCTGAAATTGTTATGGCCGCTGCCCACTTCATCGATCAGCTCCTTACTGCCGATCCTAGCTTGACCGTGTGCGCCGTGCGGGTCAATGCTTGTCAGCGAAAGGGGACAGGCCATCGGCGGGAACGGCGAAAATTCACAGCTCACCTTTGAACAGGCGCTCGCCGCGCTTGAAGAGATCGTGCAACGCCTTGAAAGCGGCGCGGTTCCGCTCGACGAATCGATCGCGCTGTATGAGAGGGGCGAGGCGCTGCGCAAGCAATGTCAGGCGCGGCTCGACACGGCGCAGCAGCGGATTGAGCGGATCGTGGCTGACCGCGAAGGCAGGCCAGGCGGCACCGTGCCGCTTGATGGCGAAGTTTGATCTGCGATGCTGGCCGAAATCGACGCCGATCGACTGGAGGATCAGTTCCTGCGCATCCAGCGCGAGATCGATTCGGTGTTCGATGCCTTTCTTCCCGTCACCAATGAACCGCGCGCGCGCCTGATCGAGGCAATGCGCTATGCCGCGATCGGCAGCGGCAAACGTATTCGTCCGCTGCTTCTGGTCGGCACGGCGGAAATCTTCGGCGTCCACCGCGATGCCGCGCTGCGAGCGGCCTGTGCGATCGAGGCGATCCACGTCTATTCGCTGATCCATGACGATCTGCCCTGCATGGACGACGATGACATGCGCCATGGCAAGCCCACAGTGCACAAGGCTTTCGACCAGGCGACCGCCGTGCTTGCGGGCGATGCGCTGCACGCGCTGGCCTTCGAGATCCTGACGGACCGGGCAACCAGCAACGATCCGTTTTCCAGCGCCGAGATGGTCGAAACGCTCGCCCGGGCGAGCGGGATGAGCGGCATGGCGGGCGGGCAGATGATGGACATGGCCGCCGTGGGGGCGGCATTCGACCTGCGCACGGTCACCCGTTTGCAACAGCTCAAGACCGGGGCGTTGCTCGCGGCGGCGGTAGAAATGGGCGCGATCCTGGGGCGCGTTGCGCCCGAGGGGCGCGCGCACTTGCGCGCCTATGCACGCGATATCGGCCTGGCGTTCCAGATCGCCGATGACCTGCTCGATCACGAGGGCGATCCGAAAAGGACGGGCAAGGCGGTGCGCAAGGACGAAGGGCAGGGCAAAGCCACCTTCGTCAGCCTGATGGGGGCCGACAAGGCGCGCGAACAGGCCGATGCCCTGGTCGAACAGGCGATCGGGCATCTTGCAGGCCACGGCGATGAGGCCTGGCTGCTGCGCGCATTGGCGCGCTTCATCGTGGAGAGAGACAGGTGAGCACAAGGGCATCCGAACGCATCGGCATCTATCCGGGCACTTTCGATCCGATGACTCTGGGCCATGCCGACATCATCCGGCGGGCGGCAAAGCTGGTCGACCGGCTGATCGTGGGCGTAACCACCAACCCGTCGAAGGACCCGATGTTCTCGACCGAAGAGCGGCTTGCGATGGTCGAGCGCGAGGTTGCGGCGCTCGGCATCGACAATGCCGAGGTGGTCGGGTTCAATGCGCTGCTGGTCAAATTCGCTCAGAAGCAGAAGGCGAACGTGCTGGTCCGGGGCCTGCGCGCGGTGGCGGATTTCGAGTACGAATATCAGATGGCGGGCATGAACCAGCAGCTCGATCCCATGATCGAGACGGTATTTCTGATGGCCGACGTGTCGCTGCAACCGATCGCCTCCAAACTGGTCAAGGAAATCGCACTGTTCGGCGGCGACATCGCTCCGTTCGTCAGCGAAGCCGTGTGCCGCGATGTCGCGGCCCGGGTCGAACAAAGCGGACGGCTCGGTGATTATTGAGCGGAGCCTTGCTGCATGACTGTGCAGTCAACCGGCATCATTCATTGCAGTGACAGTCGGCGCCCGCTAGAGCGCAGCCAACTCCAGCAGTTTCAGATTTGGTGAAGGTCCAGATGTTTCGATCGCTTATTGCTTCCCTTTCAGCGCTCTCGCTCCTTGCCTTGCCGACTTTTGCGCTGGCGCAGGACGACGAGGATGCGCCGCCGCCCGCTCCACGCACATATGCGCCGGTCAATTTCAACATTGAGGAGGATCGCGACAATATCTGGTTCCTCGATCTTTCAAATGGCGAGCGGGTGGCCATCCGCCTGATGCCCGATTGGGCGCCTGGCCATGTCGAGCGGATCAAGACGCTGACGCGCGAAGGATTTTACGACGGGGTCATCTTTCACCGCGTGATCGAAGGGTTCATGGCGCAAGGCGGCGACCCGACCGGGACCGGGCAGGGCGGTTCGCCGCTTCCCGATCTGGAGGCGGAGTTCAACCCGATGCCGCATGTGCGCGGCACGCTTTCGATGGCGCGCGCCGCCGATGAAAACAGCGCCAACAGCCAGTTCTTCATCGTATTCTATCCGCGCTTCTCACTCGACAAACGTTACACCAATCTCGGGCGGGTGATCAGCAACATTGCCGCGGTCGATGCGATCAATCGCGGTGAGCCGCCGGCTGAGCCGACACGGATTCTTCAGGCCTCGATCGCGTCGGACAACAAACCGGTGCCAGAGATTGCCCCACCGGCCGCCGAGGTAGAAATCACCGCCGATCTGCTCAACGCGCCGCTGGGTGAATAAGGCGGCCACGCCGCCCGGGACCGCCCGACGACATGCGTGCCCTTCGACAGGCTCAGGGTGATCGGTTTAGCGTTGATGCGTGTTGATTTGTTCGATTTCGACCTGCCGCAGGAATTGATCGCGCTGCGCCCGGCGCAGCCGCGCGATGCTGCGCGAATGCTGGTGGTTTCGGGCAACGCTCCCATGCGCGACATGCAGGTTAGCGATCTTGCGCAGTGCCTGCGGGCGGGCGACGTGCTAGTTTTCAACGACACCCGGGTGATCCCGGCGCAGCTTGAGGGGCGGCGGGGAGAGGCGCGGATCGGCGTTACCCTGCACAAACGGGTGGATTTGCGGCGCTGGCAGGCATTTGTCCGTAATGCCAAGCGGCTGCGCGAAGGCGACCGGATCGATTTTGCCGCGGATGTTTCGGCAATTGCTGAGGAACGCCATGCAGATGGTTCATTTACCCTGCGTTTTCACGGCGAGGAACCTGTCGAAGTCTTGCTGGGGCGGGCCGGGCGGATGCCATTGCCGCCCTACATCTCGGGCAAGCGTGAAGCCGATGAACGGGATCGCCGCGATTACCAGACCATGTTTGCGCGTGAGGATGGCGCTGTGGCCGCGCCCACCGCAGCGCTGCATTTCACGCCCGAATTGCTGGCAACGCTGGCCGCTGCCGGGATCGGGCATGAAACGCTGACGCTGCATGTAGGCGCGGGGACCTTCCTGCCGGTCAAGGCCGATGATACCGCAGATCACATGATGCACGCCGAATGGGGCCGGATCGATACTGCAGCCGCCGCGCGGCTCAATGCGGTGCGGGCCGCGGGCGGACGGATCATCGCTGTGGGCACGACGTCGCTGCGGCTTCTTGAATCCGCTGCGAATGCGGATGGAATTATCGAGCCGTTCGAGGGTGACACCGCGATTTTCATCACGCCTGGTTATCGCTTCCGCGCGGTTGACGGGCTGATGACCAATTTTCACCTACCGCGATCTACCCTGTTCATGCTGGTCAGTGCATTGATGGGGCTTGACCGAATGCGGGGGGTCTATGCCCATGCGATCGATCACGGCTATCGCTTCTACTCGTATGGCGATTCGTCGCTCTTGCTGCCTTGAGAAAAAATACGTTGTAATTTGCAACTGAAATGCCTAGCTGACCCGGACCATTTCTGCGGAGCGCACTGTGCACGATCCAATCCTCGAAATTTCCGGGCTGACCAAAGTCTATGCAGGCGGCACCAAGGCGCTGGACAGTGTCGATCTGACCATCCGCAAGGGCGAGATCTTCGCGCTGCTTGGCCCCAATGGCGCTGGCAAGACTACACTGATCGGTGCCGTGTGCGGGTTGGTGCGCCCGACCGGTGGCACAATCCGCGCCTTTGGCGGGGACATGGCGCAAACCTGGCGCAGTGCGCGGGCGCGGATCGGCCTGGTTCCGCAGGAACTTTCGACCGACATGTTCGAACCTGTCGAGCGCGCGGTCGCCTATTCGCGCGGGCTGTTCGGCCAACATCGTGACAACGCGCGGGTCGAAGAAATCCTGCGTTCCTTGAGCCTGTGGGACAAGCGCAAGGCGCAGATTCGTGAACTTTCGGGCGGGATGAAGCGCCGGGTGCTGATCGCCAAGGCGCTGGCGCATGAGCCTGAGCTGCTGTTCCTCGACGAACCCACTGCCGGGGTCGATGTCGAGCTGCGCAAGGACATGTGGCGCCTGATTGCCGCCATGCGCGAACGCGGCGTAACCATCATCCTCACCACGCATTACATCGATGAGGCCGAAGAGATGGCCGATCGGGTTGGGATCATCAACAATGGCCGCATCCTGATGGTCGATGAAAAGGCGGCGATGATGGCGCGCCTGGGCCGTACCGAGGCGCGGATTGCGCTTGCGCAGCCATTGCAGCAGTTGCCAGATGCGATCGCGCATTTCCCGGTCGAGCTGGCCGAAGACGGTCTGACGATCACCTATCGCGGCGGCGATGGCACCGGCAAGGGCCGCGCCGAAGTGGCCGGGTTGACCAAGGCACTGGCTGCGGCGGGCATCGATTATTGCGGCATCGATATTCGCGATTCCTCGCTCGAGGAAATTTTCGTCGGCCTGCTGGGCCAGCAGCGGGAGGCAGCATGAACGCGTTCAACCTTCGCGGAACCTGGGCGATTTTCACGCGCGAGCTGATGCGCGCGTTCCGTACTGCCTTCCAGTCGATCCTCTCGCCGGTGCTCACCACCTCGCTCTATTTCATCGTGTTCGGTTCGGCGATCGGCAGCCGCATGCCCGCGTTGGGCGGGGTCGATTATGCTGCCTTCATCATTCCCGGCCTGCTGATGCTCACATTGCTGGGCGAGACGACTTCGAACGCCAGTTTCGGCATCTACATGCCGCGTTTCACCGGCACCATTTACGAGCTGCTGTCGGCGCCCGTGGGCGTTGCCGAAACCCTGATCGGGTTTGTCGGCGCGGCGGCGATGAAGAGCCTGATCCTCGCCACGATCATCCTGTTCACGGCCAGCTTCTTCGTCGATTACCATATTGCGCACCCGCTGTTGGCGGTGGGGTTCATCGTGCTGGTTTCTTCCAGTTTCTCGCTGTTCGGCTTCATTCTGGGCATATGGGCGGACAGTTTCGAGAAGCTGGGGATCATCCCGATGCTGATCCTGATGCCACTGACTTTCCTGGGCGGCACATTCTATTCGATCGAGATGCTGCCCCATCCGTGGGACAAGATCGCGATGGCCAATCCGATCGTCTATCTGGTCAACGGGCTGCGCTGGACATTCTACGGTGCGTCAGACGTGTCGATCGGCACCTCTCTGGGGCTGACGATGGGGTTCCTGGCGATCTGTGTTGCAATCATAGCTTTCATCTTTCGCACGGGCTGGCGGCTGCGCGAATGAGGTGGATTGCCGCAAGCCCGTGCCAAAATGTCGGCGCGAATCGGCTCGCACCTGGTTTCTGAATGTCCGGTTCATTGGCGATCAAGGCCGAGCCAGCCATCCATGGTGGTGCCCGTTCTCGGGCAATTGGTTGTAAATAATGAAAGAACCCCCCATGTTGAAATATATGCAATACGCCTCCGCCGCCATCGCACTGGCACTTGTTCCGGGTGCCGCCATGGCCCAAAGTTCAGACAATGCGGTTGAGCCTTACGTCGGGGTTTCCGTCGGCTACCATGATCTTGGTTCCGGTGTTCCAGGCGACAACGGCGGCATCTATGGCGGTGTGGCCGGCGTGGATGTTCCCGTCAGCGGGCCGATCTTCATCGGCGTGGAAGGCAATTACCACATCGGCGATGGTGCGATCGACAGCGATTACGGCGTCGCCGGCAGGATCGGCTACAAGATTGGCGACAGGTCGAAAATCTATGTTCGCGGCGGCTACCAGGAGGTCGATCTCGACCTGGTCAACATCCTGGGCGGTAATCCGCCTCCGGGCGCGGATGACAGCGATGGCGACTATCTGGTCGGCGTCGGCGGCGATTTCGGATTTGGCGAATCGCCATTCCGCTTCCGTCTCGCCGCAGACACGATCTCGTTCGATTCGACCCGCCTTACCGCTGGCGTGCTGTACAGCTTCTGATCGAAGCAAGGTCATACCTTAGGCTTCAACTTGCGGGAGCGGGGCTGACCCAAGGGTTGGCTCCGCTCTTGCGAATCGCCCCATCATTCCAGCGCTTCTCGCGTTCCTTGCAGCCTGGGCGGCAGGTTTCGTATTCATCCCCGCATGGGCTGGCATCTGCGCAGGCGAATCGCTAGAGGCAGACGAAGTGACATGAACTGCCGCCACACATCCCTTGCTGTCGCTCTTGTGCTTGCTGCGGGTTGGCCCTCGGTCGCCCTTGCCGGGCTGCCGACCGGCGTTCGCGCGATGATCGACGCCGCCATCGCCACGGGCGACAAGGGCAAGATCGACACCGTCCTTGGCCTCGCCCGCGCGACATATCCCGGCGATGGGGCCGAGATCGACGGTATCGTGCAGGAATGGAGCCGGATCGAGGCCGAGAAGGCCGCGCAGGCAAAGCAGGCGGAACAGCAAGCCATCCGGTCCGCCAACCTGTTCGAGCGCTGGAGCGGGAAGGGCGAATTCGGTGCTTTCCAGTCGAGCGGGAACAGCAACAACGTCGGAGTTTCGACCGCACTTGAGCTCAACCGCGGTGGGATCGACTGGAGCCATCTGTTGCGGGCTCGCGCGGAATTCCAGAAGTCAAATGGCACGACGAGCCGGGAGCAGTATTTCGTTTCCTACGAACCGCGCTACCAAATCAGGGATGGCCTGTTTTCCTTCGGCCTCGCACAGTTCGAACGCAATCGCCTGCAAGGGTTTTCCGGACGTTATGCCGTCTCGGGCGGGCTCGGATACAAGGTGCTCGACGATTCGGACCTGACGCTTTCGGTCAAGGCCGGTCCGGCGTACCGCGTCACCGATTTCATTACGGGTGAGAGCGAGAGCCGGTTGGCCGGGCTCGCGGGCGTCGATCTGGACTGGAAGATCGACGAGAGCCTGTCGCTGTCGCAGGACGCCAATATCGTCGCGGAAACCGGCAGTGCCGCGCAGATCATCGTCGATTCGTCGAATACCAGCATCAACCTTGTTACCGGGCTCGACACAAAGGTCAGCGACCGGCTCAAGACGCGCCTTTCCTATGCCATCGACTACGACAGCAATCCGCCGGACGGCGCGGTTTCAACGGATACGATGACGCGGTTTTCGCTAGTTTACGATTTCTGATGTCAGCCTCCCGGTTCAAATTTTCGGTGCAGGCCACTGACGGCAAGGCGCGCACCGGGCGCATTTCGATGCTGCGCGGCGAAATCCGCACGCCCGCGTTCATGCCGGTGGGGACTGCGGCAACGGTCAAGGCAATGAAGCCCGAGGCCGTGCGCGCGACCGGCGCCGACATCATCCTGGGCAATACCTATCACCTGATGCTGCGGCCCGGTGCCGAGCGCGTGGCACGGCTGGGCGGGCTGCACAGCTTCATGAACTGGCCGCGCCCGATCCTGACCGACAGCGGCGGCTACCAGGTGATGAGCCTGTCCGACTTGCGTAAACTGACCGAGGAAGGCGTGGAGTTCCGCAGCCATCTGGATGGCTCGAAGCACATGCTCACGCCCGAACGATCGATGGAAATCCAGCGCCTGCTCGGCTCCGACATCGTCATGGCGTTCGACGAGTGCCCGCGCGCCGATCAGCCGCGCGACGAGATCGCCCGATCGATGGAATTGTCGATGCGCTGGGCGCAGCGTAGCCGCGCGGGTTTCGACGCGGGTGAGGAATACGCTTCGCGCGCCGCGCTGTTCGGCATCCAGCAGGGCGGGCTGGACGAGGATTTGCGGCGAACCAGTGCGCAGAAGCTCGGCGACATCGGCTTTGACGGCTATGCCGTGGGCGGACTTGCCGTGGGCGAGGGGCAGGAGGCGATGTTCGCCGCGCTCGATTTTGCGCCCGCCATGCTGCCCGCCGACAAGCCGCGTTACCTGATGGGCGTTGGCAAGCCTGACGATCTTGTCGGCGCGGTCGAGCGCGGCATTGACATGTTCGACTGCGTACTACCCACCCGTTCGGGCCGAAATGGTCAGGCTTTCACCTGGGCGGGGCCGCTCAACCTCAGGAATGCCCATCACGCAGAGGAGGCAGGGCCGCTATGCCCGCGCTGCACCTGCCCGACCTGCGCGAGCTACAGTCGGGCCTATCTGCACCACCTGGTCAGGTCGGGCGAGATTCTGGGTGCGATGCTGCTGACCGAACACAATCTGTCGTTCTATCAGCAGTTGATGCAGGCAATGCGCGACGCGATCGGGGAGGGGCGCCTTGCCGCTTTTGCCACCGATTTCCGGCGCGATTATTTCAGAGGGCGCGGTTGACGGCACGATCGCCTCAGGACTGCACCAGCATGGCTGAAGTGCGTGAGGGAGTGGACGCGCTCGACCGTGAACTGGTCGCGCTGCTCGAGCGGCGCTTCGGCTATATGCGCGCTGCGGCGGGGATCAAGGACAGCCGCGATGCCGTGCGCGACGAGGCACGCAAGGCATCCGTCATCGCTGCCGCGCGGGCACATGCGCAGGCGCGAAGCCTGCCCGATGCGGTGATCGCGGATATCTGGGAACGCCTCGTCGAAGGCTCGATCGCGTTCGAACTGGACGAGTGGGACCGGCTTCACGCTTGATCGTGCGCAATGAAAAGGGCGGCCCCGAAGGACCGCCCCTTGAATGACGCAATCGCGGAAAAATCAGCGCGAGTAGAACTCGACCACCAGGTTCGGTTCCATGGTGACGGGGTAGGGCACCTCGTCGAGCTTGGGCACGCGCGTGAAGGTCACCTTTTCATTGCCATCGGTCGCGACGTAATCGGGAATGTCGCGCTCGGGCAGGCTCTGCGCTTCGATCACCAGCGCCATTTCCTTGGCCTTCTTGCCCAGGCTGATGACATCGCCGACATCGATGCGGCGCGAGGCGATGTTGCACTTCACGCCGTTCACATAGATGTGGCCGTGGCTGACAATCTGGCGTGCGGAGAAAACCGTGGGTGCGAACTTGGCCCGATAGACCACCATGTCGAGACGGCGCTCGAGCAGGCCAATCAGGTTCTGGCCTGTATCGCCCTTCATCCGGTCAGCTTCCTGATAGGTGCGCTTGAACTGCTTTTCAGTCACATCGCCATAGTAGCCCTTGAGCTTCTGCTTGGCGCGCAGCTGAATGCCGAAATCGCTGACCTTGCTCTTGCGGCGCTGGCCGTGCTGGCCGGGGCCATAGGAACGCTTGTTGACCGGAGAATTGGGCCGACCCCAGATGTTCTCGCCCATCCGGCGGTCGAGTTTGTACTTGGCGCTGTTGCGCTTCGACATAAGTCGCTTCCTTCAATCTGCTGGACCGCCCCAATGGCAGCCATTCAACCCGGCATCGCACCGCAGGAGCAATCATTCTCCTGCGCGGCCACCGCTTCACCGGGATACGGGGCCAATTCGCGAAGTGGCGCCCATAGCAGCCCGGTCGGGGAAATCAAGCCTTGCGATCACGCCTGCTGAGCGTTGTCAGCACACCGCGCAGCGTGCGCACCTGGAGATGGTTCCAGCCCGGGTGGGTCAGCACATTGCGTAAGGTTGTGCGTGTCGCCTCTGCGCGGCCTTCAGGCAGGAAATAACCCTTGGGCTCGAGCATCGCCTCGAGTTGGGCGATCAGGCCATCGAGTTCGGCCTGCGGGGCAGGCGGCAGCAAATCTTCCTGCGTGGGCTGCGCCAGCCCCCTATGCCTTGACCATTCATAAGCCACCAGCACGACGGCCTGCGCCAGATTGAGCGAGGCGAAGTCTGGGTTGACCGGCACGGTCAGGATGGTGCGGGCCAGCGCCACATCGCTGCTTTCGAGGCCAGACCGTTCAGGCCCGAACAACACAGCGCTTCTGCCGGGGCTGGTCCGGATCGCCTGCGCGGCCTCGTCCGGTCCGACGACCGGTTTGGTCATTCCGCGCTTGCGCACGGTGGCGGCATAGATATGCGAACAGTCGGCCACCGCCTCGGCAGTCGTTTCAAACACCTTCGCCTGATTGAGCACTTCGTCGGCCCCTGCCGCGGCGGGTCCGGCGGATGGATTGGGCCAGCCATCGCGCGGGGCGACCAATCGCATCTCGGTGAGCCCGAAATTGAGCATGGCGCGCGCTGCCTTGCCGATATTCTCGCCCAATTGCGGGCGGACCAGTACAATGACCGGCTTGTCAACTTGCGCCATCTTGCGCCGCTTCCTGCACGGTGCTGGCGAACTCCTCGAAATCGCGCGCTTCGCCGAAATCGCGATAGACCGACGCGAAACGTATATAGGCGACGCTGTCGATCTGGCGCAGGCCGTCCATCACCATCTCGCCGATGCGCGATGAGGTGACTTCGCTGTCGCCAGCGGTTTCGACCTGCCGCTGGATGCCCGAGACAAGTTGATCGAGCCGTTCCTGCTCTATCCCGCGCTTGCGGCATGCCAGCGCGACCGACTGTTCGAGCTTTCCGCGGTCGAACGCCTCACGCCGGTCGCCGCTCTTCAGGACGGTGACGTCGCGCAGCTGGACGCGCTCGAAAGTGGTGAAGCGTGCGCCGCAGCTCGAACACTGGCGTCTGCGCCGGATCGAGGAATTGTCCTCGGTCGGGCGGCTGTCCTTTACCTGGCTGTCATCATGGGCGCAGAAGGGGCAGCGCATCCGGGGCCCTTATGGTCGCACGCGCTTGTAGAGCATGATTCCAGCCCCGGCGACGCCGCCGATGATCGGGCCGACGACTGGCAGAATCCACCCGGCCAGCGCGCCGACAGCGGCACCCGCCAGCACCGGTTTGGTCGATGGATGCTTCATGCCCTGCGTTGCCATTGCCTTTATCTCGGCGGTCGCATCGGGAATCAACTGATGGTCCTGGTGGCGGGGTTCGTTTGGATCGTCTGCAGACATGGCCTCAATCCTTGTTCAGTTCGGATAGACGGGAAAGGCGGAGCACAGCTCGCTCACGCGGGTGCGCACTCTTTCCTCGATCTGAGCATCGCCCTCCGGCCCGTTCTTGGCAAGCCCGCTGACCACTTCGGCGATCAATTCCCCGATCGTGCGGAATTCTTCCGTTCCGAACCCTCGCGTGGTGCCCGCCGGTGTGCCGAGGCGGATGCCGCTGGTAACGAACGGGCTGCGAGTATCGAAGGGAATGCCGTTCTTGTTGCAGGTGAGCCACGCCCGGTCGAGCCCGGTCTCGGCCGCTTTGCCGGTCACATCCTTGGCCGACAAATCGACCAGCATGCAATGGTTGTCGGTCCCGCCTGAAACGATCCTAAGGCCGTTTTGCTCGAGGCTGGCGGCGAGCGCCCTGGCATTGGCGACCACCGCATGGGCATAGGTGCTGAAATCGGGGCGCAACGCCTCGCCAAAGGCGACCGCCTTGGCCGCGATCACGTGCATCAGCGGGCCGCCTTGCAGGCCGGGGAAAACCGCCATGTTGAGCGGCTTGGTCAATTCATCGTCGTTCCACAGGATCACACCCGAACGCGGACCGCGAAGGCTCTTGTGCGTGGTGGTGGTGACGACATGGGCGTGCGGGAAGGGTGATGGGTGTGCGCCGCCAGCGACCAGCCCCGCGATGTGGCTCATATCCACCATCAGCGTGGCGCCCACTTCGTCGGCAATGGCTCGGAAGCCTGCGAAATCCCATATGCGCGAATAGGCGGTGCCGCCCGCGATGATGATCTTCGGCTTGTGCTCGCGCGCAGTGGCGGCGACCGCGTCCATGTCGATCAACTCGTCGTCACGGCGCACACCGTAGGCCACAGGCTTGAACCACTTGCCGCTCATGTTGACCGGCGAACCATGCGTCAGGTGCCCGCCCGAATTGAGATCGAGCCCCATGAACGTGTCGCCAGGGTTCATCAGCGCAAGGAACACCGCCTGGTTCATCTGGCTGCCGCTGTTGGGTTGGACATTGGCAAAACTGCACCCGAACAATGTCTTGACACGCTCAATTGCCAGCGTTTCGACCACATCTGCATAATGGCAACCGCCGTAATAGCGTTTGCCCGGATAGCCTTCTGCATACTTGTTGGTGAACACGCTGCCGGTCGCCTCGAGCACCGCCTTGGAGGCGATGTTTTCCGAGGCGATCAGCTCGATCTTGTCCTGCTGGCGCTTCAGTTCGCCGCCGATCGCCGCTGCAACTTCGGGATCGGCGGATGCCAGATCGTCGTTCCAGAAACGGTGCATTGAAGGCGGTGCGGAAACGGATGCGGTGCTCATCGTTCGGGGGTACTCAGCAATTGGGGTTGGAAAGCTTGTCGACCCGGCGCTGGTGCCGGCCTTCGAGGAATTCGGTCGAGATGAAGGCGTCGAGGCAGGCAATCGCCATTTCGGTGCCGATCAGCCGTGAACCGAGCGCGATGACGTTGGCATCGTTGTGTGAACGGGCGAGATGGGCTGACAGCGGCTCCGATACCTGCGCGCAGCGCACCGCAGGATTGCGGTTGCAGGCGATGGCAATGCCGATCCCGCTGCCGCACAATGCCACGCCGCGCTCCGCCGTGCCATCTGCGATGACGCTGGCGAGTTTGTATCCATAGTCGGGATAATCGACGCTGTCGGCAGTATCGGGGCCGAGGTCGGCAACTTCGTGACCTTGCTCGATCAGCCACTCGCGCAGCTCGGCCTTGAGATCGACGGCAGCATGATCTGAGGCGATGGCAATACGCATGGTCAAGTCCACTTGAGGGCGGGAATCGGCGGTCTGGCGCTACATAGTGCGTCATGCCGGGGGAAACCACCGCCAATGCCCGCATTTCCCCGCGTGAGTGGAATTAGCGTTCGCGATGCCGCGAAATGGTGTGTAGCGTTACTGGCAAAATCAAGGCGGAGGGGCGGAAATGGCGAGACTTTGGGCACTGGCGGCGGCGCTTGTGGGGGCGATCATCCTTGCGATCGCCGCGACTACGCCGCCCACGCCGCGGCCGGCCAATGCGCCTGCCGGGGCCTTCTCTGCCGGACGCGCGATGGAGGACGTTCGCATCATAGCCGCCCGGCCGCATCCCACCGGTAGCAGCGCAAATGACAACGTGCGCGATTTTCTCGTCCGCCGACTGACCACGATGGGGCTGCAAGTGACCGTCGACTCCGCCCCGCTGAGCGAGGCTGCGCAGGACAGGCTCAGTTACTGGGCCAAGTCGGAAATGCCGCCCACGCGCCTGACCAATGTGATCGCCGTGCTGCCAGGGGCCGACAGTAGCAAACCCGCACTGGCGCTGATGGCGCATTATGACAGCGTGTGGGATTCGCCGGGGGCCTCCGACGATGCTGCCGGGGTAGCGACCATCCTCGAGACGGTGCGCGCGCTGCAAGTATCGGGCGGGCTCCAGCGCGATCTCATCGTGCTGATTACCGACGCGGAAGAATTGGGACTGCAAGGCGCGGCGCATTTCTTTGCCAATCACCCGATGAAGGACCGGATCGGGACGATCATCAACATGGAGGCGCGCGGCGGGGGCGGGCGGACGACGATGTTCGAAATGTCGCTGGGCAATGGCGATGCAATGCGGCTGTTCCAGGACAGCGTAAAACGTCCGGCAACATCCTCGCTGGGTGTGTTCGTTTACCGCTTGCTGCCCAACGATACCGATCTCACTCCGGCGCTGGCAGGGCCATACACCGCCTATAATTTCGCCTTCATCGGACGCCCCGGCCTGTATCATTCACCGCTGATAACGCCCGAGCGGCTCGATCAGGGATCGCTGCAGGACATGGGCGATCAGGTGCTCGACCTGTCGCGCGCGTTGCTGGAACAGGACGAACTGCCTGGGAAAACTCCGGATCTGGCATTCTTCGACCTGTTTGGCCTCATGACCATAGCATACGCTCCGGCCCTCGGTTGGGCGATGCTGGGGCTGGGCGCACTGGCCTATGTGGGCGCCCTGTGGGGCAGGCTCGATCGCGGGGCATTCATTGCCGGTACGGGGCGGTGGCTCGCCGTGGTGGCGACGGGCGGTGCGCTGCTATTCCTTGGCAACCTGCTTTCGGGCGCGGACGGCCCGGTGCAATATTATGACCGGTTGGCGGCGATTCCACGGCTCGAGGCGATGGCGCTGCTCGGTTGCCTCGCGGCTGCGCTGCTGGTGCTGCGCAAG
>LOEX01000053.1 GCA_001516125.1 Sphingomonadales bacterium BRH_c42
GTCGATCGCGTATAGGGCGTGGTCGCCGCGCTGCGCGCGCAGGGCGCGGCGATCGCGCGGTCGCACGGCAGCCAGTTCTGCCAGTTCTCGTAACCCGCCTGAAGCGCGTCTTCGATCAGCAATCCGCGAAAGCCGCTGCAATCGACGAAGAATTCGGCCTCCAGCCTTTGCCCATCGGCCAGCGTGACGCCGGTGATCGCCCCGCTTTCAGGGTGGAGCGCAACCTCGACCACTTTGCCCTCGACCCGCGTAACCCCGCGCGCCTCGGCATATTTGCGCAGGAACGCGGCATAGAGCGAGGCATCGAAGTGATAGGCATAGTCGAAGGTCGACTGGATCAGCCGCCGGTCGGCCACAGGGTGCGAAAACTTGCCCGCGCGGGCCATGGCCCAGGCCATCGAGAAATCGTCGATCGGCCCCTTCACATTACCCGCCAGGCTCTCGCGCATCCAGTAATGGTAGAACGGCACAGCATCGAATTCGGCCCCGTGCTGGCCGAAGGGGTGGAAATAGCTGTGCCCCTTGCGCGCCCAATCGACGAACTCGATACCCAGCTTGAACGAACCGCTGGTCTCGCGCACGAAGGTGGCCTCGTCGATCCCCAGCCGGTGATTGAAGTGCTTGATCGGCGGGATGGTCGCCTCGCCCACCCCGATGATGCCGATTTCTTCAGATTCGACCAGCGTGATGCGGCAGCCAGCGCCAAGGCTGTCGGAAAGCGCGGCGGCAGTCATCCACCCCGCGCTGCCCCCGCCAACGATGAGGATTTCTTCAATCGGGGCGAATTGTTCCATTGGCCGTCAGCCGCCGCAGCTCTCGCGGATCAGCAGGCTCGTCTCCATCCGTTCCGAAGTCGCCGCGCCGCCCTGCGTGTCGATCAGTTTTGAGACCAGCATCCGCCCCGCCAGATTGGCGTCCTGATCGATCGTCGTCAGCCGCGGCGTGACCAGCCGTGAGGCCGGGATATTGTCATAACCCACCACCGAAACATCGCCCGGCACGCTGCGTCCGGCGCGGGCGAGTGCGCGCATCGCGCCAATCGCGATCAGGTCGCTGGCGGCAAAGATCGCATCGAAAGCGATGCCCCGGTCGATTGCCGATTGGGTCGCCGCCTCGCCCGAATGCACGTCGAAATGCGCGGGAACCGCCATGTCCCCGGTGAATGCGAGCCCGGCATTGTCGAGCGCCTCGCGGTATCCGCGATAGCGTTGCTCCGCCTCAGGCGCTTCGGTATCGCCCAGGAACAGGATGCGTTTGCGCCCCAGCCGCGCAAGATGGGCTGCGGCGCGTCTGCCGCCGAGGAAATTGTCCGACCCGACCGAGCAATATTCGGCATCGGCAAAGCCTGCCCCCCAGACGACGAAGCGCCTGTCCCGCTTGGCCAGCGCGTTGAAGGCATGGTGCAGCGAGCTCTGCCCGATGAAGATCACCCCTGTCGCGCGGCTCGTGGCCATGGCGTATTCGAGGTCTTCGGCAGAGCCGGGGCTGAGGTGACTGACCAGCAGATCGGCATTGCGCTCGCGCGCGGCCTCGGCAATTCCGGCCAGCAGTTCGAGGAAGAACGGATCGGCCACGCGGCTGTCGCGCCCTTGCGGGGCGGGCACCACAACCGCAATCGTCGCCTCGGCACCTGCCGGACCCTTGGGCATGTTCTGGCGAAAATCGTAATCGTGCTCGCGCGCGATCTTCCAGATCGCCTGCTTGGTGCGGCGCTTTACCGCCGGGCTATCGTTCAGCGCGCGCGAAACGGTGGATATGGAGACCCCGGCCGCCAGCGCGATATCTTCCAGCCGCGCACCCTTGTTGGCATTGCGATCCGAATCCGCCATCAATCGCCCCTGGCTGCGGGAACCGCCCAATAACCCGACATTGGCGGTATGACTGACGGCACCTGCTGCATCGATCCCACTTCCCCCTCGCTTGCGGCGATTACATACTTGCCCAGTTCCTCACCCGGTGACCAGCCCACAATGTGATCCGAAAGATTGAATGCGCACAGAACGCTGCCCGATTGGTCGGTGCGGATAAAGGCGACAATCTCGTCAGGCGAGTCAAGCAGGCGGATATCCCCATCGGCGAGCGCGGGCAGCAACCGGCGCCGCGCGAGCAATTGACGGGTGAAATTGAGCATCGATGCCGGATCGCCCGACTGCGCATCGATGGCCAGCGGGGAATGCGCGCCGTCGAGTTTGAGCCAGGCTTTCTCGGCAGAGGTGAAGCCGGCATTGCGGGCTGCGCTGGTCCAGGGCAGCGGTGTGCGCGCGCCGTCACGCCCCAGCGTGTGCGGCCAGTTGGCGATCGCTTCGGGATCCTGAAGATCCTCGAAGGCGACCTCGCCCTGCGGCAGACCCAGTTCCTCGCCCTGATAGATGAAGGCATTGCCCCTCAGCGCGGTGAGCAGCAGCATCATGAGCCGGCTGACCTGCGCGCGGTTGGTACCGTTGCTCCAGCGTGTGATCGCGCGCGGGGCATCGTGGTTGGAAAACGCCCACGATGGCCAGCCTTCCCCCGCTTCGCCCGTCCAGTGCGCCAGCGATTCCTTGACCAGCGCAGCGGTAAGCCTGGGAGCGTAGAGGAAATCGAAATTATAGGCCGAATCGAGCCGTCTGCCCTGCGCGGTAAACGCCTTCATCTCGGGCAAAGGTTCGGGCCCGCCCACTTCGGCAACCGTAAACCGGTCGGGATATTCGTCGATCACCTGACGTATCCGTTCAAGGAAGCGCGGAATATCGGGATGCGACTGGCTGAACACCTGCCGCTGCATGTCGAACGGACGGGTGACCTGATCGTGCGCACGGCCCGATGGCGGATTGTCGCGCAGCTGCGGGTCGTGCATCGCGAAATTGATGGCATCGAGCCGGAACCCATCAACGCCGTGACCCAGCCAGAAGCGCGCCACCTTGAGCAGCGCGTCCTGAACCTCGCTGTTGTGGAGGTTGAGATCGGGCTGGCTGGTCAGGAAATTGTGCAGGTAATACTGCTTGCGCGGGCCGTCCCATTGCCAGGCCGAACCGCCGAACACCGATTGCCAGTTGGAAGGCGGCGATCCGTCCGCCCTGGCATCGGCCCAGACATACCAGTCAGCCCGGGGATTGGTGTGATCGGCGCGGCTTTCCTGAAACCAGGCGTGCTGGTCCGAGGTGTGCGAATAGACCTGGTCGATAATGACCTTGAGGCCCAGGGCGTGAGCTTTCTCGATGATGCGATCGAAATCGGCAAAATCGCCAAAGATCGGATCGATCCCGCAATAATCGGCAACGTCATAGCCGAAATCATCCATCGGCGATGTGAAGAAGGGCGATATCCAGATGCCATCGACGCCCAGCGACGCGATATAGTCAAGCCCTTCGACAATGCCGTTCAGGTCGCCGATCCCGTCGCCATTGGTATCGCGGAAGCTGCGCGGATAGATCTGGTAGATGACGGCACCGCGCCACCATTCACCGCCCGCCTCCGGCAACAGCTCAACATTTTCGGCACGCGATTGGCTCACAGGGTCAAAACTCCGACTTGCATACTAGATATCCGGTTGCGGGAAGCGTGAGCCGATAGGCACCCGGCGCCTGCGCATCTGCCGGGCAGGTGCCCATCAGCGCCTTCCAGGTGAGCGAGCGACCATCGACCGGAAAGGCAATCGAACGCGGTTCGCTCGAGGCATTGAAGCCGATCACGATCTCCGAACCATCGGCTGGATCGATCCGCGAAATCACGAACACACCGCCTTCGAGGTCCGAGTGGCGGGTGATCTGATCGCCGCGCCGCAGCGCTGGCTCAGCCGACCGGACCTGCGCCATCGCCGCGATCGCCCGGTAGATCGGATGACCGGTATCGAAATTCTCGTCCGCCACCGTGGCGTCGGTCGCGATAAGATCATTGTCGAGATATTCGGCGGTCTGGCCTGTGAACATGGTTTCGCGCGCGCCCTGATCGCCCCCATCAGAAACAAAGCCCTGCTCGTCCCCGTAATAGATCGTTGGCACCCCGCGCGAAAACATCATCAGCGCATGGCCGAGGACGACGCGGCGCTCCAGCTCTTCATCGGTGAACAGCGGATTGGCCTCTTTCAGGAACATGGCAAAGCGGCCCATGTCATGATTGCCGAGGAAAGTGGGCAATTGCCGCGCGGTTGCGGCACCGTCCTTGTAAACTGCGTCAGCCGAGAACAGACGCTCAAGTTCGCGCGCGGGCCTGCCTTGTGCGATCACGCCGCGCGCCGCGCCCTGGAAGGCGAAGTCGAGCACGGCGGGCAGCCCCGCCGCGGTGGTAAATTTGGCGAGCTGCGCCGGATCGAAATCATAGACCTCGCCGAACATGGTGAAATGCCCGATCCCTTCGGCACGCGCGTGTTCGAGAATGGCAGCGGAGAACACTTGCCAGAATTCATTGTTGACGTGTCTGGCGGTGTCGATGCGGAAGCCGTCAACGTGAAAATCGCTGATCCACTGCTTGTAGATATCGACGAAGCCCTGGACCACACGCGGGTTCGAGGTCATCAGATCGTCGAGCCCGGAAAAATCGCCCGTCAGTGAGTTTTCGCCCTCGAAGCGCGAATCCCCGCGATTGTGGTAATAGATCGGATCGTTAAGCCAGGCCGGATTCTTGGTCGATCTCTCCGCCTCGGGGACAAACGGCGTGTAGGCGTAATTCGGATTGGTCAGGTGCGCGAAGTTTTCCGGCGTCAGATGCCTGGCATCGGTGCCGAGGAAGCCTACGTTGATAGGCTCGCCGTCAGTGCCGCCGACGGTGGTATAAGGATAGTCACCCAGCGAGCGATAGGGGCAGGCCAGCGTCTCGCGCAGTTCGCGCGGAGCCTTGGGCCCGTGGCATTCGGCATACCGGATGACATCGGCGGTGTGGTTGGTGATGATGTCCATATAGACCTTCATCCCGCGCGCATGCGCCGCATCGACCAGCGCCTTGAAATCCGCGCGCGTGCCCAGATGCGGATCGATATCGAGGAAGTCGGTGATCCAATACCCGTGGTATCCCGCCGATTCCTGGCCGCGCGGACCCTGCACCGGCTTGTTGCGGAACACCGGGGCGAGCCAGATCGCGGTTACGCCCAGCCCCTGAATGTAATCGAGCCGCCGGGTCAGGCCCGCAAGGTCGCCCCCCTGATAGTAGCCCTTGCTGCCGGGATCGAAGCCATGGTCGAGGCGGCCACCCTCGATCCCGCCGCGATCATTGGCGGGGTCGCCATTCTCGAACCGGTCGGGCAGGAGGAAGTAGATGATCTCGTCCTCAGGCGGGCGATCGACCGGATTTTGCGCGGCAACATGGCTCATCGGCAGGCATGCCGCAGCAGCAATCAGCATCAGCTTTTTCCGCATTGCATCCTCCCACCCAACGGACCTTGGTTCATGCCATCACTGGCAGCAATTTACAAATTTTTGTTTGCGCCGGGCAGCAATCTTCGGGACGAAAATTTCCTTGAATTGCGAGGATATCGGCAGAATTGAACGCACGAAATGACGCAAAATCAATTCGAATGACGGATTTTCTTGCAAAATTTTGCAGTTGAGCCAGATTGAGCGATGAGAAGGCTGATCGGGCAGCCTGTGACGATCCGCGCATGGTAGCGATATTGCCGCGTCCGTCCACAGGCAAAGCAGGCGGCAAACCGGGTCGACGGCCCGGACTTGGGGAGAGGCAGGGCAGATGCGGAAACCGGTTATGAACCCGGCGCAGATCTGGAACATGAGTTTCGGCTTTCTGGGCATCCAGATCGGATTCGACCTTCAGAACGGCAATGTCAGCCGGATATTCCAGACATTGGGGGCCGAGGTGGACGAGCTGGCGATCCTGTGGATCGCCGCGCCGATGACCGGGCTGCTGGTCCAACCGATCATCGGCCATCTGTCCGATCATACATGGGGCCGGTTCGGCAGGCGCAGGCCGTACTTCTTCGTCGGCGCGCTGATCGCCAGCCTGGCGCTGTTCGTGATGCCCAACTCACCGGCCTTATGGGTGGCGGCGGGCATGCTGTGGATCATGGATGCGGCGCTCAACATCACCATGGAGCCGTTCAGAGCCTTTGTGGGCGACAATTTGCCCGATCGCCAGCGCACCATGGGCTATGCCATGCAGAGCTTCTTCATCGGGATCGGCGCAGTCATCGCGGGCGCGCTGCCCTGGGCCATGACCAACTGGCTGGGGATGAGCAATGTCGCGCCTGCTGGCCACATTCCCGAAACGGTGCGCTGGGCGTTCTACATCGGCGGCGCGGCCCTTCTGGCGGCGGTATCGTGGACGGTCTTCACCACGCGCGAATACAGTCCGCAGCAACTGCGCGACTTCGCCGGGGCGAGCGCTGTCCCCGACACCGACGTGGCCGAGCGGGAGGGAGCGCGTCGTTCGGCGCGCCAGTTTGCCCGCGGCGGGGCGATCTGGCTCTTCGTCGCGGCGATCATGGCGACCTTCGTGCTGCTCGCCCGGCAAGACCCGCGCCCCGAAATGCTGTCCTTCCTCGGCGATCTCGCCATTGCCAAGGAACTCTATGTGCTCGCTGCACTGGTCGGCATGTTCGGGCTGATCCAGCTCGCCGCCGCTGTGCTGCGCACGGGCCGGCGGGACCGGAATGGCTTCATGGAGGTGGTGAACGATCTGTTCGCCATGCCGCGCACGATGCGGCAGTTGGCGGTGGTGCAGTTCTTCAGCTGGTTCGCGATGTTCGCGATGTGGATCTATGGCACGCCGGCGGTTGCCGAATTCCACTTCCTCTCGCCCGACCCGGCGACCCGCGGATATCAGGACGCGGCCGACTGGTGGGCGCTGCTGGGATCGCTGCGCAACGGCGTGGCAGCGGCGGCGGCCCTGTGCTTCATCTGGATCGCGGCGCGGATCGACCGGCGGCGTCTCCACGCCTTCAACCTCGTGATCGGGGCGGCGGGCTTTGCCTCGATGCTGCTGATCCGCGACCCGCAGATGCTGTGGGTATCGATGATCGGGGTGGGGATCGCCTGGGCCTCGATCGTGTCGCTGCCCTATGCCATGTTGGCGGGCGCGGTGCCGCTTGCGAAAATGGGCATATACATGGGTCTTTTCAATATCTTCATCGTGGTGCCGCAACTGATCGCGGCGACCTTGCTCGGCTTTCTGCTGACAACCATGTTCGACGGCGCACCGATTTTCGCGCTGCTGATCGCCGCGTGTTCGTTCGTGCTGGCTGCGATCGCCACCTTCTTCGTTAGCGAAGATGTTGCCGAGGTGTCCGGCGCTGCTTAGGCGTTTGGTTACGGCCTCTGTTGGACTCAAGGACCGGGAACGGTGTCCCGATCCGTCAGCGCACGGATGAGCTGAGCACGGATTGCCGCCTTGTCGAGCGGCGCGTCGCTATCGAGCAGGCCGCGCACAAACTCGGGCAGGTGTGCGCCCGGATTGCCATTGGCAAGAAACACATAGTGATTGAAATTCGCCTGCCATGCGCGGCGCTGGGCGGGGGGCAACTGGCGGATCGCCAGGATCGCGTGCAGCATCGCATCCCACGGCTCCTGCGCCGCTTCGCCGGCATCGTTCCACCAGTAGTTGACCAGGACGTTCACGGGATCGAGCGCCTCGACGTGATGGAACCACTGGTAGGGTATGAAGATCGCGTCGCCAGGCTCCAGTTCGCCGACAAGGGCAGTCTCGATCGCTGCGGCGAACCGGGGATAGCGCGCCAGATCGGGCTCGGTCAGGTGCACCATGCTGATCGGCGTTCCAGCCGGGGTATTGTGAAGCGGGCCGAGGTAGAGATTGCCGATCTGTTCGGGCGGGAACAGCGTGAAGCGCCTCCGCCCGGCCATGACGCATGCGATATTGTCGAGCGGATCGTTATGGGTCGCAACCTTGGCGCGGTTGCCGATCCAGATGCGTGGCCGTGTGCCCGGCGGCACGAGGTCCAGGCTGATGCTCGCGGCAAGGCGGGGGAAACAATCGGCCAGGTCGACACTCTGGATGGCGATCGTCGGCGCTCCGGGGTTGTCGAGCGTGGCCTTTAGCGCTTTCAGGATTTCGCCGATGGGCGCCGATTGCTTGCGAAAGGTGAACGATCGCATGTCATCGCTGTAATGTAGCAGCCCCCTGCTTTGCGGCGGCGCGATCGTGAATTCGACCGGCTGGGTACCGGCGAATGCGGCGAGCTGATCCAGCATGTCGTCGCCAGCGGCCAGATGCGGCCAATGCGCAGCCACTCCGCGCAGCACGGCAGGTTCGCCAAGCGGCCTGATTTCATCCGAGAAAAGTTCGGGAGTGACGTTTTTCCATTCGCGCAATTGCAGCAAAGGCCTGCTCCGTTCATATCTCTCCAAAGCGCAGGTATTCGCTTTCGGTTGGCGCTGGCAAACCATATTGGACGCGGAATATGGAGAAAAGGTGCGGGATTGAAATCCTGGAAATCGGATCGGAGCGCAATCTTGCCGTCATCGTCGACGGTTTCGCAGCCAGTCCTGAACGTTGGCGCAGCGAAGCGGCGCAATGCGATTATCAGCCTATGGGCGATTTTTATCCAGGCGGCCGCGCACCGGTGGGGCAGGCTTATCTCGCCGATGTCGGTCCGACGCTGGGGCAGGTGTTTCGCGAAATTTACAAGTGCCGCGCGCGGATGTCGGTACAGCGCGCGCTCTATTCGATCACCAGCACCGCGCCGGGCGATCTGGGCCTGGCGCAGCGGATTCCGCATTTCGACGATACCGGCAGGGACCGCTATGCCATGGTGCACTATCTTGCGCGCGATGACATGGGCGGCACCGCATTCTATCGCCAGCGCAGCACCGGGTACGAGTCGGTGTCGCCCGATCGTCACACGAGCTATCTTGCCCGCCTGAAGGAGGACTTCGCGATCCACGGCGAGCCGGAGCCGGGTTATATCGTCGGCGATACACCGCTGTTCGAGCAGGTCGCTGTGGTTGAACACCGGTACAACCGCGCGGTGATCTATCCCGCGTCCTTGCTGCACTGTTCACAGCTGCATCCAGGTATCGCATACAGCCCCGATCCCGCGTTGGGCAGGCTGACAGTTGCCGCGTTCATGCTTGCCAGCTGAATCCCTTCGCGCTTGCCCGTCGTGGCAATGTCGCGCATGAACGGCGCGCAGCGGGCCCAACGCGGCAGAGGGACGTACACTTGAAAAGCAGGCGGCCAACCATCGATGATGTCGCGGCGCGCGCCGGAGTTGCGCGGGCAACGGTTTCGCGCGTGCTGAATAACGGCCCCAACGTGCGCCAGGAGGTGCGCGACAAGGTGCAGCTCGCGGTCGTCGAGTTAGGGTACAAGGTCAATGTCCAGGCACGCCATCTCGCCAGCGGCAGCAGTCGCCAGATCGCATTGATCCATGCCACCGATACCGAAGCCGAACCCAACAGCTACTATCACTCGGGCCTTGAGCTGGGGGCGATGCGCGGCTGCGCCGAGCGCGGTTATTCGCTGGCGACCTATACCGCCAATCCCGAAGCGGCGGGTGAGCGGGAGCGGATCCTCGATATGGCACGCAGCGGAAATCTCGATGGCCTGATCCTGACCCCGCCTTTCGCCGATGATCTGAAGCTGATCAAATCGATCCTGCAATCGGAGTGCCCGCTTGTCTGTATTTCCGCAGGGCCCGACGCGCAGCGGCTGGTTCCCTGGGTGGGGATCGACGATGCTGCGGCGGGCGAAGCGATCGGTTCGTTCCTTGTCCGTCTGGGGCATCGCCGTTTCGCCTATGTTGACGGACCGGCCGATCACGTTTCGGCGGGCTTGCGGCGCAAGGGTTTCCTTGCCGCGCTGGCGAAGGCGGGCATCGGCCCTGAGGCAGTGGCGATTTACCGCGGCAACTTCACCTTCCGTTCGGGCGTCGAAATCGGGCAGCAAATCCTGTGCGCGCCCGACCGGCCGAGCGCGCTCGTGTGCGCCAACGATGACATGGCGGCGGGTGCCCTGCTCGCAGCGCACAAACTGGCGCTGCGCATTCCGGCGGATATATCGATAACGGGTTTCGACGACACGCCGGTGTCCGAGATCGTGTGGCCACCGCTTACGACCGTTCACCAGCCTATCCGCCTTCTGGGTGCGCGTGCGGTTGAACGGCTGGTGGAGGTCATAGAGACGAACGGCAAGGGCGATGGGTCGAGCGGGAACTGCGTTCCGTTTCGCGTGGTCGACCGCATGAGCACCGCGCCCGTGGAAGAGCGCCTGACAGGCTGAGCACCGCGGGGCGTCCCGGTTTTTCCGATAAAAATGAAAGCGCTTCCAATTCGTACTTGACATCATCCTGCTCATAGCCAATCACTCACATTGAGAGCGCTTCCATATACGGAGGCTCTCGAGTCGCAGCGATGCGGCAGGAGGGGTTTTCTGGATTTGTGATCGACGGGGAGTAATCCCCGCGCCTGGAGAGGATTTTGAACATGAGGAATCAGAACATGCCGGTCGGTCGGGCGTGGCGCATGGGGCTCTCAGCCTCGGCGATCGCACTCGCGGTGGCGATGCCCGGCGCTGCGCTGGCGCAAGACGAAGCTGCGGGTGATGAGGAGCAAGCCGCTCCCGACCAGGCCGCAGAAGGCGAGATCCTGGTGACCGGCCTGCGTTACGGCCTTGCCACCTCGATAGACACCAAACGCGACGAGCTTTCGATCGTCGAAGTGGTTTCTGCCGAAGAAATCGGCAAACTGCCCGATGTATCGATCGCTGAAGCGCTCGCCCGCTTGCCGGGCTTGACTTCGCAGCGGGTCAACGGCCGGTCGCAGGTGATCTCGATCCGCGGGTTTGCGCCCGACTTCGGTACAACACTGCTCAACGGCCGCCAGCAGGCCAGTTCGGGCGACAACCGCGCAGTCGAGTTCGACCAATATCCCTCCGAATTGCTTTCCAGCGTCGTCGTTTACAAGACGCCCGATGCCGCGATCGCGGGCATGGGCCTTTCGGGCACCGCCGATCTGCGCACCGTGCGCCCGCTTTCCTATGGCAAGCAGGCGATCGCCATGAACCTGCGGGGCGAGCTGACTTCGGGTGGCAAGCTCAACGACGATGTGCGCAACAGGGGCGGTCGGGCCAGCTTCAGCTACATCGACCAGAACGAGGATGGTACGCTGGGCTGGGCGCTGGGCTATGCCTATCTCGACTCGCCTTCGAAGAACCAGCACTTCAAGGGCTACAATTACGAATCATTCGGCTGCTGCGATTTTACCAAGGGCCGCATTTCGCCCGATAGTGCCGATACTGCGACCTTCCTCTCAGGGCAGGAAATCTTCGCCTACTCGCGGCTCAACAAGCGGCACGGTGTGATGGGCATCCTCGAGTGGGAACCCAGCGATGCCGTCCATCTGACAACCGATCTCTATTATTCGAACTTCAAGCAGCGCGAAGTGATGCGCGGCGTGCAGTGGTTCTCGAACGTCTGGGCCGACAACCAGAATTTCTCCAATGTGACGACAGCCGATTTCGGCGGAACCCTGGTCGGCGTGAGCGGAACCAATACCGGTGTCGCGCCGATCGTTCGCAATGACCTCAACACCCGCGAGGACGATCTTTTCTCCGCCGGTCTCAACGGCGAGTTCGAAATGACCGATCGCCTGCGGCTGTTTGGCGACTTGTCCTATTCGCGCAACCAGCGTGACGAGAGCATTACCGAAACCTATGCTGGCTATGGCTGCTGCGCCACCAGCGCCACGCAGAACGCCAACCGGGTGTTCGACACGATCGACTGGGATATCACCGGCGCACTGGACGGGGGATACCCGACTTACTCGTCGGGCCTCAACTATGCCGACGCCTCGCAGGTTTCGCTGGGTGATCGCGCCCCATGGGGCGGCTGGGGACATGACGGCCAGACCAAGGAGCCGCACGTGACCGAGGAGGTCTATGCACTCGACCTCGGCTTCCAGTACGATGTCGACGGCTTCTTCGATCACTTCGATGTGGGCATGAACTTCACCCACCGCGAGAAGCGCAAGCGGGTGGACGAATTCGATCTCAATCTCAAGAACGGGCGCCTTCAGTCGCTGGTCGGCAGCGAATTCCTTGCCGATCCCACCAATCTGGGTTTTGCCGGTTTCGGCGACGTTCTGGCGGTCAATCTGGAGAAGGCCCTCCCGGTGTTCTACGACCGGATCACCTTCATCAACAACGACACCTTCGACAAGGCGTGGATGATCGAGGAGGAAGTGCTCACGCTCTACGCCAAGGGCACGATCGACGCGGGCGACCTGCGCGGCAATATCGGCGTCCAGGTGGTCAACCAGCGTCAGGAATCGACCGGCAGCTCGATCAACCGCACGCAAACCCCGACCGAGGTGACCGAAATCTCCCGCCGGGCAAGCTATACCGACATCCTGCCGAGCATGAACCTGATCTACGATCTGGGCGGCGGGCACAACCTGCGCCTGGCAGCCGCACGGCAGATGGCGCGTCCGCGCATGGACGAGATGCGGGCGAACTTCCTGCCCAGCTTCTCCAACCCCTGCGGTGGCAGCCCGCCCTGCGTGCCCGGGCAGGAGATCAACCCCTGGTCCGCGACCGGCGGTAACCCGCTGCTCGAACCATGGCGGGCATGGGCGTTCGACGTTTCGTATGAATGGTATCTGGGCAAGGCGAGCTACATCAGCATTGCCGGTTTCTACAAGGATCTGAGCAACTACATCTACACCCAGCGTCAGCCGTTCGATTTCACCGGATTGCCGCTGCCGCCGACCGCTGCAAACATTCCGGACGGGGTCATCATCAGCCCGATCGGCCAGATCAACCAGCCGGCCAACGGTCAGGGTGGCTCGATCAAGGGGATCGAACTGACTGCCGCGCTCGAACTGGGTCGGATCATCGAACCGCTTGACGGTTTCGGCGTGATCGGAACCTATTCCTACACCGATTCCAATCTGCGGCCGACCGCGAGCGAGAACCCCGAAGTGATTCAGGCAACGCGCATCGCCGGGCTTTCGGGCGATGTTTACAACGTGACCGGATATTTCGAGAAATGGGGCTTCCAGGCCAGGATGAGCTATCGCTGGCGTTCGGCGTTCAAGGGCGAGGTGACGCAGCTGTTCGCTGTTCGCGGCGCAACCGAGATACTCGCGGAAGAAGACGTCTCGGCGCAGATCGGCTACACTTTCCAGCCTGGATCGACGTTGGAGGGGCTGGGCCTGCTGTTCCAGGTCAACAACCTCACCAATTCGCCCTTCCGCACCCGCCTGGGCGTGGATGCGGGCGGTGCGCGCACTTCGGACGGGTCGTTCCTGCCCGAGGTGGTGGAGAAGTACGGGCGTCAGTTCCTGTTCGGCTTCAGCTACAAGTATTAATCGGACACGGGTCGGCGGTCACGGCTGCCGACCCGGAATTTCTTGTGGCGAAGAAACGAGTTATCGCTCCGGCGCAGGCCCTTCGGGTTGTCGCGTGGCGCCGGGTTCTTGCGACCGGCAAGGCCTGGCGCAGGTGCAGGTTCGACATCGAGGTGGCGAAAACGTGCTGAAAATCAATATTTTCCGTCTGTTCCCAAGGGCCGTGGCCGCCGCGTCCCTGCTGGCCTTTGTCGCTGCGTGCGCGCAGAGCCAGACCGCAACGGACGAATGGCCGACGGTGACGAGTCCGGTCGTGCAGGATCCGGCGATGGAGGCGCGCATCGCGCAGATCGTGGCGGGGATGACCCTGCGCCAGAAGATCGGGCAGATGACACAGGCCGATATCCGCTCGATCACGCCCGACGAGGTGCGCGAGCACTACATCGGCTCAATCCTCAATGGCGGCGGGGCATGGCCACAGGGCAACAAGCATGCGACGGTCAAGGACTGGGCCGACCTGGCCGGTGCCTATTATCGGGCGTCGATGACCACCGACATGGCGGTGCAGATTCCGGTGATCTGGGGCACCGACGCGGTCCACGGCCACAACAACGTATTCGGCGCGACGCTGTTTCCGCACAATATCGGCCTTGGTGCCGCACACGATCCCGAACTGGTGGGGCGCATCGCCGCCGAAACCGCCCGGCAGGTGCGCGCAACCGGCATCACCTGGAGCTTTGCGCCGACCGTGGCGGTTGTGCAGAGCCCGCGATGGGGCCGCACCTACGAAAGCTATTCTTCCGACCCGGCACTGGTACGCGATTATGCCCACGCCTTCGTGCGCGGTTTGCAGGGCGATATTGCCGGGCCCGATGCGGTCATGGCATCGGTCAAGCATTTCATCGGCGATGGCGGAACGCATGGCGGGATCGATCAGGGCGAGACCCGCGCACCGCTTGCCGATCTCATCGCAACCCATGCCCCCGGATATTACGGCGCACTCGAAGCCGGGGTTCAGACGGTGATGGTGTCCTACAGCAGTTGGACCGACAGCAAGGCCGGGGCGAGCCATGGCAAGATGCACGGCAACCGCGCGTTGATCACCGATGTGCTCAAGGGCAGGCTCGGCTTCGACGGATTGGTAGTGTCCGACTGGAATGCGATCGAGCAGGTCGATGGCTGCACCAAGGCGCATTGTCCGCAGGCGGTGAACGCAGGGATCGACCTGTTCATGGTGCCCGATGACTGGAAGGCGTTCATCGACAATACCGTGGCCGATGTCGAAGACGGCGCGGTTCCGATGAGCCGGATCGACGATGCCGTAACGCGGATCATCAGGGTCAAGATGCGTTCCGGGCTGTTCGAGCAATCGCCCGTTCCCGCGGCCGATCGTTCAGGGGCGATCGCGTCGGACGATGGCGAGGCGCTGGCGCGCGAGGCGGTGGCAAAATCGCTGGTGCTGCTCAAGAATCGGCGTCCCGGCCTGTTCCCGCTACCGCGCGATGCCCGCATCCTGCTGGTCGGACGCGGGGCGGACAGTGTGGTTGCGCAGCTCGGCGGCTGGTCGCTCACCTGGCAGGGCGACGGCACCGACGACGCCGACTTCCCGCAGGCCGACGACATGCTCTCCGCCTTGCGCAAGGCAGTGTCAGACGGCGGCAGGGTTGATTTCAGCGTCGATGCCGCAGGCGTGGATCCGCGCGATTACGATGTGGTGATCGCGGTGCTCAGCGAGACACCCTATGCCGAGATGAAGGGTGATATCCGCCTGCCCGGAACGCTGCGTCATTCGGACCGCTATCCTCAGGACCTGGCCGTGCTCAAGGCGGTGTCGGGCAAGGGCGTGCCGGTCGTGTCGATCCTCTATTCGGGCAGGCCGGTCTATGCCAACGACCTGATCAACCGGTCAGACGCCTTTATCGCCGCCTGGCTGCCAGGGACCGAAGCCACCGGCATTGCCGATGTGCTGTTCGGGGACCGCGACTTTACCGGCCGTCTTCCGTTTGACTGGCCGGGCGCGGCCTGCCCCGAAAGCTCGGCTCGGCCCGTGTTGTTCGCTCGCGGCCATGGCCTGCGCGCTGCCGAGACGGCAAAGTTGCGTGAGTTGCCGCTGGACAAGGTTGCAAGCTGCCCGATGCTGGACGAATAAAGGCATCTGGCCGCGAAGGAGTGCAGGCGCGATGAGTGAGCGGATCAAGTCCATCCTGGTGGTGGGCGGCGGGTCTTCGGGCTGGATGGCCGCGGCCCTGTTCGCGCACCTGTTTCAGGGGCTGTACCGCATCCGACTGGTCGAATCGGAGGATATCGGCACGATTGGCGTGGGTGAGGCGACCATCCCAGCGATCAAGAAATACAACGAACTGCTCGAGCTTGACGAAGCGCAATTCATGCGCCTGACGCAGGGCACCTTCAAGCTGGGCATCCAGTTCAACGACTGGGACCGGATCGGGTCGAGCTATATCCACGGCTTCGGGGTGATCGGGCAGGACATGGGTTGGCTGCGCTGCCACCAGTATTGGCTCAAGATGCACCTGCAAGGCGAAACATCCGACTTCGCCAATCTCTCGATCAACACTGCCGCCGCGCTGCAAAACCGGTTCATGCCCGCGCGCCCCGACATGGGCGATTCGCCGATCGCGCACATTGCCCACGCCTATCAGTTCGATGCGGCGCTCTATGCAAGGTTCCTGCGCGGATATGCCGAGGACCGCGGCGTTACGCGCACCGAAGGCAGGATCGTCGATGTTTCGCTAAAGGCAGAAGACGGCTTCATCGAGGCGGTCACGCTCGAGAGCGGTGAGCGGATCGAGGCGGACCTGTTCATCGATTGCTCGGGCTTTCGCGGGCTCCTGATCGAGCAGGCGATGCAGACGGGTTTTGAGGACTGGAGCCATTGGCTGCCATGCGACCGGGCGCTGGCGGTCCCTTGCACCCGGTCCGAAAATTTCACCCCCTACACCAAGTCGACCGCGCATGGCGCAGGCTGGCAATGGCGCATTCCGCTCCAGCACCGCACCGGCAACGGCCATGTCTATTCCAGCAAGTTCATGGACGAGGCCGAGGCGGAACGCATCCTCATCGCCAACCTCGATGGCGAGCAATTGGCCGAGCCTAACCGCATCCGCTTCACCGCGGGCAAGCGCCGCAAGGTGTGGAACCGCAACTGCGTGGCGGTGGGGCTGGCATCGGGATTTCTCGAACCGCTCGAATCGACCAGCCTTTATCTCATCCAGTCCGCGCTCATCCGTCTGATCCGGCTGTTTCCCGACGGCAGGCTGGACCAGGCCAACATCGACGAGTTCAACCGGCAGACCGACTTCGAATACGAGCGCATCCGCGACTTCATCATCCTTCACTACAAGGCCACCGAACGCGACGATTCGGAGTTCTGGCGTTATTGCCGTGACATGGACGTGCCCGCCACGCTCGAGCGCAAGATCGACCTGTTTCGCGCCAATGGCCGTATCTTCCGCGAGGACGAGGAACTGTTCAGCGAGGAAAGCTGGATTCAGGTGATGCTGGGGCAGGGGATCATTCCCAAGGGCTACGATCCGCTGGTCGATGTGAAGAGCGAGCCGCAGATCGTCCAGTATCTGGGCAATATCGAAAACGTGATCGGCAAATGCGTTGCGGTCATGCCCAGCCATGCCGATTTCGTCGAGAAATACTGCAAGGCGGAGCAGCGGGCATGATCCACCGGCTGGCCCGCGCGGTTGGCATGGTGACCCTGTTCATGCTGGCCCCGGCGGCGTTTGCGGCTGGCGAAAAGTCCGGTCTCGATACGGTGCGCGGCTGGGTCACTTATGCTGACGGTTCGCGGCGAATGGCGAGCATGACGGACGCCGAGTTGCAAGTTGCCGATCCTGCGCACCCGCCCGACGTCGTTGTCGACGAGGCGCGCAGTTATCAGCCGTTCGCCGGTTTTGGCGCAGCGATCACCGATGCCAGCGCCTGGTTGATCCAGACCGGTATGGACCCGAAGGCGCGCTCGGCCTTTCTTGAGGAAATGTTCGACCGTGAAAATGGCCTCGGCCTGTCGGTCACACGGGTTACCATCGGCGCTTCGGATTTCTCGCTGCGCCATTATACCTATGCCGACACGCCGGGCCGGGCGAAGGCGGACATCGAATCTGCCCGAATCCATCTGATCCCCACGCTCAAGGAGATGCGCGCGATCAACCCGCAGCTTCGCATCATCGCCTCGCCGTGGAGCGCGCCTGCGTGGATGAAGGACAGCGGATCGCTCATCAAGGGGCGGCTGCGACCCGACCGCTACCGCGATTTCGCGCATTACCTGGTCAGCTATGCCCGGGCGATGCGCAAGGCAGGCGTGCCGGTTGACATGCTCACGATCCAGAACGAGCCGCATTTTGAACCTGCCGACTATCCCGGGATGCGGGTCGAACCGATGGAACGTGCGGCCTTCATCGCGGGTGAACTCGGGCCGCTGCTGCGCAAGCGGCTGCCAGGGGTGAAATTGCTCGATTGGGATCACAACTGGGATGAGCCCGAATCGCCGCTTGCAGTGCTCGCCGATCCTGCTGCCGTTGCCTATGTCGATGGTGTCGCCTGGCACTGCTACGGCGGCGACGTTGCCGCGCAGTCGCTGGTCCATGATCTCCATCCCGACAAGGAGACCTGGTTCACCGAATGCTCGGGTGGTGGGTGGAGCGGCGATTGGGAGCGGGCCTTTGGCTGGACCGTCAGCCGCCTGGTGATCGGCGCACCGCGCAACTGGGCACGCGGGGTAGTGATGTGGAACCTGGTGCTCGACAAGAGCTCCGGGCCGCATCTGGGTGGTTGTGGCAACTGCCGCGGGCTGGTCACTCTCGACACTGCGAGCGGCGAGCTGACCCGCGAGCCGGAATACTACGCCTTCGCCCATGCCAGCCGTTTCGTCAGGCCAGGCGCTGTCCGAATTTCGAGCGTTTCGGGGGAAGGCGAAGAGGGTGCGCTCGAGCACGTTGCATTCCGGCAGGCCGGATCGGGCGAGATCGTTCTGATCGTGCGCAACGCGGGTAAGATGCAGCGCCGTCTGCAGATCGTGCAAGGGAAAAGGGCTTTCGGCGCCGAGCTTCCCGCCGGTGCGGTCGCCACTCTGGCCTGGGACGGGCAATGAACCCTGCGGCGCGTACGGTGCGCCACCTTTCGGGCTTTTCGGCGGCCTTCGCCACCGTCACCACGCTGTTCTTTGCCTGGGGGTTCATCGCTTCCAACAACGATCCGCTGATCGCCTCGCTCAAGGCCAGTTTTCACCTGAGCTATACCGAAGCGCTGATGGTCCAGCTGGTGTCGTTTGCCGCATATGGCGTAATGTCGTTCCCGGCGGCGGCCCTGCTCGGGCGCGTAGGACCGGTCAATGCGATCCTCGCGGCACTGGGCGTGATGATCGCGAGCTGCCTGCTGCTGCGTTTCGTGATCCGGTTCCAGGATTTCGCCCTAATCCTGTGCGCGCTGTTCGTGCTTGCTGCGGGCATGACCACGTTGCAGGTGGCCGCCAACCCGCTGGCAGCAGCGCTGGGACCGCCAGAATCGAGCCACTTCCGGCTGACCTTTGCCCAGGCGTTCAATTCGCTGGGCGTGGTTCTGGGGGTCAATTTCGGTTCGCGCATCATGCTCGACGAGCGAGTGATCAAGGCCGGCCATGCGCCGATCATCAATGAGGCCGACCGCATCCTGGCGCTGGACGCGGTGGGCGAGACGTTCCTCCTCATCGCGGCAATGCTTGCGGGGTTGCTGGTGTTCATTGCTGCATCGCGCAGGCAGATTGGCGCGGCCAGGGCAGCGCAGGCCTGCCCGCAGCCGACATCGGTGCTTGAAGCATTGCGCTCGCGCTGGGCGATCTTCGGTGCTGTCGCCATCGGGCTTTACGTCGGGGCAGAGGTTTCGATCGGGTCGGTCATGATCAACTTCCTCAACCAGGAGGAAATCATGGGCCTGCCGCTCGAAACGGCGGGATTCTACCTCGCTAATGTTTACTGGATGGGGGCGCTGATTGGCCGTTTCATCGGCAGCTTTCTGCTCACCCGGCTGCCCGCGCCGCGCCTGCTGTTGATCGCCGCCGGGATGGCATCTGCGCTGTGCCTGCTCGTCGCGCTCAGCGATGGTCGTGTGGCGGGCTTTGCCGCGCTTGCGGTCGGGCTGTTCAACTCGATCATGTTCCCCACGATCTTCACCATCACGCTCGAACGATCGGGAGTGTCGCAGGCTTCCACCTCGGGCCTGCTGTGCCTCGCCATCGTAGGTGGGGCGCTACTACCCTATGTGGTTGGGCAACTGGCCGACCAGGCCAGCCTGTCGCTGGCATTTTTCGTGCCGATGCTGGCCTATGGCGCGATCTGTGTTTTCGGGATCCTGGCGCAGAATGGGCGCATGGCCCGGCAACCGGCCGCGCGATGAGCGCCGGATCGGGCAGCCGAACCTGCCGTATGCATCGAGGCCGGTTGGTAGTGGCCGCCGCGCTGGCATTGGCCATGCCGGCGCAATCTTCCGCGGACAGCGGCGGACCATTGGTGCTCGATCCGCATGGATGGGCTCGCGTGGCGACGGTCGGCCCGCAATATCTTTCGTTCAACATCGAGATGGCCGAGGTCACGGGGGGCGAGTTCTGGGCGCCATATGGCGATCCGTTCGAGCGCAGGCTTGCGCCGCGTCCGCCGCTGGATCTCACCGACCCGCGCCTGGTGGTGCTGGCGCGTGCGCTCGGCCCCACGGTGATCCGGGTAAGCGGCACCTGGGCAAACAGTACCTATATTCCGGCAGAGGGCGAGCGGACGCCGTCAGCCCCGCCGCCCGGTTTCGGTCAGGTACTGGGGCGGGATCGCTGGAACCAGCTTGCGGCACTGGTCCGCGCTACCGGCGGCGCGCTGCTGTTGTCGTTCCCGGCGAGCGCAGGCGCACGGCATGAAGACGGTAGCTGGTCCAGCGAACAGGCGGGAAGGCTAGTCGCGCTGGCGGGCTCGACGCAGACACCGATTGCGGCGGTCGAGTTTGTCAATGAGCCCAATCTTGTGCGGATCGGCGCGTTGCCGCCCGACTATTCGGCTATGGACTATGCGCGCGATTTCACACTGTTCCGGCAGTTTGCGCAGCGTGAATTGCCCGGTGTCGCGGTCCTGGGGCACAGCACTTCGGGCAAGGGCGGCGAACTGCCGGTCGAGAGTATCGTCATCGCCGCTGGCGGGCAGGCCGATGTCGTCAGCTATCACTTCTATGGCGCCCTGTCGGCGCGATGCTCCGAGTTCGGGAACCAGACGTCTGCGGACGAGGCACTTTCGCAGGAGTGGTTGTCGCGCACCCAGGCGGATCACGACTGGTATGCCGGACAGCGCGACCGCCACGATCCGGGCAAGCCGATCTGGCTGACCGAAACCGCGCAGGCCGCCTGCGGCGGTGACGTGTGGGCATCGACCTTTCGCGACACGTTCCGCTTTCTCGACCAACTCGGACGGCTCGCCCGGGCGAATGTCCAATTGGTCGCGCATAATACGCTGGCCTCGGGCGATTACGCGCTGGTCGACCGCGAAACGATGGAGGCGCGTCCAAATTTCTGGGCGGCTGTGCTGTGGCGGGAGACCATGGGTGTGGGGGTTCTCGACCCTGCTGTCGATACGCAGGGCTATTCAATCCACGCGCATTGCCATCCCGCTCGCGGGGGCGGTGTCACCTTGCTCGTGCTCTCGCTGTCGGACAGGCCGGGTCGCCTGACCATTCCCGTCGCAGCACAGGTCACTGAACTGGCGGCTTCCGATCTTGACGCGCGCACTGTTACCGTGAACGGCACCCCGCCCAAGATAACGCAAGCAGGGCCGAAGGCCTGGCCGGTCAGGCGCAAACGGGCCGGATCGGTGCTGCGCCTGCGACCGCACAGTGCCGTGTTCATTGAAATGCGCAAGGCGGGCAATCCCGCCTGCAACTGAGAAAAATCATTTTGGGGAACGGCGGCAACGCCCGCCATTACCCTGTTGCGGATCGAGCAGTGCGACCACGGGGAAATGGTCGGACGCCGCCCTGCCATTCTCGTGCTGGGCGATCACGCCGTGGACGCGCACCGCGATGGTGGGGCTGGTGAAGACATGATCGATCAGTTTGCCCTCCCTAGGGAACGGATCGAATCCGTTGAAGCTGATCCTCGGCCCGAAGCTTCCCATGGCGGAGGCAGTCTTCGCGTCCACGAGAGCCGCGCCTTGGGCGGAGCCAGCCGTCAGTTGCTGCACCGACGGTTCATCGGCCCCCGCATTGAAATCTCCCAGCACGACGACCTCTTCGCCCTTGCGCCGGTTGCGGGCGATCCATTCGAGCATCATCGCGCCGGAGTGCATCCGCGCGACCGTTCCGACATGATCCCAATGGGTGTTGAGCACCAGGAGGCGGCTACCACCGAAGCGGCGGCTAATCCGTGCCCAGGTGACCATCCGCTTGAACGCCCCATCCCAGCCAAGCGAAGGGACATCGGGTGTGGGAGAGAGCCAGAACGTGCCGTGCTCCGTAACGCGAAACTGCCTCCGGTCGATGGCGAGCGGCGCGAATTCACCCTGCTCCCGTCCGTCATCGCGGCCCACACCCAGGACGATATAATCGGGCAGGGCAGTTTCAAGCTCGCGCTTCTGGTGGGGCAGCACTTCCTGCAAGCCGAGCAGCTCGGGCCGCATTGTGGCGATCTGCCCGATCAGAAAATCGCGCCGGTGCGGCCAGGCGTCGTCGCCATCGGCAGGCGTATCGAGCCGGATGTTATAGGTCATTGCGAGCAGCGGCGGTCTGTCGCACGCCGCACGGGCGGGGCCTGCGATGGCTGGGGCGGCGAACAGGCCAAGCGTCAGGGCAAGAAGGATTCTTGTAAGCATCCGATGGGTTCCTGGTGACTACGCGCGGCGATCAACGACAATAGGGGCTTTTGCTTGCCTTGGCACCGCGCAGCGCGGCGCCGACACGGTTCTTCCAGATCGCATAGCCCTTGTGGTTCATGTGCAAGCGGTCCGAAATGTACAAATCGGCTCGCGGTTCACCCTGATCGAGCATCGGGGCGGCGATATCGATGAACACCAGGTCATCCTCACGCGCGGCCATCGCTTCGATGCGGCGGTTGAAATCGCTCTGCGCGGCGAACTGCTGCCAGCGCGCGGGCGAAGGCTTGGCGGTGATGAAGAACACCGGGGTTGCACCGTGTACCTCGCGCTTGCGGTGCATGAAAGCGTCGAACTGTGCAGCCGCTGCTTCGGGCGTCATGCCTGCGTCGAGGTCGTTCTCGCCCGCGTAGAACACGATCTGTCGGGGGCGGTAACGCCCGACCACGGCATCGAAGCGGTAATTGATGTCGGCAATCGTGGCTCCGCCAAATCCGCGCCTGATGATCGGCCTGCCGGGAAAGTCGCGGTCGATCCCGAACCAGAACCGGATCGAGGAACTGCCAACGAACAGTGTCGCGCACGAGGGGGCGGGACGAACCTCGTCCTCGATCGAAAAGACATGGATTTCGTCACCGAAACGCGCGGACTCCGATTGGGCGCCGACGGGAGAGCAGGGCAAGGCTGCCAGTGCAAGCCCGACCAGCCGGATCGTCCGTATCATCCTCGACAAGATCACAGCGGTTCGCCCTCGCCCGTCCGATTGGTACCCTGATGCCACCATGGCGGACGGTCCGCGATGGCACAAGCAAAACAGGGCTTCAATTCTGCCGATTTCGCCTTAAGAACTGTAATCGGTTCCAGTAACCGGCACCATCGGAAGGAAGAGGACGATGGAGGAGAACATACCCATTTCGCGAATCGTCATCGTCGGCGGGGGTACGGCGGGATGGATGACAGCGGCGCTGCTTTCCCGGCTATTCTCCACCGGCTACTCGATCACACTGATCGAGGCGAGCGACATCGGCACGATCGGCGTGGGCGAGGCGACCATCCCGGCGATCAAGATCTACAACGAGATGGCCGGGATCGACGATCTCGACCTGCTGCGTGAGGCGCATGCGACCTACAAACTGGGCATCGAATTCGTCAACTGGCGTGAGCCTGGCCACTCATACATCCACGGTTTCGGCAACATCGGCCAGGACTTGCTGTGGCTTCATACGCACCAGTTCTATCTGCGTCATCGCGCGTCGGGCCAACTCGGCCACTTCGACAATTATGCGATCAATTGCGCCGCCGCGCGCCGTGCCGCCATGGCAACCCCGGACAAGCGCAACCCTGGCTCGCCGTTCAGCGACCTCGATTATGCCTTCCATTTCGATGCCACCGCCTATGCCGCCTTCCTGCGTAAGCGCGCGGAGGCGCAAGGGGTGGCGCGGATCGACGGGCGAATCGTCGAGGTTTCGAAGTGTCCACAGCGCGGCTTCGTCGAAAGCGTCACCCTGGCTGACGGGCGGGTGATCGGCGGGGACCTGTTCGTCGACTGCTCGGGGATGCGGGGCCTGCTGATCGGCGATGCCATGGGGGTGGATTACCAGGACTGGAGCCAGTGGCTGCTGTGCAACCGTGCACTCGCCGTTCCGTGCGAAAATGCGCCGGTACTCTCTTCCTCCACCCGCTCGACTGCGCATGGTGCCGGGTGGCAATGGCGCATTCCCCTTCAGCACCGGATCGGCAACGGGCTGGTTTATGCGGCGGAGCATCTGAGCGACGACGAGGCTTCCGCGATCCTGCTCGCCAACCTAGACGGCGCCGCGCTCAAGGACCCGATGCCGGTACGGTTCCGCCCTGGTAGACGGGAGCGTTCGTGGGAAAGGAACGTCGTCGCCATCGGGCTTTCGAGCGGTTTCCTCGAGCCACTCGAATCGACCTCGATCCACCTGATCCAGACCGGAATCTTCCGGCTGATTTCACTGTTTCCCGGTCGATCCTTCAATCAGGCGGACATCGATGAATACAACCGCCAGACAGCGTTTGAATACGAGGACGTGCGCGATTTCATCATAGCGCATTACAAGGTGACCCGGCGCGAGGATACGCCATTCTGGGCCTATCTCAAGCATATGGAGGTGCCGCAAAGTCTGGCCGAACGGCTGGAGCTGTTCGCATCGGCGGCCCGCTTCTTCCAGCACGGCAAGGCCGAACTGTTCCGCGAGGAAAGCTGGGTCCAGGTGTTGCTGGGCCAGGGGTTCGAGGCAGCTCCCGATCCGATGGTCGATCTGGTCCCCGCCGACCAGGCAATGGCATTTCTCAAGGACATCGAGGAAGTCATCGCCGACAATGCCACGCGCATGCTCGACCATGCCGAATACATCCGGCGCAAGCTGGCGACGCAGCAGCAGCCTGCGCCCACGCTCCGCGTCGGTGCGGCGGGACCCGTGTCGAGCGTCGACCCGGCTTTCGGCGAACCCTAGACGGCGTCTTGACCGCGCCATCCGGGCCACATGTGAAATAAACTTGTAACCGGTTACAGAAAACGATAATCAGAGGTTAATACTGGTCGATTCGTTCGGCCTGGAAACGGTCCGGCAACGAATTCGGACCAGAACAAGGGAGGAGAGGGGCGTGGATCACAGCAATCATTCCATTCGCCGCAGGCTGGCGGTAACGGGTTCGACGGCGGCATTGGCCTTGGCATTGCTCGCGGCGCAGCCGGTGTATGCGCAGTCGGACGCCGCGGTTCTGCAAGGCCGTGTCGACGGCGCGCAGGCAGGTGCCGTGGTGGTGGTGACCGATATTCACACCGGGCAGCAGCGCACGGGCAAGGTCGACGAACAGGGCAACTACGTCATCATCGGCCTGCGTCCTTCGACCTATCGGGTGGAAGTGGAAGGCCGCGACCCGATGGAAACGACGCTGCTCATCGGGCAGACGTCGGTGGTCGATTTCACCGACGCCTCGCGCGAGATCGTGGTGCGCGGCGGACGAATCGTGCAGGAAGTGCGCACGCAAAGCGTGGTGACCAATGTCACTCCCGCGCAGATCGAACATCTGCCGCAGAACAAGCGCAACTTCCTCGCCTTTGCCGAACTGGCGCCGGGCCTTTCCGTGTCACGCGGCGGCAACGCCCAGATCCAGGCGGGCAGTGTGGCATCGAGCAACGTCAACGTCTTCCTTGACGGGGTCAGCATCAAGAACCCGATCAATCACGGCGGAGTGCTCGGCCAGAACTTCGGCCTCGGCAACCCCTTCCCACAGATCGCGATCCAGGAATACAAGGTCGAAACGCAGAATTTCGGCGCGGAAACCGGCCAGGCAGGCTCCGCGGTGCTGACCGCCATCACCAAGACCGGCGGCGACGAGTTCCACGGATCCGCCTTCATCCAGTTCCAGCCCAAGGGGTTCATCACCCAGCCTTTCTTCGACAAGCAGCGGGGATTTGAGAAGCCGGATTATAACCGCAAGCAGTTTGGCGGTGAACTGGGCGGGCCGATCATTCCGGGCAAGCTGAACTTCTATGTCGCGATGGAAGGCACCGACCAGAATCTGCCCGGTGCCACCGGCAACGTGACGACGCCGATTCCGCAGAACCTGGCCAGCGAAGTCAACGTCACCCACAATAACGACTTCAAACAGCAGCTCTATTTCGGCAAGTTGACCTTCTATGCCTCGGGCGAAGATACGATTAACCTTTCGGGCTTCATCCGCAGCGAGAACAATCTTTCCGATATCGACGGCAATGCCACGCCCAGCCATGGACGTACGATCCGCACCAACGAGGATCGTTACCAGCTCAACTGGACCCATGCCGGCGACGACATCTACAACGTCCTCAATATTTCCTATCTCAAGGCCACGCAGTCGACCCCCAGTGTAGGCACCGGACCGGAGCTGATCCTGGCGCAGGGCACCAGTTTCGATGCGATCGTGCGGGCCGGGGCCCATTTCTTCGAGCAGGGCGATCGGACAAGGGCGCTGACGTTCCGCGACGATCTGACGCTGGCACGCGGCGATCATCGTATCAAGCTGGGTGCGCAGGTCGCCTTCCTGGATCTGACGCGCAATGTCTCGGATCATTTCAACGGGTCGTTCTTCTTCACCAACCCCGGCGCCGTCGCCAGTTTCGATTTCGAGACCGCCACGCCGTTCGGCGCGCAGATCAATCTTCAGCCAAGCGACGAGCTTTCGTCAAGCGATACGCAGATCGGCCTCTACGCCCAGGACGAATGGGCCCCCGACGAGCACTGGACCGTCAATCTTGGCTTGCGTTGGGACTTCGAATCGAACGCCAACAACAACAATTACGTCACCCCGCAGGCAGTAGCCGACGCGCTGCGCAACTATCCCGGCTGGGCGGCGAACGGGATCGATCCGGAAGATTTCATCTCAACCGGCGACAATCGCGGGCGCGAATGGGGCGCCTTCCAGCCGCGCCTGGGCATTTCGTACGACGTTCATGGCGACCGTGACCTGGTATTCTTTGCCGGGGCCGGGCGCTATTACGATCGCAACCTCTTCATCGAAGGGGTGATCGAAACGCTGACCAATGAAAACAAGACGGTGACGGTGCCGTTCTGTTCGGCAACGGTCACCACCGGCTGCCTCGACTATTCCTCGGCGCTGCGCGACACGGACGCACTCCGCGCAGCGGCGGCACCCTTGTTCCCGGGCGGCGGCAGCGTTTTCGTACTCAACAACAAGACCTCGCTGCCCTATTCCGATCAGTTCAACATCGGCGTACGCAAGCGGTTCGGCGATATCCAGGCATCGCTGACGCTGAGTCACATCGAGTCGGACAACATCTTCCAGTTTGTGCGCTCCAACTTCTTCGAGAACGGCTGGTTCTCGCGCTTCGTGACGCGCGATGCCAACGGCAATGTCACCGGCTGCACCGATGGCGGGCGCAACTGGATCCAGGACTTCAGCCCCGGCGGATTGTCCAATGGCGACGGATCGCCGGTGCCGGTTTCGGTTTGCGCGGCGCAGAATGCGCAGCTCGCCGGGTTTTCGGGCAAGCTCGATCGCGGTGTGTCCGACGGCAAGGCGCGCTTTACCGGGCTCTATTTCGAGCTGGAGAAGCCGTTTACCGACGTCAGCGAGTGGGGCTTCCGTTCGGTGCTCACCATACAGCGGGCCACCTCGAACGTCGCGATGGAACTCAACGGCGACGAGTTCTTCAACGGTGCCGACCAGACCGGGTTCGGTTGGCAGAAGGTCAACGGGATCGAAGATTGGCGCTATGTCCTGACCGGAAACTGGCGGGCGCCGTGGGACATCGACCTGTCGGGCTTCCTCACGCTCACTTCGGGGCCGCGTTTCGGCACCCTTCAGGCGCCATGGAATGGCGGCCCTGCCGCACCTGATGGGGCGTGCTGTGTCGGTAACCTTGGCGGCCCACTCTCGCCCAAGCGATTCATCGGTTACAAACGATTTGACCTGCGCGTGGCCAAGACCTTCAAGATGCCATATGGCGAAGGGCACGAACTGACGGTCGATTTCCAGGCCTTCAACGTGTTCAACTGGCTCAACCGCAATTATTCGTCGTGGGGCGCTGGCGGCGGTGTCCCGCCGCCACTGGTCGAAGACAGTCAGGTGGGCAACGATGCCCGCAGCTTCCAGGCGGGGATCAAATACCGGTTCTGATGGCTGCCCCGGAAAATGCGGGTCCACAAGGGCAGGCAAGATGCGGTATCCTCCGTCTTGCCTGCCCCGTTTTTTAATAGGTGGACTGTGCAGCCCACGCGCCAGCTTGTCGGGATCAGTCGCACTCCGGTGCTTACGGTGGATGAAATCGGCCCGGAACCGGCGGCCATCATCGCCATGGCCCAGGCACTCGGCCCGTTTCCGTATGCGGCCAACAATTATCCCGGGCTGCGCCGGATCATTGGGCCCGCCGACAACGCAGCCTGGACCTATGTCACCAGCTTGCTGAAAGATGCGGCGAGCTTCATCGGCGGTGCATTCGATGTCGATGGTTTCGATCTCGTCGAGGCCAGCTTTTCGCTGGTGACCACACGCCCCCAGGCGCTGACCCCAGTGCAGCGCCTGCCGCATTTCGACAGCGTGGACGAGGATCTGATCGCGCTGCTGCACTATGCGGCGCCGTGCGCGGGCACCGCCTTTTACCGTCATATTGCAACGGGGCTGGAGCTGGTCACGCCAGATAACGTGGACCGGTTTGTCGCGATTGCCCGCCGCGACGCCCAAAGCGCCGGGCCGCGATACGTTTACCCCCGTGAGCATGGCGCCTTCGAACCTATCGGCCATGTCGAAGGGCGCGCAGGCAGGCTGGTCGCTTATCCGGGGCGCCTGCTCCATTCGGGCGTAATTCCGCAGGGATTCGATTTCAGCGACGATCCCGCCTCGGGCCGGCTCACCACCAACATCTTCCTGAAGACGCGCCTCAATGCCGGAGCGCGGGCCTGAAGGAATTCGATGTCACCGGTGCCGGGCCTGCGCTAAGCCACATGCGCCGGGCAGTTGCGGTGAAGGCCGGAGAACGAGGGGCAGATGAATCAATGACCGGACCGAAACGGCAGAACTGGCGGCTGCTGGTGTTTGCATCGGGCGATTTCGCGTTCAACCTCTATTGGCAGAGCGTTATGCTCTACCTGCTGTTCTACTATACCGAGGAACTGCACCTGCCGATCGCCCTGGCATCGCTGGGCTACGCACTGGCATCGATCTGGGACGGAATTGCCAGCCTTCTGGTGGGGGTCCTCGCCGATCGGCTGCGTCGACCGGAGCGTTACCGGGCTGTACTGCTGGTCGGGGCCGTGCCACTCGGCCTCAGCTTCGTTCTGGCATATACCGCGCTTCCGGTTGACGATGAACGGCAGTTCGTCTGGATTCTGGCTGGGCATCTGCTGTTTCGCACGCTGTATGCTCTCGTCAACATTCCCTACCTGGCGATGTCCGCACGGATCAGCCTCGACAGCGACGACCGGGCGCTGGTGGTTGGCGCGCGAATGCTGTTCGGCACGCTGGCTGCGGTGATCGTAGCGGTCGGAACCGTTCCCCTGGGCAAGGTATTGAGCGGTGGCAGCGGGAAGGAGGCCTTTCTGGCGTCGGCCGCGGCGTTTGCAATTGCCGGAACCGTGCTCCTCATCGTGGTCGGCCTGACTTACCGCGATGCCGATCGGATCCCGGCCGGGCGGACCCACGAAGCCGTTCGCGGAATGATCGCAGCAGTGATGAGCAACCGCGCCTTTCTGGTGCTGAGCGCGGCGGCGATGGCGATGATCGTGGCAGTGACCGGTCTCGACAAGTCGGTGCTCTACTATTTCAAGTATGCGCTGGATGACGAGCAGGCAGGGCAGCTTACGCTGGGCTGGATGATGGCGATCAGCGGTGTTGCGATCCCGCTGTGGTGGTGGATCGCACGAAGGTTCGGCGCGCGGAACGTGTGGTTCATGGCGGTCGTAGCCTGTCTTGTTTGCCTTGTTGTGTTCATCGCCCTTGCATTTGACCGCCCAATGCCGGTGCAGGTCTTCCTGGTCGCGGTGCAGGCCAGCATCGTCGGCCTGCACTTCTCATTCTGGGCTATGCTGCCCGACACGGTAGAATACGGTCAGCGTACCACCGGCGTGCGGGGCGAGGCGGTGCTCTATGGCCTCTCGGCCCTGTTTCAGCGCCTGGCGATCGGTCTTGGCACGCTGCTGGTCGGGATCGGTCTGGGCGGCGAAGGCCTGCACCATGCCGAAGCAGGCGATGCCACCTACAAGATGGTGCTCGCTGTGATCCCGCTCTGCTTTTTTGCCCTGGCCGGGCTCGTCATGCTGGCCAATCCGCTCAGGCGCGGGAGCCACGGGCAGATTCTCGACGAGCTGAGGCGGATGAGCGGCACCCGGGACTGACCGCCTCAGGCTGTGAGACGGATTTTCCCGCTTGCGCCTTCGGCCTGCGCCGACGGTGCGATCCACAGGTCGAACTCGCCCGGCTCGACCACCGGCTTTTCGTCGAGGCCGTAAAACTCCAGCATCGAACGATCGAGCCGGAACGAGACGGTCTTCGTCTGGTCCGGGGCCAGCGCGACCTTGTCGAACGCGACAAGTTGCCTGACCGGGCGGGTGACGCTCGCGACACGGTCGTGGATGTAGAACTGGGCTACCTCCTCGATCGCGTGCGAGCCCGAATTGGTGACGGTGGCCGAAACCGTTACCGCGCCGTCCCATGGCAGGACCTGCCCATCCAGGTGCAGATCGCCATAGCGGACTTCACCATAGGTGAGGCCGTGCCCAAAGGGAAACAGCGCCTCGTTCGGCACTTCGCGGAACTGCGCCTTGTAATCGACCCGGGGACCCGGCGGCTGCGGGCGGCCGGTCCGCTTGCGGTCATAGTGGAACGGCTGTTGCCCAGTGTCATAGGGAAAGCTGACCGGCAGGCGCCCCGACGGGCTGTGGCTTCCGTAGAGGATATCGGCAATCGCGGTGCCGCTTTCTGTGCCAAGATACCAGGTCACCAGTATCGCCTGGGCATCGCGGATCACGCCCTCGAGCGCGAGCGCCCGGCCATTGCGCAGCACGACCACCATCGGCTTGCCCAGCTTCGCCACGGCCTCAGCCAGTTCCTGCTGCACACGCGGAACGATGATGTCGGTGCGCGACTGCGCTTCGCCCGACATTGTTTGCGCTTCGCCGAGCGAGAGAACAACGACATCGGCACCTGTTGCGGCCTCCAATGCCGCCTCGATTCCACCGGGAACCGGTGTCTCGACACCGCAGCCTTCGGCGACGGTGACCGTGCCGCCGGCTTTGCGCATCCCGGTCGCCAGATCGACAGCCTGCGCATCGTCGCCATAGACCGCCCAGCCACCGATCAGGTCATGCGGGCCTTCGGCGAAGGGACCGATCAGTGCAACCTTGCTGGAGAGCGGAAGTGGTAGCACGCCGCCTTCGTTCCTGAGCATGACGATCGATTTGCGCCCCGCCTCACGCGCCAGGGCGATGTTTTGCGCGGTCATCGAGCGTTTGGCTTCGCGCGCAGGGTCGATCCGACGGAAGGGATCGTCGAACAGCCCCAGCACGGCCTTGATCGTCAGCACTCTCCGGACCGATTCGTCGACCTGGCTTTCTGGAACCAGACCTTCGCGCACCAGCGCGGGCAGGTGCATCATGTAGAGGTTGCTCGCCATGCTCATGTCCACCCCCGCCAGGATAGACAGCCGCGCGGCGTCCTTGCCGTCCTCGGCAAAGCCGTGCATGATCAGCTCCTCGTCGCCGGTGTAATCGGACACGACCATGCCGGGAAACTTCCATTCGCCGCGCAGAAGGTCGGTCATCAGCCACTTGTTGGCGGTCGAGGGCACACCCGAAATCTCGTTGAACGAAGCCATGGTTGTGAGTGCGCCCGCGTCGAACGACGCCTTGAACGGGGGCAGATAGACCTCGCGCAAGGTCCGCTCCGAAATATCGACGGTGTTGTAGTCAAGCCCGGCCTCGGCCGCGCCATAGGCGGCGAAATGCTTGGGGCAGGCGAGCATTGCATCGTCCGCAGTGAGGTCATCACCCTGGAAACCCCTGACGCGCGCCGCAGCGAACAGGCTGCCAAGAAGGATATCCTCGCCGGTACCTTCCATCACACGGCCCCATCGCTGGTCGCGGGCAATGTCGACCATCGGGGCAAAAGTCCAGTCGATGCCAGCGCCAGCGGCTTCGAATGCGGCGGCCCTGGCGGTGCGTTCCGCAAGCTCTGGCTCGAAGCTCGCAGCCTCGCCCAGCGGTAAGGGAAACAGCGTTCGATGGCCGTGGATGACATCGGCGGCGAACATCAGCGGGATACCGAGCCGTGACTGGGTCATCACGGCGTGCTGCATGCGGCGCGCCATTTCTGCGCCATTCCCGTTGAACACACCGGTCAGCTTGCCGGCGACGGCATCCGCCACTTGCTGGTCGAAACTCTGGCCGTTTCCGGGTGGGTTGAATTGAGCCGCCTTGGACCCCCCCCAGGCGGACGGCAGCAGCGTCAGTTGGCCCGCCTTCTCCTCCAGCGTCATCTTCGCGATCAACGCCTCGATGAAGGGCGCATCGGCGCGCTTGCCGATCGATCTGGCAAGTGCTGCGAGCGGCGTAGCGGCCCAGGCCGAAGCCAATCCCATCGCCACCAGCATGCTGCGCCGGGTCAACTGCATTCTCGACATCCTCCCAGATTGCCAGCCAGCGCCGCATGCCTGAACCAGGAGACAGGTGCCAACATGCGTGCGATTGACATGTAACCGGTTACATATATGACGTTCGCTATTGTGGCAATGGAAATGGCATTGAGCTAAGCAAATGGCAGTTCACCAGACGGAGGCCCATAACCATGGCCAAGCCACCAGCTACGATCCGCGACGTCGCCCGCCATGCAGGGCTTTCGGTCGCATCGATCTCGCGAGTGCTCAACGGCCACAACCATGTGCATCCCGACACGCGCAAGAAGGTGATCGAAGCGATGAATGCATTGGGATATATTCCCAACGCCGCCGCGCGCAGCTTGAGCACCGCCAAGAGCCATGCAATCGGCGTGGTACTGCCCGATCTGCACGGCGAATTCTTTGGCGAGGTCGTGCGCGGCATGGACAAGGCTGCGAGCGAACGCGGCTACCTTCTGCTCCTTTCGACAATGCACGCCGACAGCCGACTGGCGCACCAGGCGATGGGCACCATGCGTGGCAGGGTGGATGGCCTCATCATCATGGCACCGCAGCTTTCCGCAGAGGACCTGGCGCAGGCGATACCGGCGGACTTGCCCGCCGTGCTGATCAACAGCCCCGCCGATGCAACTCATTACAATCTGCGGATAGACAACCGCGGCGGCGTCATGCTGATGGTACGCCATCTGCTGGCAGGCGGGCGCAAAAACATCGTCCACCTTGCCGGTTATTCAGGCAATCTCGATGCTGCCGAGCGCGCCGATGCGTTCCGCGAAGCCATGCAGATGCTCGCCCCCGACTTGCCGGTCAGGATCGTGGAAGGCGACTTCACCGACGCGAGCGGGGAGCAATTGGTCCAGCAACTGCTCGCCGACGGGACGCAGTTCGATGCGATCTTTGCGGCGAACGACATGATGGCGCTGGGCGCGCTGCAAACGCTGCGCACCGTCGGGATCGAAGTCCCGGCGAAAGTGGCGGTTGCAGGTTTCGACGATGTGCCCATGGCGCGCCATCTCGGCCTTTCGACTGTGCGCGTGGACATGGCCGGCATCGGGGAGCGCGCGGTTCGGCGCTTGATAGATCAGCTCGAAGGTTCGAGCGAGCCGCCTGCGCTCGCGCGTCAATCACCGACGCTCGTGGCGCGCGCCTCCACCGGCCGCTGACTTTCTTGGGGAGCATGCATGTTTGAGGCTATCGACCGCCGCAAGGTCCTGCGTGGAATCGGCCTGGTAACGCCGCTGGCCGCAGTTTCGTGCACGCCCTCGGTGCTCGTCGGCAGCGGTTATGGCCGTGAACTGCCGGAGTTCTTCACCGACCTGGAATACCGCACGTTTCGGTTCTTCTGGGAACGCGCCAACCCTGCGAACGGGCTGCTTCCCGATCGTTGGCCCACGCCTTCGTTTTGCAGCATAGCCGCGATCGGATTTGGCATCACCGCTTATGTGATCGGAGCCGAACGCGGCTGGATCACCCGCGATCAGGCGCGCGATCGCATACTCCTGACGCTGCGTTTTCTCCATTCTCTTCCGCAGGGTGACGGAACGGAAGGCTTTGCCGGATATCGCGGCTTCTTTTACCATTTCCTCGACATGGACACGGGCCTGCGCCACGGCAGGACGGAACTTTCGACCGTGGACACCGGGCTGTTGCACCTGGGCATGCTGCACGCAGCAGCATGGTTCGACCGCGACGATCCGCTGGAGCGCGAATTGCGTCAGCTCTCCACCCACCTCGTCGATATGGCCGAATGGGACTGGTTCCAGCAGAGCGGCCCGGCGATTCCGATGGGCTGGCACCCTGAAACCGGCTTCATCGAACGCAAGTGGGACGGGTATAACGAGGGCAAGCTGGTCTATATCCTGGCGCTCGGATCGGGCGGGTATCCGGCGCGGGAGGATAGCTGGCAGGCCTGGACCCGGCCCTATCGAAAATTCTGGCGCGGGGAGGGCGCAAACCGCTGGTTGGCGTTCGCGCCCATCTGGCCGGGGCAATACAGCGAGATGTGGATCGATTTCCGCGGAATCCAGGATGAACCGATGCGCGAGGCCGGAATCGACTATTTCGAAAATGGTCGACGCGAGGCGCGTGCCAACCATGAATGGTGTGCGACCAATCCGATGGGCTGGGACGGCTATGCTTACGACATGTGGGGACTGTGTGCTTGCGACGGCCCGGGTTCGCACCGCGCAATGCGGGGTGGGCGCGAAGTACAGTTCCGGGGTTATTCGGCGCGCGGTCCGGCCAACGAGCCCGATGGATACGACGACGGCACCATTTCACCCACCGCAGCAATTGGTGCCATCCCATTCGTGCCCGAACTCGGCATCGCCGCAGCGCTGGCGATGAAGGAACGCTACGGTACCCACCTTTATGGACGCTATGGCTTCCTCGATGCGTTCAACCCCAGCTTTCGGGACACATCGCTACGGGTCGACAATGGCACGGTCGATCCGGTGAGCGGCTGGGTCGGTGGCGACTGGCTGGGTATCGATCAGGGGACGATTCTCGGCATGTTGGCGAACTATCGTTCCGATGCGATCTGGAAAGTGATGCGCAAATCGCCGAATATCATCCGCGGGCTGCGCCGCGCAGCCTTCAGCGGCGGCTGGCTCGACAGTGCCGACGCTTGAGCCGGTTCCGGCAGCGGCTGCGAGGACACCATTGCCCCTGGCCGTAAATCATGTGGCGCAGCCAAACAGCATTCGGGCCTGACCTGCCGGTAATCGGCTGCTTTCCCCGCTCACCGACGATCCGCTGCAATTCGTCGCCATGTGGCGCGAAGGCGCTTGCGCCCTGCCATCGACGCAGCTAGTGGATGATACAACATTACATCAGGAACCTCAAATTGTCTCGACTTCTGACCAGCACAACAGTTGCCAGCGTAATCGCGTTGGGGGCGGCTGCCGCCCCCGCAGCCGCGCAGGAGAACGAAACCTGGCCGCAGCAGGAGGAAGCGGTGACCGCTGAGCAGCCGGTGCCCGATGACCTCCATGACCGGCGCGTCGATTATCAGGGCAATATCATGGTCAGCGCGACCGGGCTCAAGCAACTCGATGTGCTGGCCGGAACCAGCGTTATCGAAGGTGCAGCGCTGCAACACAACCTTGCCGGCCAGATCGGTGAGGTGCTGACCAAGCTGCCCGGCGTTACGGCAACGGGCTTTTCGCCGGCAGTGTCGCGCCCGGTGCTGCGCGGTTTTTCCGGCGAGCGCGTGCGCGTGCTGATAGACGGAATCGGCACGATCGACGCTTCCAACACCTCGGACGACCATGCAGTGGCGATCGATCCGATCACTGCCGAGCGGATCGAGGTCCTGCGCGGCCCGGCGGTGCTGCTATACGGCAGTCAGGCAATCGGCGGCGCGGTCAACGTGATCGACAAGCGCATCCCGCGCCGGGTGCCCGATGAACCCATCCATATCGACGGGCTGACCGCCTTCGACAGCGTGAACAACCAGTTTCAGACCGGAGCTTCCGCCGATGCCCCGCTTGGTGGGGGCTTTGTCTTCCATGCCGATGGCTCGTGGCGCGACAGCGGCGACCTGGAGGTGCCGGGATTTATCGCTTCGGAGAGCCTGCGCGCCGACTTGCTCGCCGAGGCTGCATCGCGCGAGGCTGATGGCGAGATCGATGAAGCGGCGGAGCTGCGCGAACAGGCCGGGCAGCGCGGAGTGCTTCGCAACACTTCCGCCGAAAGCTGGAGCGCGAATGCCGGGCTTGGCTTTTTCGCGGGGGACAGCAGCCTTGGGGCCGCGGTTGGCTGGTATGACACCAATTACGGCGTTCCCGAACGTCCCGGCCTGGGCGGCGAAGAAGCAGTCTCGATCGGACTGAAACAGTTTCGCGTCGATCTGCGCGGCGATCTTGCGCTGGGCAGCGGCTTTTTCGAACGGTTGGTAACGCGGGTCGGCTATACCGATTACTCGCACACCGAATTTGAAGGGGCAGAGATCGGCACCGTTTTCAATATCGACGGAATAGAGGCGCGGGCCGAGCTGGTGCAGAACGACGAAGGCGCGCTGCGCGGATCGTTCGGCGTGCAGTACTTTTTCCGGGATTTCGAGGCGATTGGCGATGAGGCCTTTATCGCCCCCAACCGTAACACGCAGATCGGGCTGTTCGCACTTCAGGAATATGGCACCGGCCCGTTCGAAATCGAGGCGGCGGGGCGGTTCGAACAGTCCAGTGTGAATTCGAGCCCGCTTGGCATCGAACGCGATTTCAACGCCGTCTCTGGCGCGCTGGGTCTTTCCTACGAAACCGGTGCCGGGCTGAAGCTCGGCATCAACGGCACGCGCGTGGTGCGCGCCCCATCGGGCGAGGAATTGTTCGCAAACGGGGCGCATGTCGCCACGCAGGCCTTCGAAGTGGGCGACCCAGGCCTGACGCAGGAAAGGGCATGGGGCGTCGAGGCCTATGTTCGCGGAAATGCCGGTCCGGCGCAGGTGAGCTTCGCCGCCTACCGCAACTGGTTCGATTCTTACATCTTTCTCAGCGCTACCGGCGAAGTGGAGGATGGCCTCCCGGTTTTTGCCTATCTGCAGGACGATGCCCGCTATTTCGGGCTTGAGGGCGAGGTCAGCCTGCCCTTCTATCAGGCCGAGGGGCTAACTCTGCTGGCGGATCTGCGCGGCGATTATATTCGCGCCAATCTGGCCGAGGGCACCCCGCTGCCGCGCATTCCGCCGATGAGCCTGCTCGGCGCGATCGAGGCGCAGAGCGACGCGCTCGACGGAAGGCTCGAAGTGCAATGGTTTGACGGGCAGGACCGCGTTGCGCCGTTCGAGAGTGCGACGGGAGGCTTCGCGCTGGCCAACGCCTCGCTCTCGTGGAAGCCCTATCGCGGCAGGAAGAACGTCACCATCATGCTGCAAGTGGACAATGCCTTCGATGCAGCCGGCCGCCGCCATGTCAGCTTTACCAAGGATTTCGTGCCCCTGGCGGGCCGCAATGTGAAGGCGAGCGCGCGCTTCAGTTTCTGAGTGCGTGTCCCGCTGGCTTCAGTCCTCCGGGGTGAAGGCGATCTCGGCGTGTTCCTGTAGCCGCTCGACCAGCGCTTCGCCAAGGAAGGCGCCGGGGGTGCCGACCCCGCCCGGCCTGTCGCAGGCGAGCAGCGCAATCCCCGTTTCGGCCAGCATCCGGCTGGTCGAGCCGTAGCCCGGATCGTACCTGCCCTTCACGCCGTAGTGCAGCGAGCGCCCATCGGGCATCTCGGCAACGAACAGCACGTCGTAGTACCCGTTTTCGCGCTGTTCCTTGGTCGGCCCCTCGCCCGGCGCGGGCGGCTTGGCCCCGAACGGGTTCTTGAGCATGTCCATCACCGCATGCGCGGCGGCCTTGCCCGCGTCGCCGGGACTGGTCAGCATCATCTCGTCATACTGGAAGTCGGCGCCATATGGATGGCCGAGCAGGAAATTGGTGCGGTGGACATTCTTGGTGTTGATCGTCGCCATGATGAAGGGCGCGGCCCATTTGCCGAGGTCTTCCTCGTAATGCGGCACCATGCCCGAAGGCTGGTCCGGCCCTTCGAAGCCGGGGGTGAGGCCGAACGGGCTTTGCAGCACCTTGATGAGCGATGGGTTCTTCGCCACCGCTTTCATCGTCGCGGTCATGCTGGCCACGGTGCCGCCGGAAGCAGTGCCCGACATGCCGCGCACGCGGCCGCGAATGCGCGGTGCCGGTTTGCCAAAGCGCGCCTGCGCTTCCTTCTGCGTCATCAGCACACCCAGATCGAAGGGAATCGAATCGAACCCGCTCGAAAAGCAGATGCGCGCCCCGCTGGCCTTGGCCGCTTCGTGATGCTGGTCGATCTTCTGGCGCATCCATCCCGGCTCTCCGCACAGATCGGCATAGTCGGTGCCGGTGGCAACGCAGGCCTCGACCAGCGCGTCACCATAAAGCTGATATGGGCCGACCGTGGTCAGCACCACCCGCGTTCGCGCACACATGGCGGCGAGCGAGGCCGGATCGTCTGCATTGGCGACCAGCAGCGGCGTATCGGCCGGCGCCCCAATCTCGCCGCGTACTTCCTCAAGCTTGGAGAGACTGCGGCCTGCCATTGCCCATTTGGGGCCGCCAGCCTTGCCGCCATATTCGCGGACGAAATGTTCGGCCACCAGCCGCCCGGTATAACCGGTGGCGCCATAAACGATGATGTCGAATTCGCGTGTTTCTCTGGCCATGGTGTCACTCCCGTCTTGCCAGAGTGATGCGCGCTGGCCCGGCGAGAGTCAAAACCGCTACGTCAGGGCTGGGCCGTTCACAACCTTGGCAGCGTCACGCCGCGCTGGCCCATATATTTGCCCGCACGATCCTTGTAACTCGTCTCGCAGCGTTCATTGCCCTTGAGGAACAGGAACTGGCAAGCGCCCTCGTTGGCGTAGATTTTCGCCGGGAGCGGGGTGGTATTGGAAAACTCGAGCGTCACATGGCCTTCCCAGCCCGGTTCGAGCGGGGTGACGTTGACGATGATCCCGCAGCGCGCATAGGTCGATTTGCCCAGGCAGATCACGAGCACATCCTCCGGCACACGGAAATATTCGACCGTGCGCGCCAATGCGAAGGAATTGGGCGGGATCACGCAGACATCGGTCTTGCGATCGACAAAGCTGTTGGCGGCGAAGTTCTTCGGATCGACCACCGCGCTGTCAACGTTGGTGAAGATCTTGAATTCATCCGCCACGCGCGCGTCATAGCCATAGGAGGACAGGCCATAGGAAATGCAGCCCTCGCGCCGCTGCGCCTCGACGAAAGGCTCGATCATGCCCGCCGTCTGCGCCTGTTCGCGGATCCACTTGTCGGAAAGAATCGCCATGGCGACGTGATTCCCCTTTGCGCCGCGCAGGGCAAGCGCGCCGCGCGAACTAATCCCCCAATCCGGCGATTACTCCCTGAGCAGACGCCCCGCCACCGCATCGAGCTTGGCCAGTAGCGCGGGGTCGTGCTGGTCGGGCGCGGTAATCACCGCATCGTCGAGCGCGGTGTCGATCGGCGACGGTGCGCGCTTGGCAGGCAGTGCCTTGATGAAGCGCACCACCGCATCGCGCGCCAGCTGGCTGTTGGCCTGCATCTGCGCCACTACCTGACCGACATCGACCGCCTCGCCCCCCCATTGCTCACTGGCGCGCCAGCAATCATAGTCTGTGACCATGCCGATCAGCGCATAGGGCAGCTCCGCCTCGCGCGCCAGCTGTGCCTCGGGCAATGCGGTCATGCCGATGACATCCGCGCCCCATTCACGGTAGAGGCGGCTTTCCGCGCGGGTGGAGAATTGCGGACCCTCGATCGCGATGTAGGTTGCGCCCTTGGCCAGTTTGCCCTTCGCTGCCTTGATCGCCGCCGCCGCCATTTCCGACAGTCTGGGGCAGACTGGATCGGCCATCGAGACATGCGCGACCAGGCCGTTGCCGAAGAAGCTGTTGGCGCGGCCGTGGGTGCGATCGATGAACTGTTCTACAATCGTGAAGCGGCCCGGCTCGAGCTCCTCGCGCAGGCTGCCCACCGCCGAAACCGCGAGAATGTCAGTGCAGCCTGTGCGCTTGAGCACATCGATGTTGGCGCGTGAATTGAGCTGGTGCGGGGAAATCGGGTGGCCCCTGCCGTGGCGCGGCAGAAAGCGAACGCGCACGTCGCCGATCCGCCCGCACAGTACCTCGTCACTCGGCTCGCCCCAAGGGGAACTGACCGGGATCCACTGTGCGTCTTCGAGTCCCTCGATCGCATAGAGGCCCGATCCACCGATGATCCCGATCGTCCAGGGGCTGGTCATTCCATGTCCTCGATTGCAGCGCCAAATCCATTCGCTGGCGTCAATAGATCGCTTTGCCTTGTCATGGCAAAGAATTGGTTATCGCCGCAGCCAATCATGCAGGCATCGCACGTTGCGGAATGGGTTTGCAGCGGTATGGCCAAGTCAGCGTGAAGGTTGCATAAGGCAATCAATCGAGTCCTGACCCGCTGGAGACAGAGAATGGCTACGCAGTACAAAAACCTCATCAATGGCGAGATGGTCGACAACGGCCAGTGGCTCGACGTCGTCAACCCCGCGAACGAGCAGGTCATCGGACAGGTCCCCGCTTGCGACGCGGGCGATCTTGACCGTGCGGTCGCCGCAGCCCGCGCAGCCTTCATCAGCTGGAGGAAAACCCCGATCGAAACCCGCCGCGAAGCGCTGCAAGCGATGGCCAAGGCGATCAAGGACAGCCATGAGGAGCTTTACCGGCTGCTGACCAGCGAGCAGGGCAAGCCGCACGAGCAGGCGCGCGGCGAAATCATGGGCTCGGCCTATATGACCGCGACGCAGGCGACGCTCGATCTGGAAGAGGTGATCGTCGAGGACAGTGAGCAGCGCCTGTGCCGCTCGCGCCGCGTGCCGGTGGGCGTTGTTGGCGGGATCGTGCCGTGGAACTTCCCGATCCTGATGGCGGTGCAGAAGATCGTGCCCGCGGTGCTGTCGGGTTGCACCATCGTGCTCAAGCCCTCGCCGTTCACGCCGCTCACCACGCTGCGGATGGCCGAACTGATCAAGGATGTGTTTCCGGCGGGCGTGGTCAACATCATCACCGGCGAAGATGCACTCGGCCCCCTGATGACGGGCCATCCCGATATCGACAAGATCACCTTCACCGGATCGACCGCAACGGGCAAACGGATCATGGAAGGTGCCTCGAAGGATCTGAAGCGCATCACGCTCGAATTGGGCGGCAACGATGCCTCGATCGTGCTGCCCGATGCCGACCCACAAAAGGTCGCGCAGCAGCTGTTCTGGTCGAGCTTCACCAACGCAGGGCAGGTCTGCATCGCGGCCAAGCGCATCTATATCCACGAGGATATCTATGACGATCTGGCCGCCGCGATCGTCGATTACGCCAAAACGGTCAAGGTCGGCGACGGGTCGGAGCAGGGGACGGGCGTCGGCCCGATCCAGAACCGCAAGCAGTACGAGCGCGTGCTCGAACTGATCGCGGACGCCAAGGACAATGGCTACAAGTTCCTGTTGGGCGGCGATGCCGATCCTTCGGGCACGGGCTATTACGTGCCGATCACCATTCTCGACAATCCGCCCGAAGATGCGCGGATCGTGGCCGAGGAGCAATTCGGCCCGGTCATGCCGCTGATGAAATTCTCGAGCGAGGCAGAAGTGATCGAGCGCGCCAACAATTCGGATTATGGCCTCGCCGGTGCGGTGTGGACCGCCAATCCCGACAAGGGCGTGGAGATTGCCGAGCAGCTCGAAACCGGCACGGTGTGGATCAACGAGTTCATGCACGTCTCGCCCTTCGCGCCTTTCGGCGGGCACAAGCAATCAGGCTTTGGCGCCGAATATGGCAAGGAAGGCCTCAAGGAATTCACCTATTCGCAGGTGATCACCGTCAAGAGGGATGCCGTGGTCGCGTGATCGCGGCGGCGTAGCGTTCCGGCTCGCCCTATCGCAGCAGGTCGATCAGCTGGGCGACCAGCCCCGTCGGCGCGCTGTCGCGCGTGGGTGCGTCGGCCTTGCCCGCGGATTGCACCGGGCATTCCAGGCAATAGGCCTGCACCCCGCGCCGCGCCGAAATCCGGCCCAGGTCGCCCGCGATCCGCGTTGACAGCGCGGTCTGCCGCTGAGCCGACAATTCGAACAGGCCGGCAGGGGCACGTTCCTGTTCCGCATCGCTGGCGAGCATCTGGCGGATCAGCGAATCGTAAGTATTGCGCCCTTCGCCCAGATAGACGGCGTGCCAATTGCCATCCTTGATGCCTGCCTTGTCGGCTGCCCATGCCAGCGCGTCCTCGATCCCGCCAAACTGGTCGACCAGCCCAAGCTGGCGCGCGCTGCCTCCGTCCCACACGCGCCCCTGCGCCAATGTGTCGGCCCGCGCCCTGTCGAACCCGCGCGATTTGGCGACGATGCCCAGGAACCGGTCATAGATGTTCTGTGTGGTCGCCTGGAGGATCGCATCCACCTCGGGCGGGAAACCGGCGACGAGATCGGGTTGGCCCGAAAGCGGGCCGGTTTGATATCCGTCGGCATTAATTCCCAGCTTGGCCGCAGTTCCTTCAAACGTGGGGACTATGGCGAAGACCCCGATCGAACCTGTGATCGTTTCCGGTTGGGCAAAGATGCGGTCGCCCGCACTCGCCACCCAATAGCCGCCGCTGGCGGCCAGGTTGCTCATCGAAACGGCAATGGGGATGCCCGTTGCCTTGTGGCGGAGGATCGCGCGGCGGATTTCCTCCGAGGCGAACGTCGAGCCACCCGGCGAATCGACCCGCACCACCAGCGCCGCCAGATCCTTGTCGAGCGCTTCATCGAGCAGGTCGGCGATGCGCGTTCCGCCAGCCGTGCCCGGCCCAGCGTCGCCGTCGACGATCTCGCCCGCGATGGTGATAACTCCGATCGGCTTGCCCGGAGTGCCGGGCGTGGTTCCTGCGAGCCATGGGGCAAGTTCGGTCGCGGCAAAATTGCCGGGTTCACCGTTCCACGGGTCTTCGCCCGCCAGTTCGGCCACTCGAGAACCGAATTCCTCCCAGCTTCCCAACCGGTCGACCAGACCCGCCGCTCGCGCCGCCTTTGCAAGATCGCCCTTGCTCGCTGCAACCCAGCCCGCCGGATCGCCCGTCACCAGCGCGATATCGGCCTGCGGGCGGACCTTTTTCACGTTCGCCTGCCATTCTTCCCACAGCGCACCATAAAGTGCGGCGTAATTCTCGCGCGATTCGTCCGACATCGAGCTGCGCGTGTACGGCTCGACCGCGGATTTGTAGGTGCCGACGCGATAGACGCGGGCGTTGACGCCCAGCTTCTGCAGCAGTTCCCCGTAATAGAGATTGCTGCCGCCAGGCCCTGCGATCACCGCGCCGCCCATGGGATCGACCCATATCTCGCTGGCGTGTGCGGCGAGCAGCATCCCGTCATCGCCATAACCCACAGCGTAAGTCAGCACCGGTTTGTCGGCTGCGCGCACCCGGTCGATCGCTTCGCCGATCGCCTGAAGATGCACTTGCCCGCCGCCGAGAAAGCGGGTCAGGTCGAATACCACCGCCTTGATCCGGTTGTCGTCCGCCGCCGCGTCGAGTGCGCGCACCAGATCGCGCGCCTGGTATTCGCCAACCGGCGCGGTTTGGGTGAGCAGCGCCTGCAGCGGATCGATCCGGCTGCTTTCCTCGACCACATAGCCATCCAGCTCGATCAGCAAGGCACCCTCGCGGATCTGCCCGGGGCTGGGCCGCGATGATAGCGCGGCAAAGAGCAGGGAAAAAAACAGCAGCATGAACAGCAGCACCATGCCGTCCTTGATCCCGACCAGCAGCCGCCAGACCTTGCCTGCAAAGCTCATGTTCATTCCGTCCTGTTTTCCCCGTTCACCTAACTAGAGCCATCGATTCAAACTTCCAATGAAATCGGTCGAAGGAAAAGGTTGAGTGACCGACAGCCATCGTCTAACGGCATGGCTTTAATGACATCGGCGGATCAATCTGGTGCTACGGGCCCGAACTTGCAGCGCTATCCTGCGGGCGCGCTTGCGTTTCCGCACCGCGATTTGCTGGGAATTGCCCAGCTCGAGCGGCACGAAATTCTCTATCTGCTCGATTCGGCCGAGCCATGGATCGAACTAAATCGCCAGCCATCGAAGCATTGTGACTTGCTGGCCGGGTTGACGATCATCAACGCATTCTTCGAGAATTCGACACGCACGCTTCTGTCGTTCGAGATCGCGGGCAAGCGGCTGGGCGCCGATGTGGTCAACATGCACGCGGCGCAATCGAGCGTGAAGAAGGGCGAGACGCTGATCGACACGGCGGTCACGCTCAATGCCATGCGAGCCGACGCAATCGTCATCCGTCACGGCGCGAGCGGCGCGGTCGATCTGATCGCCGGCAAGGTCGATTGCCCGGTGCTCAACGCGGGTGACGGCAGCCACGAACATCCCACGCAGGCGCTGCTCGATGCGCTGACGCTGCGCCATGCGCTGCGCGCACGCGGCGAGGGGGCAGAGGATTTTACCGGGCTCAAGGTCACGATCTGCGGCGATATCCTGCACAGCCGGGTGGCGCGCTCGAACATCCTGTGCCTCACCGCGCTGGGCGCTGACGTGCGCGTCTGCGCACCTCCAGCGCTGATGCCCGCCGGAGCCGAAGCGCTGGGCGCTCAGCCGTTCCACGATTTCGATGCTGCGCTGGCGGACGCCGACGTGGTCATGATGCTGCGCCTCCAGACCGAGCGGATGCAGGGCGGCTTCATCCCCTCCGCGCGCGAATATCACCACCTCTACGGGCTTACCAAGGGTCGGCTCGCACGCGCTGCGCCAGGTGCATTGGTGATGCATCCCGGGCCAATGAACCGCGGGGTCGAAATCGACAGCGATGTGGCCGACCTGCTCGACCGCTCGATCATCACCAGGCAGGTCGAAATGGGGGTGGCGATCCGCATGGCATGCCTTGAAATCCTCACTCGTCGCTCGAGGGGCGTTGCGGGATGGGACGCCGCGCGATGAAGCAGCCGCGCCCGCTCACAATAACCAATGGCCGCGTCGTCTTGCCATGCGGGGTTGTGTCAGGCGGCGTCCGCCTGGTCGATGGCCTGATCGAGGCCGCGGGCGAGGTCGAAGCCGGACCCGGTGACGAGTGCGTCGATGCCGAAGGGCGGTTGATTGCACCCGGCCTCGTCGATCTGGGCGTGTTCGCGATCGACAAGCCCGCGTTCCATTTCGGCGGGATTACCCGCGCGGCGCTGATGCCCGATCAGTCGCCGCCGCTCGATTACCCGGCGCGGGTCAGCCACATCGCCAAGAGCGGCAAGCCCGATCTGTGGGTCCATCCGCTAGCCGCCGCAACGCGCGGACTCGAAGGACAGGACCTGGCTGAAATCGCGCTGATGAAAGATGCGGGTGCGCGCGGGATAGCCACGGGCAGGCGCTGGATCGCCGATTCGGGCGTCATGCTCAGGCTGCTGCAATATGCCGCCATGCTCGATCTGGTGGTGGTCAGCCATGCCGAAGATGGCGGGCTGGCGGGCGAGGCGGCGGCAACTGCGGGCGAGATGGCGACGCGGCTGGGCCTTGG
>LOEX01000054.1 GCA_001516125.1 Sphingomonadales bacterium BRH_c42
CCGGGCGGGCCACGACCCGGTGGCCCCGGCGCGGCTGCTGGTGGCGGCCCCAGAGGTGCAGGCTTGCCATTTGGCGGGCAGGACGGGCAGGGCAGGTATTTCTTCAACCTTTCCCATGCGATCGAGCTGACCAACGAAGTGCTGATCGCCCCCGGCGTTCCCCTGCTCGATCTTCTCGATGGCGATTCCACCAGCAGTAACGGGTTGCCGCGACACGCAACCACCATGGAAGCGGGCATTTTTCGCAATGGCATGGGGCTGCGGCTTTCGGGCCGCTATACCGGCAAGACGCGGATCGACGGCAGCGCAGCTGGTGACGGCTTGTTCTTCGGCGATCTGGCGACGCTCGACCTGCGCCTGTTCGCCGATGTTGGCCGCTTGCTCAAACAAGAGCAAGGCACGCTCAAGAATTTACGGTTTTCGCTCGAGTTCGACAATCTGTTCGATGGGCAGCGCCGCATCGTCGATGCGGACGGCGATGTGCCGCTGCGCTACCAACCGTTCCTGATCGATCCGCTCGGACGAGTTATCAGGTTCGAACTGCGCAAGATGTTCTGAGCGATCAGTTCAGCGGCCGCTGCGGAAACATCCAGCGATGCTCAGGCTGCGGCTGGAACGGTGTCCATTGTCCTTCGGGCTGCGCCAGCCGGTCGGCTATGGCGATCATCACCGAAGGGTTGACGCCCAGCCCGCAATGGCTGGCGCGCACCTCGATATTCTCGCTCGGCGTGCTGCCGGGGCGTTGGAGCGAGCCGCGCCAGTGGACGATGCCGTCGGTGCGCGTGAGGATAGAGGTGGTGGGCACGGGCGGCGCCTTGCCGAGATCGTTGAACCTGCCGCCATGCTGCGCTTCGGGAACATCGCGGTTGAAGTATTCGAACAGGCGGCTGGCATTGGTGTGATCACGATTGTCGCTGATCGGGCTGCCCAGCGATATGACCAGCCGCACCCGATCGGGAAACAGTTTCGCCAACTCGCGCGCTATGGTGCCGCCAAGGCTCCAGCCGACCAGTGAAATCTTCGCGCCGCTGGCATCGTTCAGGCCTGCGATCTGGCTTTCGAGCCGTTGCAGCAGGCCGCTGTCGATCCGCAAGTTGCGCCCACTGTCCCAGCCATGCGCATCATAGCCCAGCGAGCGCAGCAGCCCGCGCATGGGCACGGTCGAATTGTTCGTCGCCAGAAAACCGGGCAGCGTCAGTACCGTATGGCCATCGCCCTTGGGCAAAGATGCGAGCAGAGGGCGCACCGCGTAGAATGCACCCAGCTCGAACACCGCCCGAGCTTCAGCGAGTGTCCACAGCCGGTGAGGTGGGTGGGCCTTCGCTTCCATCGCCCCATTCGCTGCCGCAGCCGTTGCCATTAATTTCTTCCTCTCGACCTTTTCGTTTTTAACATCGTTTCCCCCGCCTGCTCGGCCAAGGCTGTATCACGCAGCTCGTTAAAGCTTTCCTCTATGCAAGTGGCGTAGAATTCGGGATCTGGCATCAGTTTACGGCACGCGGTGAAGGTAATGGTCGCCTCATTCACATAGCTCTGCACCACATGGCCCAATCCCATTCCGTCGGTGAGGCACAGCAGGCCCATCATGCTTTCCAGCCGGGCGCCGCTCGAATAGATCGGCACGGGCGGGCCCGGAACGTTGGTGACGACGGTGGAGAATGGTGGGCCGACGCGGTTGGCGAGGCCGAGGCTTGTATAGAGCCGCGCCCCTAGCGCCATGAACAGCGCGGGGCTGACCTTGCTGATTTCGGTCATGTTGCGCGCACCGATGGCATCTGTCACCGCCTTGGAATTGGCAGTTTGCGAATGGACATAGCGCAGCCGCTCTGCCCCCGTGGCGATGTGCGTGCCCAATGGGGCGATCATCGCGGCAACCTGATTGCCCATGTCACCCTTTTCCTCCCCCGAGCGGACCGAGATCGGCGCCATCGCGGTGAGCGTGGTCTTGGGCAGATCCTCGTGGGCGAGGAGGTAGCGCCGCATCGCCCCGCCGACGATGGCGAGGAACACGTCGTTGACCTTGCAGCCGGGCGACAGCGCGCGGATCGCCTTGATATCCTCGAGCGGGAAACTGCGGCCCTCTACCACGCGGTGCGGCGATATTACCGCATTGAACCGGCAACGCGGCGCCAGCATCTCGCCATGAACCTTGAAATCCTTGGCAATGATGCCTTGCACCGTTCGCGCCAAGCCGGGGACGGCTTTGGCCGCAACATTGAGCTGGCGCATCGGGTTGGTCACCGCATTCCACCAGCTGCGCGCCAGCAGGCTGGCCGGGTTGGGGACGCTTTCCGCGCGCCAAGGATCGGGCTTCTCGATAGGCGATGGATCGGGTTCAAGCGTGTGCATCGCCTCCATCAGGTCGATGCCGCTCATCCCGTCGATTGCCGAATGGTGGACTTTGGTGACGAAGGCGAAACTGCCCGGCGCAACACCTTCGATATTGTCGAGCCCTTCGATCACGGTGAATTCCCACGGCGGGCGGTTCAGATCGAGCGGGCGGGCAAAAATCCGTGCCGCCTGAATGCACAGCTGCCGCCAGTCGCCCGGTTTGGGCAGCGCCAGGTGCCGCACATGATATTCGAGATCGAAATTCTCATCCTCGATCCAGTATGGATAATCGAGGTCGAACGGCACACGCACCAGCCTCTGCCGCATCGTCCGCGACAGCTGCATGCGCGAATGCAGGAATGTCAGAATGTCCTTGAAGCGGACAAAACCGCCGGGTGCCGTTTCGGGATTATAGATCAGGATCGATCCGATATGCATCGGCGAATTGCGCGATTCCATCGCGACAAATGACGCATCCATTCCCTGCAACTGGCGCAAGGCGTTCTCCCGGCGGCGCTGGTTAGCTCCAGCTCAATCGATGGAATCTAGCCAATTGCGCTGCACCGCACAAGCTGACGCTCGCGGTAGGGCATGACGCAGGGGAATGCCTGCTGATTTCACTCCGCAGGCTGGCTGCGCACCTCCCGCACCGCCAATGCGTAAAGCGCGCTACCTACAATCAGGATGCACCCCAGCACCAGCCAGGCTTTGGCTTCGGCATGGCCGGCAATGAACAGCGTGCTGGCAACGGCAAAGATCACGACGGCGAGATGTACCCTGTCGATCCGGCCCTCGCGGTGTTCGAGCACCGGAAGCGCAAGGCAGGTGATGAGATAGGTGATCAGCCGCACCAGAGTTCCCGCCACCGCGAGAACTTCGAACCCCTCCCAAAAGCCGAACAGGATTGCGGCAACGCCATAGAACAGGATCGAGTTGGACGGTGTGCGAAAGCGCGGGTGCACCGCGCGGAACCAGCGTGGCAGCATGCCGCGCTCTGCCATTCCGAAGCTGAGGCGCGGCATTGCGATGCCTGCCGCGAAGTTGTTTGCCCCGCTGCTGACGCTCGCCGCAATCACAATTGCAATCGCACCAACCTGGCCCATGACCTTGCCCGCCGCATGTGCGAGTGCATTACCGCCATCGGCATTATCGGGGCCGATGGCGATATAGGCCCAGATCACAAGAACATAGATCAACGTGACCGCAGTAACCATGGCGACAATGGCGCGCGGCACATCGCGCTTTGGCCGCTTCATCTCGCCCGCCGTTTCGACCACGTTCTCGAAGCCGATGAACGCATAATAGGCCAGCAGGATCACCGATTCGATCTGGGAGAACTGCGGCAATACGATTTCACCGCGCACGCCGCCGACCACCGCGCCTGCCAGCAGCAATGTGGCGAGCGGGGCAAGCTTGATAACCGTCATGAAACCCAACGTGCCAACCGAGGCCCGCATCGAATAGAGATTTATCACGGTGATCGCTGCGATAGCCACGGCGACCGCGATCGGGCCGGCAACCGGCCCGCCAAGGCCGGGGAACAGTGCGGCGAGGTAGGCAATCATCACATGCGTATTCGCCGCCGCAGTCACGATCGCGCTTGTATAACGCGCCCAACCGGCCTGAAAGCCGACGAAACGCCCGAACGCGGCCTCGCCGTACAGAACCGATCCGCCGCTATGTTCGAAGCGTGTCGCCATCCAGGCATAGCATAGCGCCAGCGGCATGAAGAGGACGCCGCCTATCAGCATCATCCACGGGGCAAAACTGCCGACGGCGGCATAGATTACCGCGGGGAGCGCAAAAATTCCCGCACCGATCATTCCGTTAAGCGGGAACAAGGCTGTTCCCCAGAAGCCGACGGTGCGCGGCGGTTCAATATATTCGCTCATCGACACTCCAATTCCTGGCGCTTGCTGCCCGTGATCTCGCATCAGCGCAAGCGATTGAGATTGTTTGTGCCCCAGCCTATCTGATTTGCATGTCTCGAACTCCAGCTGGCTCACCGAACGATCCCCGAGGGGCCGAACGCTTTCATGAGGAGCGGGCGACCTATACGCTCGCCAGCGCGCAGCCCGATCTCGAGGCCGGGATCGCAGCGATTCGCGCCACGGTGAAGACGCTCAAGCCTGTGCCCGGCGTATATCGCATGCTCGATGCGCGCGGCGACGTGCTCTATGTCGGCAAGGCGCGCGCGCTCAAGAACCGCGTGGCGAATTACACCCAGGTGCAGGGGCTGACGGGGCGACTTCAGCGCATGGTCAGCCAGACGCGCAGCATGGAGATCGTCACCACCAATTCGGAGGCCGAGGCGCTGCTTCTTGAGGCGCAGCTGGTCAAGCGCTTCCGCCCGCCGTTCAATGTCCATCTGCGCGACGACAAGAGCTTTCCCTTCATCCTACTGCGCGCCGATCACGATTTCCCGCGCATCATGAAGCATCGCGGCGCGCGCAAGGCCAAAGGCGGCTATTACGGGCCCTTCGCCAGCGCGGGCAGCGTCAACACCACGATCAACGCGCTGCAAAAGCTGTTCCTGCTCAGGAGCTGCACCGACAGTTTCTTCAGCCGCCGCGACCGGCCATGCCTGCTCTACCAGATCAAGCGTTGCAGCGCACCCTGCGTGGGGCGGATCGGGGCGGAGGATTACGCCGCGCTGGTCGATCAGGCGAAGGCGTTCCTTTCGGGCAAATCGGGGCAGGTGCAGGCTGATCTCGAAGTGCAGATGCGACGCGCGTCTGAAACGCTCGATTTCGAAAGCGCGGCGATCTTGCGTGACCGGCTGCGCGCGGCGACCTTCATCCAGGGATCGCAGGCGATCAATGCAGCGGGTGTGGGCGATGCCGACGTCTTCGCGCTGGCCGCCAAGGGTGGGCAGGTGGGAATCCAGGCCTTCTTCATTCGCGGCGGGCAGAACTGGGGCCACCGCGCTTTCTTTCCCGCACACACCAGGGACGTGGATGAAGCGCAGGTGTTGGCCGATGTCATCCTGCAATTCTACGAAGAGGTCCCGCCGCCGCCGACCGTTCTGGTCGATCGCGAACTGCCTGAAAGCGAACTGATCGAGCAGGCGCTGGGCACGCTTGCAGGCCGAAAGGTCTCGCTTTCGGTGCCGCAGCGCGGCGAGAGACGCAAGCTGATGGAGCAGGCCAGTCGCAACGCTGCGGAAGCTCTCGAGCGGCGTATTGCCGAGAGCGGCACCAAGGCCAGGCTGCTGCGCGAGATGGCCGAATTCCTCGAACTCGATGCTCCGCCTGATCGGATCGAGATCTATGACAACAGCCATATCCAGGGTGCCAAGGCGGTGGGCGCAATGGTGGTGGCCGGGCCTGAGGGTTTCGTCAGGAACCAGTACCGCAAGTTCAACATCCGCGAGGCGCGCAGCGATGACGACTTTGGCATGATGCGCGAAGTGATGCGGCGGCGCTTTGGCCGCGCGATGGAGGAGGACCCGGAACGCGAAGGCGGCACCTGGCCCGATCTGGTGCTGATCGATGGCGGCAAGGGGCAGATGAGTGCGGTGCGCGACACGCTGGAGGAAATGGGGATCGAGGATGTGCCCCTGATCGCGATTGCCAAGGGGCCGCACCACGGGCGCGAGGGACGCGAGGTGTTCCATTTTCCCGACGGGCGCGAGAAGACGCTGCCGACCAATTCCCCGCTGCTGTTCCACCTCCAGAACCTGCGCGACGAAGTACACCGCTATGTGATCGGCGCACATCGGGCCAAGCGCAGCCGGGCGATTTCGGCTTCACCGCTTGACGAAATTCCCGGCATTGGCCCGGCGCGCAAGCGCGCGCTGTTGCTGCATTTCGGCACCGCAGGGAAGGTGCGGGCGGCAGCTTATGAGGACTTGATGCGTGCACCTGGAGTAAGCGCCACTGTGGCACGCAAGATATATGACTTCTACCACGCGGGAGGGTGAGGGGTGAACGGGCGCCCACCCCTCAGCCACGCTCAGAAGGTGATCAGCCGCGCACCATCGCGCATGTATTGCGACAGATCTATGATGCCGCCAACGCCGGGAATCTCGCGCTCGCGGATCAATTCGAGGCCGGTCGATGCGAGGCCTTCGGTGGCGCCGAACACATCGGCGCAGCCGCCGCAGGCACCGCGTACAATCGGCAACACCGCCTGATAGAGATCGTGGCCGGGATGTCCGGGCTTGCTCAGTTCGGCGGGCCAGCGCACGCCTGCACCCTGGAAAATGAGCTCAACACTCTGGCCGTTTTCATTCATTTCATATGCGAGGAACATGGCGTTGAACACGCGGCCAAGCGATTCTTCGCCGCCTTGGGCATCGCTCAGCACGACGATAGCGGTTTTGGTCATGGGTATCTCCTTATAATAACCGAACGATCGGTAAAGTTGCGATTATGGCTTGACGAAGCGCCTGTCAATGATATTTTACCGATCATTCGGAAAAAGGATTTGATATGGGACGCGCCCAGGCAATCAACGATGATGAGCTGCTCAAGCAGTTGACCGCCACCTTCCGCGAGGTGGGCTATGAAGCGGCTTCGCTGTCCTTGTTGGCAGAAGCCGCGGGGCTCAAGAAGGCCAGCCTCTATCACCGCTTCCCGGGCGGCAAGGAGGAGATGGCGCAGGCGGTGCTGCGGTCGGCAAGCGAGTGGCTCGATGTGCACATCCTGCAGGTCCTCGAAGGCGATGGCCCGCCGGAGGAGCGGGTTACGCGCGCGCTTGATACGCTGCGAAACTTCTATGCGGGCGGCAAGCAGGCCTGCCTGCTCAACATGCTGGCCGCCGGGCACATCACCCGCAATGCCTTCACCCCGATGATCACCACCATGTTCGACCAATTGATCCTTGGATTTGCCAAGGTTGCACGCGATGCCGGGCAGGATGAGGCGCAATCGCGCATGGCCGCAAGGCGCGCGGTGATGCTGCTCCAGGGTTCGCTGGTCATGGCGCGCGGCACGGGCGATCCATCGCCGTTCGATGAAGCGCTCGAAATGATCCACTCCTCCTTGCTGGGTGAAGGCGCATGAGCAATTTCTTCGACATAGCGTTTACGCCCACGGCCCTGCGCCATCAGGAAGAGATGGGCAGCCGGGAGGCTTACGAGCGGATGCGCACGCGCATGGGCGATCAGGCGGAACTCAGCCCCAGGGAGGCCGAATTCATCACCCAGCGTGACAGTTTCTACCTTGCCACGGTGACTGCGGATGGCTGGCCATACGTTCAGCATCGCGGCGGACCCAAGGGCTTCGTCAAGCTGCTTTCCCCATCCAGCTTTGCCATTGCGGACATGAGCGGCAACCGCCAGTATGTGACGCTGGGCAATACCGACGCGAACCCGCGGGCATCGCTGTTCTTCATGGACTATCCGGGCCGCAGGCGGCTCAAGCTATTTGCCGAGATCGAAATCGCCGATCGGGATTTCGCCGCGCGCGAAGAGCTGGTCGAGCCCGCGTTGATGGACAAGGTAGAGCGGGCGACGATCTTCCACCTGCGCGGGTTCGACTGGAACTGCCCCAAATACATCACCCCGCGCTGGACGCGCGAGGAACTGGCGGAATTTGGCTGAAGTCAGGCCACTCAGGCTCTCAGACGTTCGATCGCTTGCGCCAGAGCGACATAGAGCTTGCCGACATCGGAACTGAGCACGGTCACGCCCAGCACATTGCCGTCGCGCGTTGACAACAGCGACCGCAGCATGAACTCGAAATCGTGGACATAGTGGTTCACATGATCGCGGAACAGTTCATCCTGTTGGTACTGTGTGCTGATCTCACGCATCTCAGCGGCTTCGAGCAAGCGCACCGCCCGGCGGGTGAATATCCCCCGGTCGCCCTTGAGGTAGGCATTCCAGGCAGTGTCCGAAACCTCGGATGAGAGAATGCGCGTAAGATCGATCGCGTTGGAATTGAGACTCTCGGTGATCAGCGCCATGCGCCGTGCAAAATCATTGTCGGTCTGCTCGCGGGCCAATTCGCGGGCGCGCTCGACCCGTTTCTCGATGTTGACGGCCAGTTCGTTGACCTTGGCCAGCTGGTCGCGCAGTTGCAGGGCGGCTTCGCGCCCTACCGTCGATGCGTTTTCGGCGGCGCGTTCCAGCGTCGCGATGGCCTCGGCGCTGCCCGCCACCAGTGCGCGGTCAACCGCCTCGGCGG
>LOEX01000055.1 GCA_001516125.1 Sphingomonadales bacterium BRH_c42
ATCAGCCTCGCCATTGGCAAGGAAATCTTCCGGCCCGGCGCGCCACAGCTCGCGCGCAATCGCTTCGCGCGCCGCTCCCTCGCCGTGCACCACCAGCAGCCGGGCGTTCCCGGCCAACACCTTGCGCGCCAGCGTGGTAACCACGCGCTCGATCGGATCGCGGCTCAGCTGATAGAAATCGACGCGGGTGGCGGGCAACCCTGATGGCCTATTTCTCGAGCGTTTCGGCGACGAACCGCTCGATCAGCCGCACACCGTATCCGGTTGCGCCCTTATCCCAGGTCGCGCCCGGCTTGTCGGCCCAGACCATGCCCGCGATGTCGCAATGCGCCCACGGCGTGGCCTTGCGCACGAAGCGTTGCAGGAACTGCGCGGCGGTGATCGAACCGCCCTCGCGCGGGCCGATATTCTTCATGTCGGCAATCGGGCTGTCGATCAGCTTGTCATAGGCCGGGGCAAGCGGCATCCGCCAAAGCTTGTCCCCGCTCGATGCCCCAGCGGCGAGCAGCTTGTCGGCCAGACCGTCATCGTTGGCGAACATCCCGCCGTATTCATGCCCCAGCGAAATGATCATCGCGCCGGTCAGCGTCGCGAAATCGACGATCTGCGCGGGATCGTATTGTTCCTGCGCCCAGTGCAGCGCATCGCACAGGACCAGCCGCCCTTCGGCATCGGTGTTGAGCACCTCGACCGTCTGGCCCGACATGGTGGTGACGATATCGCCGGGACGCATGGCATTGCCGTCAGGCATGTTCTCGACCAGGCCCACCACCCCGACGACATTGGCCTTCGCCTTGCGTTTGACCAGCGCCAGCATCGCGCCCGCCACCGCGCCGGCGCCGCCCATGTCCCACTTCATATCGCCCATGCCCGGTCCGGGCTTCAGCGAAATGCCGCCGGTATCGAAGGTCACGCCCTTGCCCACGAACACCGTGGGCTTTTCATCCTTCGCACCGCCGTTCCAGCGGATCGCGAGCAGGCGCGAGGGCTGGCGCGAGCCCTGCCCCACGCCCAGCAATGCGCCCATGCCGAGCTTGCGCATGGCATCATCGTCCAGCACCGTGAGTTCGGCGCCGGTTCCGGCAAATGCTTCCTCGCAAGCCGCAACGAAGCTCAGCGGAAACACGACATTCGCCGGTTCGGCCACCAGCTTGCGGGTGAACTCCACCCCGTCGGCGATCAAGGACTGCACTTCCCATGCAGCCTGCGTGCCCGCGGGCGCGTTGACCACATTGACTGTGGTGAGGGTGGCGCGTTTTTCTTCGGCCAGCCGGGTGCGATAGACGTCATGCCGCCAGCATCGCAGACGCAGCCCCAGGATCACCGCCGCTGCCTGTACGGCGTCGAGCCTCGCCGAGCCAAGGTCGAGCGCCAGCACCGTCTCGCCCGAGGTGAGATAGCGCGCCGCGATCGCCGCACCGGCCTTTTCCAGCGCAGACAGGCGATCCTTGGCATCGGCATCCCCGGCGCCCGCCAGCGCCACGCGCCTGAGCCCGCCATCGCGGGTCACGAAAGTTTCGAACGTCTGGCCCGTGCGCCCCTTGAAACGGGCGGCGGCGGCGCCATCGACCACCTGCGGTTCAAGCCCCGCTGGCAGGTCGCCCTTGTTGACCACAAGCGCGTGCAGGCGAACATCGCCGGGAATCGTATCGATGAACTGGATTTGCATGAAGACTCCGAAAACCTGGGCCCTATCGGCGCACGCGACTGAGCCGGGCCTGTTTGCCGATGGGCTGTAATCAATGGCGATTGCGATTAGGCGCAGGCGGTGCGATAGGCAAGCCATGCGACTGCCTACGGAGACTTGCGCGACAATTTTCTGCGCGCACGGCCCATCTCTGCGCCTTGTCCCCTGGGCAGCGACGATCGTGTTGGCGTTCGGCCTTGCGCCAGGCGCCGCCGCCCAGGACGCAGTTGGCATCGTGCCCGCCGAGGAACAGCCGGTCGATAACACGATTACGGAGATCGAGATCCCGCGCCAGACACAGGCCGCCGATAGGATGATCGATTTCGAGGCGCGCGAGCTTGCCTATGACAGCGAAAGCGACGTGGTCACCGCGCGCGGCGATGTGATCCTGCGCAGCGAGGACGATTCGGTGCGCGCCGACGAAGTGAGCTGGGACCGCAAGGCCGGCACGATTCTGGCAACCGGCGATGTCCGCGTGGTCGATGCCGGGGGCAACCGGCTCTATACGCAAAGCGTCGAGCTGACCGACAAGTTCGAGGCCGGCGCAATGGCTGAACTGCTGCTGGCGCTACGCGCAGGCGGCAGGCTTGCGGCAATGTCGGGCGAGCGGGGTGAGGACGGCACCACCGTGCTCAGGCGTGCCTCCTACACCTCCTGCGCGGTTCTGGATGTCGAGCGCTGCGCGCGCGATCCCAGTTGGCGAATCACCGCCAGCCGGGTGATCTATGATCCAAAAACCAACCGGGTGCGTTTCAAGGGCGCGGTGCTCGAGCTGTTCGGTGCGCGGCTGGTGCCGCTGCCCGGCCTTGCGGTGCGCACCGATGGCCGTGCCATATCCGGCTTCCTGGTGCCCGATCTCAGAATTTCCCGGTCCAACGGGGTCGAGACCAGCGGGCACTATTACCTGCGCGTGGCGGACCACCAGGATCTTACGCTCGGCACGCATGTGTTCACCAAGGCCGCCCCGATGGTGAGCGCCGAATGGCGTCATCTGACGGGTGCCGGGGCGTACCAGATCACCGGCTTTGCCACACACAGCCGCCGAATCTCGGGCACCACCGGCGAACTGACCAGCGAGCGCGCCCCGCGCGGATATCTGTTCGCCAACGGACGCTTCCAGTTGAGCCCCGAATGGAGCCTGACCGGTTCTGCCCGCCTGGCCAGCGACCGGACCTTTCTGCGCCGCTATGACATCAGCCGCGACGACCGGCTGCGATCGACGTTCGATCTCGAGCGGATCGACGACGGTTCATATTTTTCGCTGTCGGGCTGGGCCACGCAGACGCTCAGACTCGGGATCGATCAGGGTCAGATCCCGGTTGCCTTGCCGGTGATCGATTATCGCAAGCGGCTGACCGATCCCTTCGCCGGCGGAAACCTTGAACTGCAACTCAACTCGCTCAGCCTGCTGCGCAAGGACGGCCAGGATACGCAGCGCGCGTTTGCCGGCGCGCGCTGGGATCTGCGCCGCCTAACCGGACTGGGACAGGTCGTGACCGTGACCGGGCTGGTGCGCGGCGACGTCTATCACACCGATGAAACCTCGCTGACGCAAACGGTGATCTATCGCGGCGACGAGGGATGGACCACACGCGGTGTTGCCACCGGCGCCATCGATGTCGAGTGGCCCTTCATCGGGGAGGCCTTTGGCGGGACGCAGGTGTTCAAGCCCCGGGTACAACTCGTCGCCAGCCCCAAGATCCGCAATCTCGCGGTCCCGAACGAGGATGCCCGCGCGGTCGATCTGGAGGATTCGAACCTGTTCGCGCTCAACCGCTTCCCCGGTTATGACCGGGTCGAGGACGGCGTGCGGCTGACCTATGGGCTCGACTGGGAATTGCTGCGTCCGGGCTGGCGGATCAAGACCAATGTTGGCCAGTCCTATCGCTTCGACCGGGAGGAATCCATCCTGCCCGACGGGACCGGCCTGAGCGAACGCATATCCGATGTGGTCGGCAGGACCGAGGTGCGCTTCGAGGATTTCGTCAAGTTCACGCACCGCTTCCGGCTCGACAAGGACAATCTCGCGATCCGCCGCAACGAACTCGATGCAACGGTCGGCAACGAGCGCAATTATATCGAGGTCGGCTATCTCCGGCTCAACCGCGATATCACCAGCGTCGAAGACCTACAGGATCGCGAGGAGCTGCGCGCCGCGGTGCGCTTCACGTTCGCACACTATTGGTCGGCATTCGGTTCAGGCGTGTTCAACCTGACCAACAGGGCCGAAGACCCGACTTTCGAATCTGACGGCTTCCAGCCGATCCGAACACGGCTGGGTGTGGCTTATTCGGACGATTCGCTCGAATTTGGTTTCACCTGGCGGCGCGATTTTGAAACCTCGGGTGACGCCAAGCGCGGCAATACGTTCCAGCTCTTCTTCGGCCTGCGGAATCTCGGGTTCCGATAGAACCGCGGCGCGCGGGCGGTTGAACGTTGGCACACCTGCCGAAACCGGCTATCGGGCAATCCGGCTAAGCAGGGGTTAAGCCTGTCAGCGCCAGTTATATGGCCACATTGCCAATGCGGCAGGCAGACAATTGGATCGAACGCGTGAAAATCAACCGAATTTTCAATTACCTGGTCTCATTCTCCGCGGTGGCGGCTCTGGCCGCGCCGGTCAGTCTGTCGGCACAGGCCTCGCCTGCCGCAGAGGACCCGCTCAATATCCCGCAGAACATCACGATCTTCGGGCAAGACGATCCCAACAACCGCAAGGCAACGGCGATCGTCAACGGCCATGTGATCACCGGAACCGATGTCGATCAGCGCGTGGCACTGGTCATTTCGGCATCGCGCAACGAGATTTCAGCGGAAGAAATGCAGCGGCTGCGAATGCAGGTGCTGCGCAACCTGATCGACGAGACGCTCCAGATCCAGGAGGCAACGGCGCAGGAAATCGAGATCTCGCGTGACGAAATCAACCAGACCTATGCCCGCGTTGCCAGCCAGAATTTCGGCACCGACATCTCGGCAATGGACAAGTTCCTGCTGAGCATCGGTTCGTCGCCGGCATCGCTGAAAAGGCAGATCGAAGGCGAGCTTGCGTGGCAGGCGGTCCTGCGCCGCACCATCGCCCCCTTCGTCAACGTTTCGGAAGAGGAGGTGAACGAAATCATTCGCCGGCTCGAAGAATCGCGTGGAACCGAAGAATACCGTCTGGGCGAGATATTCCTTTCGGCCACTCCGGAGAATCAGGCAGCAGTTGCGAGCAACGCCAAGCAGATCGTCGAGCAGTTGGAACAGGGCGGAAGCTTTGTCGCCTACGCGCGGCAATTTTCCGAAGCATCAACGGCGGCTGTGGGCGGCGACCTGGGCTTCGTGCGCCTGGCACAGTTACCGGCCGAACTGGCGGTTGCCGCGCGCGAGATGCAGGTGGGCGAGATGTTCGGACCCGTCCAGATTCCAGGCGGATTTTCGATCCTGTATCTTATCGACAAGCGCCAGGTGCTCACCGCCGACCCGCGCGATGCACTGCTCAGCCTCAAGCAGATCTCCATCGCTTTCGCTCCCGACACCACGCAGGAAGACGCTACCGCGAAGGTCGAGGCATTTACCGCCGGGGTTCAGGCGATGCGCGGCTGCGGCGATGCCGATCAGGCCGCCGCCGCCCTGGGTGCCGAAGTGGTCACCAATGACCAGATTCGCGCGCGGTCGCTGCCCGAGCAACTCCAGAACCTCGTGCTGCAATTGCAGATCGGGCAGAGCACCCCACCTTTCGGTTCGATCCAGGACGGTGTGCGGGTCCTGATGCTGTGCGGGCGTGACGACCCGCAGGTGGACAGCGGGCCCAGCTTCGACCAGCTTATGTCCCAGCTTGAGGACGATCGCATCAACAAGCGCGCACAGCGGCACCTGCGCGATCTGCGCAACGATGCCTTTATCGAATACAATTGAGCGCGCAGCCGCCCTCGCCCCCGCTCGTCATTTCTTCCGGTGATCCGGCTGGCATCGGGCCCGAACTGATCTGCGAGGCCTGGGCGGCGCGGGCGGCGCACAAACTCCCGCCGTTCGCGGTCGTGGCGGATGTTGTGCTACTCGAAGCCGCGGCGCGCGCGCGCGGGATCGACCTTGCGGTGATCGCGATTGCCGATCCGCGCGAGGCCAACCAGTGCTTTGTCGGCGGGCTGCCCGTTATCGGCAACGGTGAATGCGCATATACGCCCGGCGTGCCCACACGCGAAGGCGCGCAATTCGCGCAGGCCTCGCTCGATCGGGCGACAGAGATGGTGCAGAGCGGCCAGGCGCGCGCGCTGGTCACTGCGCCGATTGCCAAGGCAGCGCTGGCCGAAGTCGGCTTTGCCTTTCCCGGGCAGACCGAGTTCCTCGCCGCCGCCTGCGGGCTTGCGCCGCGCGATGCGGTGATGATGCTCGCCGGGCCAAGCCTGCGCACGGTGCCGCTCACCGTCCACTGTGCGCTATCAGAAGTCCCCTCGCGGCTCAGCGCGGAAATGATCTGCCACAAGGCGCGGATCGTCGATGCGGCGCTGCGCCGCGATTTCGGCATTGCGCGCCCGCACCTTGCGGTGGCCGCGCTCAACCCGCATGCGGGCGAAGGCGGCGCTTTCGGCGATGAAGAGGCGCGCATCATCGCCCCCGCCATTGCCGCGCTCAAGGCCGAAGGTATCGACGCCACCGGTCCGCATCCAGCCGACGCGCTGTTCACGCCGCGTGCGCGCGGCACCTATGACGCGGCGCTGTGCATGTATCACGATCAGGCGCTGATCCCCTTGAAAGCGCTCGATTTCGACGAGGGCGTCAATATCACGCTGGGCCTGCCGATCGT
>LOEX01000056.1 GCA_001516125.1 Sphingomonadales bacterium BRH_c42
GACCGCCTCGCCATGCGCGCCAATGCGCCGCTGGAGCCGCGCAAGGCGCAGCGCGCCGCCGATCACGGCCTGTTCGACACCAACGCCCGCAATCAGATCGAGATGTTTTAACGGAGGAATCCCCATGCTTTTGCTTACCCAAGACCTTCGCGCACGGTTGATCGCCAACGGCTTGAGCCGTGGCGATCATGTGCCAGTCGTGAAATTTTTCTCGCCAGTTGGCGCGGCCACTTGGCTGTTTTCCGAACTGGACGAGGACGGCGATAGTTTGTTCGGGCTTTGCGACCTTGGTTTCGGTTGCCCCGAAATGGGTTCGGCCAGCCTTGCCGAGATTGCGGCGGTGTCGTTGCCGTTCGGCCTCACCATCGAGCGCGACCTGTGTTTTGAAGGGCGCTTCCCGTTGACCATTTATGCCGATGCCGCCCGCGTCGCGGGCAGCATCACCGAGGACGAGGCGCGGCTTGAGGCCGCAGCCGTCGCCCGCCCCAGCGAACTTTCAGAGCTTCCGCCACCTTGACCCCAAGGTTGCGGCAGAACCCGCGCGGGAGCCTCTCGCGTGGACAACCGGCCCCATCCTCACCGCCCCCCAAGATGCCCCGAGGATGGGGCCACCCAACGGAGTAAGTGACATGAAACTTGACCATATCGCCCTTGACCGGCTTTCAATCTCTCCCGCCAATATGCGAAGCGGCAAGAAGCGGCCAGACATTAGCGGCATTCTGCCCTCTATCCGCGCGCGCGGCATCATCATGCCGCTGTTGGTGCGGCCCAATGGCAGCGACACCACATTCGAGATTGTGGCAGGAAGCCGCCGCTTTCTCGCCGCGCAGACCGTGGCAAACGAGAGCGGCGTTGCCGAGCCATTGCCCTGCGCCATCATGGAGGCGGGCGACGATGCCGCCGCCCTCGAAGCCTCATTGATCGAGAACCTTGCGCGGCTTGCGCCCGACGAGGTGACGCAGTGGGAATCTTTTACGCGGTTGGTCAAGGAAGGCCGGACGCCCGACGAAATTTCCATGACGTTCGGGATGCCAGAATTGACCGTCAAGCGCATCTTGGCGCTTGGCAATTTGGTGCCGCGCATCCGTCAGCTTTACCGTGCCGAAGAAATCGACGCGACCAGCGTTCGCCATCTGACGCTGGCGACCAAAGCGCAGCAGAAAACATGGCTGGCGCTGTATGACGACCCGCAATCATCCATCCCCAAGGGCCACCAGTTGAAGGCGTGGCTGTTCGGCGGCGCGTCCATATCAACCAGTGTCGCGCTGTTCGACCTTGAAACCTATCAGGGCCGCATCGTCAAAGACCTGTTCGAGAAGGACGGCTATTTCGGCGAGGTGAGCGAGTTCGAGGACGCGCAGCGCGCGGCTATCGAGGAACGCAAGGCGGCGTATATTGCGGACGGGTGGAGCGATGTTGTCGTTTTGCCAGATGGGCAATACTTCCATCGCTACGAGTTCGCGGCCACGCCGAAGCGCAAAGGCGGGCGGGTCTATGTGACCATTGCCCATAATGGCGAGGTGGCGTTTCACGAGGGCTATCTGACCGAGCGGGAATCCAAGCGCATCGCCAAAGGCGAAGCGCCCGAAGGACAGACCAAAGCGACTCGCCCCGAAATCACCGCAGCCATGACCAGTTATGTTGACCTCCACCGCCATGCGGCGGTGCGGTCGGCGCTAGCCGCCAATACTGGCGTGGCGCTGCGCGTCATGGTTGCCCACGCCATTTGCGGTTCGCCGCTATGGGGCGTGAGGGTTCAAGATCAGCGCAGCCGAAACGAAGCGACTACCGAGAGCATCGAAACCAGCGTTGCCGAAGCCCGTTTCGACGAGCGCCGCCGCGCAGTGCTTGGCGTGTTGGGCTTTGACCCCGACGAGCCGAGTGTGACCTTGGGCCATGAACCGAAGAATGGGTCAAGCGGGCTGTTCCTGCGCTTGCTGGAATTGCCAGACGCGGTTGTCATGGAGGTTCTGGGCGTCGTTACGGCCGAGACGCTGGCCAGCGGAACCGGCCTTATCGAAACCATCGGCCTTCACCTTGGCGTCAAGATGGCCGACTATTGGGTGGCCGATGATGCCTTTTATGGCCTTGTCCGCGACCGCGAGGTGTTGACCGAAGTGTTGCGCGAGGTTGGTGGCGATACCGTGGCGCAGGCCCATGCCGCCGAGAAAGGCAAGACGATCAAGTCTGTCATCAATGACTATCTGACCGGCAGCAATGACCGTATCAAGGTCGAGCAATGGGTGCCGCGCTGGATGGCGTTCCCGCCATCGGCTTACACGCAGCGCGGTGGCGTGGCGACGGTTGCCGCCGCTAGCCGTGCGGCGTGGCTGGCGGAACCGGAAGTCCCGCTTGACCCCGACCCCGCCGCCGTTGCGGCGGAGGCGGTCGAGGGCGGAGATGCCGACGAAGCCGAAGCGATTGAGGACATGGAAGAGCAGCGGCTTGCCGCGTGACGAGTGAGCGGGCGGCTTTGAGCCGCCCGCGCTTGATTTCATTCCGAACGCCACAAAGCCCCGACCGGCAATGCCGGTCGGGGTTGGCTGCATTATCAGCCGCAGTCCGGTTAGGCAGCAACCAGAGCAGATGAGGTGATACCCGTCGCCGCCAGCGAACAGTCTGGCAGATCGGCGCATGGCCGGTTGTCAGTCTGGCCGGATGGTTCGCGGCCTACGGTGTGGTGGCAGGCTAGCTTTCCGATTGGCATCAGCCACGATCTTCGCTGCGACGGAGCATCTTCGTCGCTCGCTGGCAGACTGTGCGTTCAGGTTCGGCAAGCCCATGCTGGCAGTTTGGCGGATTGCGTCAATCGCCGCGACATTGAACGCGCACATCCACATTTGCCAAATATCCTTGCGTCCGATTGCCAGAACCGCGCTCACGCACGGCCTCGTCAATGGCTTTGGTTGGCAGCGGACGGCTGCGCCTCTTGCCCCTTGCTGCAACGGTTGGCCCGAAGTTTCTTCCCCTGGCCTTGCCACCCCATCGCTGCGCGATGGGGACCCCGACGGCGCCCATTCCTCGCGGAACCAAGAAACTCCGGTCTGCACCGTCCTCCACTGCGTTGCGGCCCTGCGGGTGCAGCAGGGCAAGCCCCTGCCTGAAACCAGCCATCGAGGCCGCGAATGAGCGCGGGGTTCGACCAACACAAGGAACTGAATCATGGCAAATATCGGCACATTCAAAAAGTCCGGCGACACCAACTACACCGGCGAAATCGTCACGATGAGCTTGCAGAAGAAGAACGTCACCATCGTCGCCGAGGAAGCGAGCGAAAAGGAAAACGCCCCCTCGCACCGGGTGTTCGTGGCGAAAGCCGAAATCGGGGCAGCCTGGACCAAGACCAGCAAGGAAGGCCGCGACTATCTCTCGATCAAGCTCGACGATCCCAGCTTCAACGCACCGATCTTCGCCAGCCTGTTCGCCGACGACGACGCCAAGACCTTCAACCTGATCTGGTCACGCGCCCGCACCTCGAACGGCAACTGACGACCGCATCCATGCCCCGCCCGGCACTGCCGGGCGGGGCTTTGGTGTGAAAGGGAGCAGTGGCCGTCATTGCATGGTAGTTCGACAATACTGGAAATATCATTGACAGCATCGCCGCACTCATTATTTCGACAATGATCGAAATAATGAGTCTTTGCCATGACCGACAGATTTGACGCTGACAGAACGATCCTCGCATTGGGTGCGTTGGCGCATGAAAACCGGCTCGCACTGTTCCGTTTGCTCGTTCAGGCAGGCGCAGACGGGATGGCAGCGGGCGCAATCGCGGACGCACTCGACATTCCTAATTCTTCGCTGTCGTTTCACTTGGCCCACCTGACCCGCGCCGGTCTGATCCGCCAAACGCGGCAGAGCCGGTCGCTCATCTATTCGGCTGACTATGCTGCGATGAACGGCCTTGTTGGCTACCTCACGGAAAATTGCTGCGGCGGCGCTGCCTGTCTGCCCGACATGACGTGCGAACCGGTGCACGAAACATCCATCTCACGTCAGAGAGCGTGAAACACAAAAACGAAGGAAAAACGATGACCCGTCCCTACAATGTGCTGTTTCTTTGCACCGGCAATTCGGCGCGCTCGATCTTGGGCGAGGCGCTGATGAACAAGCTCGGAGAAGGTCGATTCAAAGCGTGGAGTGCCGGTAGTCAGCCAAAGGGACAGGTTCATCCGATGGCGCTGTCTGTCCTAAATGGCTTGGGTTTCGACACCGAAGGTATGCGCTCCAAGAGCTGGGACGAATTTACCGGCCCCGATGCGCCGGGGTTCGATTTCATCTTCACCGTTTGCGACAATGCCGCCGGCGAGAGCTGCCCCGTCTGGTTGGGCCATCCAATGACTGGCCATTGGGGGATTGAAGACCCTGCCGCTGTCGAAGGCGATGGACAGCGCGAGGCTTTCATACAGGCGCTTCGCTATATGCAGAACAGGATTTCCCTGTTTCTAGCACTGCCGCACGCCAGCCTCGACGAACTCGCGATGAGGCGCAAAATTAAGGAAATCGGCCAATCCGAAGGCACCACGATCCGGGACGAGACCCCAGCATGACCAGCGATATTATCATCTATCATAATCCAGCTTGCGAAACGTCTCGCAACACTTTGGCGCTGATACGCGCTACCGGCACTGAACCCTGCGTAGTCGAGTATTTGAAAACGCCACCAGAACGAGCGAAACTGACGGAGTTGATCGCGGCTGCCGGTATTTCGCCGCGTGCGCTGTTGCGCGAGAAAGGGACGCCGTTTCAGGAACTCGGCCTTGGCGATACCGCTCTGAGTGATGAATCACTGATTGACGCGATGATGGCCCACCCGATCCTAATCAATCGGCCACTCGTCGAAACGCCGCTTGGCGTGCGTCTGTGCCGCCCGTCAGAATTGGTGCTGGAGATTTTGCCTGTGGGATTGGGCAGCGATTTCACCAAAGAAGACGGTGAGGTCATTCACGCATGAACGACCTGCCCAATGTTGACGGCCCGTTTTTCGACACCCCGACAGTATCTGCCCTCGGCATCACGCAGGTCGCATCGCACCCGCCACGTATATTGCTGCTCTACGGGTCGCTCCGCGAGCGATCCTACAGCAAGCTCCTTACGCTCGAAGCCGAACGGCTTTTGCGTGCGATGGGCTGCGAGACGCGGATTTACGACCCCGCCGGATTGCCGCTGCCTGATAGCGTGGCGAGCGATCATCCCAAGGTCGCCGAATTGCGCGCCTTGTCGCTCTGGTCGGAGGGCCAGGTCTGGTGTTCGCCCGAACGCCACGGTGCGATCACAGGGATCATCAAGACCCAGATCGACTGGCTCCCCCTCGAAGAAGGCGGTGTGCGCCCGACGCAAGGTCGCACCCTTGCCGTGATGCAGGTCTCTGGCGGGAGCCAATCGTTCAACGCGGTCAACACGCTGCGTTTGCTCGGGCGCTGGATGCGGATGATTACCGTCCCCAACCAATCGAGCGTCCCCAAAGCCTATACCGAGTTTGACGAGGACGGACGGATGAAACCGGGGCCGCTATACGACCGCGTGGTTGATGTCATGGAAGAGCTGGTCAAGTTCACGCTGCTGACGCGCGATCGGAGTGATTATCTGACCGACCGTTATTCCGAACGCAAGTCGGAAGGCCGCGCACCTGCTGGGGCCGCGCATCTTGCAGCGATAGCAGCGAGCAGCCAGTGACGGTTCCGCTCTCGCGTCGCCTGCTTGCTGAAGCTCTTGGTTCAGCGATGCTGTTCGCAACCGTTATCGGTTCGGGCATCATGGCGGAGAAACTTGCGGGCGGGAATGTCGCAGTCGCCTTGCAAGGCAACACGATGGCGACCGCAGCCATGCTGTTCGTCCTGATTACCATGCTGGGACCAATATCGGGCGCGCACTTCAATCCGGCGGTCAGCCTTGTCATGGCGCTACGGCGCGAATTGGCGTGGCTGGACATGCTGCCTTACACGCTTGTTCAGATCGGTTTCGGCATTCTTGGCGCATGGGCCGCACACGTCATGTTCGATCTGCCCGTCCTGCAAATGGCAGTGAAGGCGCGAACTGGCATCGGGCAATGGACTGGAGAGGCCATCGCTACCTTTGGCCTTATCGTTACCATCATCGGCACGGTGCGGCACCGGCCCGAATGGATTCCGGCCAGTGTCGCGCTCTACATCGCCGCTGCCTATTGGTTCACCTCATCGACCAGTTTCGCCAATCCAGCCATCACCATCGCGCGGAGCATGACTAATAGCTTTTCTGGGATCGCACCCGCCGACGCGCCGATGTTCATCGTCGCGCAATTGCTTGGGGCGCTGCTTGCGGCGAAAGTTGGCAGCCTCCTATTTGCCCAGCCAGTAGCCGAACCTTCGCTTTAAGTTCCTCACCTCGATGACGCGCCCACCATCCCCATGCAAAGAGATTTGCAAGCTGGATACCAGCGCGAGCATCTGCACAGGCTGCGGTCGCACACTTGGCGAGATCGCCGAATGGGCGAGCGCGACCGCAAGCCGTCAGCATGAAATCGTGCGGCGATCTTCGGCCCGCATGGGAAGCATGGCTTCCCATCCAGCCTAAAAACTCAAACCCCCAAGCGCACCCAAAGCTCCTTATTGTCAGAAGTAGAAAGCCGCTTTGGGTGCGCTTGTCTTAGGGGGTTTGTCTGATTTGTCTTTAATGCAGGATATGCCTAGCGGCGCGTGTTGTCTTACATTGCCCCTGTTTCACACGGGCATGATTGATGGCGACAAATACACTGGCAAACAGCGCGACGCTAACCATTCGGCTTGACGCCGATGCGCTCGCGGCGTTCGACAGCTTCGCGGTCGGTCGTGGCGGACGAAGTGCAGTGTTGCGGCAGATGATCGAACAGACGGTGTGGGAGATCGCAGATCGTCCCTTCATTGACCGTCCCGATGGAGTCGCGCGCAATCGTGTTTCGCTGCGATTTACCGATGTCGAGATTGCCGTGATCGGGGTTCGGGCGGCGCAGCGTTCGACCGATCGCTCTGGTTGGATCAAGGCATTGGTGCGCCGCCACCTTGCGCTGAAATCGCGGGTCGATGACGGGCTGCTGGCCGAGCTTGCGCCGATCCGAATGCAGTTGCTGCGTATCGGCCGTAATCTCAATCAGGCGATGAAGGCCGCCAATGCGTCCATGCTCGAAACCGGTGACAAGCAGATCGAACCCGAGCTACGGCGGATCGCCGATATGCGGATGGAAATTTCCGAGCAGGTGACAGCCGTTGGCGATGCCATGCGCGGCGATGCAAGCTACTGGGCTGTGCCTGATTGATGACGCGAGATTGGTGAGCCTGGAATCGGCCTTGTGGGAAGCAACCCGTCCGGCGTTTCGGGTGCGCTATATCCATGACCCGACCAGCACGCCGCGCGTCCCGCTCTATGCCAGTTACGGCGTTGCCACCGGCCCGACAGCGCGGGCCAAACTGGCACGGATTGTTCGCAAGGCACCCGAGGTGGTGGTCAAGGTCACGGGTCGGCAACGAGGCGGTGTCCATGTCAAAGCCCATCTTGATTATATCGGGCGCAAGGGTGACGTGGACATCGAAACCCGCGACGGTGAAATCCTGACAACCAAGGAAGACGTTGCCGAGCGCGCGGCAGAGTGGAGCGATACACTCCAATGGCGGTCGCGGCCTACGGTGTCGTCGGTGTCCCTGATCTTCTCGATGCCCGAAGGCACCGACCCCGACAAAGTGCTGGGCGCTGTCCGTGCGCTGGCGCATGCCGAACTGAGCGACAATCACGATTACGTTCTGGCGCTGCATATCGATACGCCGCGCCCCCATGTTCATCTGACAGTGCAGGCCGAGGGGCTGGATCGCAAACGGTTCAATCCGCGTCCGGTTCAGCTCAATCGTTTCCGGGAACGCTTTGCCCGTGAACTGCGCGCGCGGGGCGTCGCAGCCGAAGCAACGCCGAGACGGACGCGAGGACAAGGGATTGCCGGGTCGAGCATGGCGTTGGTCAAATTGCGGGCGCGCTTGGCAGGCGGGACAAGCCGGATAATGACCGACTCAGACCGCCGCACCAACGAACAGGCACTCAACATCGCACTTGGCAAGTCGGAGCTTCCGGCGTTCATCGGCAAGGGCAAGACCCGCTGGCAGGAGATACGTGAGGCTTACGGCAAAGCGGTGACGGCGCTGGATGCGACCAGGCAGTCCGACGACAAGGCGCTTGCCGCCGACGTTCGGGCATTTCTTGCCAAGCATCCTGATATGAACGCCACCCCGGAGATATTCGCCGCGCGCTACGCGAAGACTATCGCGGCGGCAAAGCAGAAATCCGAACAGCCCGCGCCTCCCGCACAGCCGGTCGATCGCGGGCGAAAGCGGTAGCCCAAGTGTCGCGGCGAGTGCCAGCAACGCCGGTTTGAACTTTCGTTTCATTTCAGATTTTCTTTTTATGCGTGCAGCGCCTCTTCATCGCCGCAGGATTCGGTTTCAGTTTGTAGCGTTGAGTGATGTATCTTGAATTGTGCTTCAAGCAGTCCGGCCACTGCCTTGCGAACCGCCGTTTGATCCTGCCCGGATGCAATGGCGATATGCGCGGTAAGGCTGGCATCATCCCCGGCTACCGACCAAACATGGAGATCGTGAACGCCCGCCACGCCTGGCACGGCACCAATGGCGGCGCGGATGGCATCGAGATCCATCCCGCGTGGGACGCCTTGCAGCAGGATGTGCGTGGTATCGCGCAGCAATATCCATGTGCGCGGCAACACCCACAGGCCGATCCCGATAGCAACTATCGGGTCGATCCAACTCCAATTGGTAAGGTAGATGGCGACTGCCGCCACGATCACGCCAAGCGAGCCGAGCATATCGGCCCAGACTTCGAGATATGCACCTTTGACATTGAGGCTGGCGTCCTTGCCGCCCACCAGCACGCGCATTGCGATAAGGTTCACCAGTAGGCCGATGGACGCGACAATCAGCATCCCGACCGAACCCACAGCCTCAGGATTGAAGAAGCGCAGCACGCCTTCGTAGAGGACATAGCCAGCGACCACGAACAGCAGGACGGCGTTGAATGCGGCGGCGAGGATTTCAAAACGGCGATAGCCATAGGTGCGCTGCTTGTCGGCGGCCCGCTGCCCGATCTTTATTGCGGCCAGAGCGATGGCTAGCGCCGCCGCGTCTGTGAACATATGCGCCGCATCGGAGAGTAGAGCGAGGCTGTTGAACCAATATGCCCCGACCAGTTCGGCGATCAGGAAGCTACCGGTCAGACCGAGCGCGATGGTCAGGCTCTTGGAGTTCGCCCCGGCGGTGTGGTCGTGTCCGGCGTGGTTACCACCTTCGTCCGCATGGTTATGGTTTGCTGACATTTTACTATCCTCTCATTTCGCCAAAAGCCCGCCGCCTAGCGGCCCCACATCGTCATAGTCGCCCTTCACATGCTGCCTGTGACGACCGCGCAGCAACAAATGGCTGATTGCCGGCAGCACAAAGAGCGTCAGCAAGGTCGATGTTATCAACCCGCCGATGACCACAATCGCCAATGGCTTTTGCACCTCCGCACCTGTTCCGGTCGCCAAGGCCATCGGCACAAACCCGATGGCCGGGACGATTCCGGTCATCAGAACAGCGCGAACACGTTCCATAGTGCCTTCGCTAATCGCCGCGTCGATCGGCTTGCCTGCGTCGATGCGACTGTTGATGCTCGTCATCACCACCAGCCCGTTCAACACCGTCACACCCGAAAGCACGATGAAGCCGACCGCCGCCGATACCGAGAATGGCAGCCCGGTGAACAAAAGCGAGAACACACCGCCTGCCAGCGCCAATGGTATCGCCGAGTAGACCGCTATCGCCTGACGAACGCCGCCAAGAGCCATGAACAGGATGCCGAAGATCGCCGCGAATATAATCGGGATGACTATCGACAGGCGCGCGGACGCGGCTTGCAGATTCTCGAACTGACCGCCCCACTCAATGAAGCTGCCGGTTGGGAGCTTCACTTGAGTGTTCACCTTTTCCTGTGCTTCGGCGACGAATGATCCCAGATCGTTGCCGCGCACATTGGCTTGCACCACAACGCGGCGCTTGCCGTTTTCGCGGCTGACCTGATTCAGACCTTCGGAAAAGCCGAACTTGGCCAGCTCGCTTAAGGGAACAGATGCCCTTGCACCGCCGTCGCCGGGCAGGAGCACGGGGAGTGCGCCTACCGCATCAAGATCGTCGCGGGTTGCCCGGTCGAGCCGGACCACGATGTCATATCGCCGGTCGCCCTCGAACACGATACCAGCCTCTCGTCCGCCGAGCGCCGCCGCGACGGTGTCGCTGACATCCTGCAATGTCAGCCCGTAGCGTCCAATGGCATCGCGGTCGAACTGCACATCGAGAACCGGAAAACCGGCGGTCTGTTCGACTTTGACGTCGGCGGCCCCCGGAACGGTGTTCAGCACAGCCGCAACTTGGTTTGCCGCCTGACTCATTTCATCGAGATTGTCGCCATACAGCTTGATCGCGATGTCGCCACGCACACCTGCAATCAGCTCGTTGAACCGAAGCTGGATCGGTTGGCTGATCTCGAAGGCGTTGCCGACAAGCGGTTTCAGCTTCGTTTCGACCCGTTCGATGACATCTTGCTGGGTGTTGACCCCATCGGGCCATTCATCCCGCGGTTTCAGGATGATGAAGGTGTCCGATGCGTTCGGCGGCATCGGATCGCTGGCAACCTCTGCGGTGCCGGTCTTCGAGTAGATCAGCTTCACTTCCGGTAGCGAGGCGACGGCCTTTTCGACCTTTAGCTGCATGGCTTGGGACGTGTTGAGCGATGTCGACGGAATGCGTAGCGCCTGCATAGCAAGGTTGCCTTCCCCCAATACCGGAATGAACTCACTGCCCTGCATACCGAACACCAGAACAGCCGCCATGAAGGTGCCGCCGCCCGCACCGATCCACGGCCAGGGCCGGGCGATGACACGTTGCAGCACGGGTTCGTAGCGGCGCTTGACCCATGCAATCGCCTTAACTTCCTTCTCGGCAACTTCACCGCGAATGAGCAAAGCAACCATCGCAGGCACGAAGGTCAGCGATGCGATGAACGCGCCCCCAAGCGCCAGCATGACGGTGATCGCCATTGGCGAGAAGGTCTTGCCCTCGACGCCGGTAAAGGTGAGCAGCGGCACGAACACGAGGAAGATGATCGCCTGCCCGTAAATGGTCGGCTTTACCATTTCGCGGGATGCATCGAATACCTCGTGCAATCGCTCGTTCAGCGTGAGCATCCTGCCTTCGTGATGCTGACGCTCAGACAATCGCCTAAGACAATTTTCGATGATGATGATCGAGCCATCGACGATCAGCCCGAAATCGAGCGCACCAAGGCTCATCAGATTACCCGATGTGCCGGTGATATTCATGCCCGTCCCCATGACGAGAAACGAAATGGGGATCACGAGAGTGGCAATGATCGCGGCGCGGATATTGCCGAGGAGCCAGAACAACACCGCAGCCACCAGCAAAGCGCCTTCGGCCAGGTTTTTCTCAACCGTGCCGATGGTGGCATCGACCAGTTCCGAACGGTCTAGCACCGGCTTGACAACAATACCCGGCGGCATTGATTTCGTCAATTCTGCGAGCCGGTCGGCGGCCTCGGACGCCACGATCCGGCTGTTGCCGTCGGCAAGCATCAAGACCGTGCCGATCACAATCTCGCGCCCGTTTTCGGATGCCGAACCGGTGCGAAGTTCACCTCCGATCTGGACGGTCGCAACATCGCGCACCGCCACGGCAACCCCGCCGCGGCTGGCAACGGTTGCCCGGCTGATCTCGTCCAGAGTGCGGATACGTCCATCTGCGCGGACGAGAAAGGCTTCCCCGCCGCGTTCGACGAAGTTGGCACCGACCGAGATGTTGGCGCGTTCCAACGCTTCGGCCAGTTCGGAAAACGATATGCCGTAGCTCGCGAGCTTCGTCGCATCGGGCTGGACGACGAACTGCTTTTCATAACCACCAATGGAATCGATGCCTGCAACGCCCGATACCGAGCGCAGTTGCGGGCGGATGACCCAGTCCTGCACCGTGCGGAGATAGCCGAGTTTGGCAACATCATCGGTCAGGATTTCGCCGGTCGGCGTCATGTAGGTGCCGTCAGGTTGGAAGCCCGGCTTGCCTGCAACCTTCGGATTTTCCTTGGTTCCGGCCTTCGCGTAATCGACGGTGTACATCAGGACTTCACCGAGGCCGGTCGATACCGGCCCCATTTGCGGTTCGGCCCCTGCGGGTAAGGTGCCTTTGGCCTGATTGAGCCGTTCGGCGACCTGCTGGCGTGCGAAATAGAGGTCGGTATGATCCTCGAAAATCACCGTGACCTGGCTGAACCCATTGCGCGAGATCGAGCGCGAACTTTCCAGCCCCGGAATACCGGCCATCGCAGTTTCGACCGGAAAGGTCACAAGCCGTTCGATGTCGAGCGGCCCCAAATTGGGCTCGACCGTGTTAATCTGCACCTGTTTGTTTGTGATGTCGGGAACGGCGTCGATCGGCAGCTTCAAAAGCTCCGATAGGCCATAAGCCGATATGATGAGCGTCAGCAGAACCACCGCCCAGCGGAAGCGGATTGACGCATCTAGGAGTTTGTCGATCATATCAATGCTCCGCCTCGCCCTTGCCGAGTTCGGCTTTGAGCAGGAACGCGCCCTTGGTAACGACCACGGTGCCGGGTTTAATGCCGTCGACAATCTCGATGCGACCACCGCTACGCTTGCCCGTGACTACTGTAACCGATTGGAAGCCTTTGGCGGTTTTGACGAACACAACCTCTTTGCCTTCTACGGTTTGCACCGCCTCATCGGGCAGTGCAATCAGCGCGGTATCACCACCCCCGCGCGGCGTGATGCGCACGCGCAGGCCTTGGCCCGGTGTCAGCCCGCCGATGCCTTGCGGCGTCAGCACGATGGTTGCGGTCTTGCTGTCGGGATCGAGACTTGGCGTTGCCGACCGAACTGTTGCGGTGACGGTTTCGCCGCCGAGCAATTCAATAACAGCAGTGTCACCGGGTTTTACGCGGCGGGCATCGGCGGCCAGCACCGATGCGTTAATCTGAATGCGATTGGGATCAGACACGCGGAAAAGTTCGGTCCCAGCCAGCACATAGGAACCGAGTTTCGCATCGGCCTTTGTCACGCGGCCCGAAATCAGACTGACCACGCCCAATGTGCTTCCATCACCGGAGACTTTTGCTGCCGACGCCGCCGATTGTGAGCGCCGGGCTTCGGCTTCGGCTTGCGCTAATGCAGCGGCTGCACCTTCCAAATCCTGACGTGCTGTGACCTTGGCATCGAAAAGTTTCTTCTCGCGCGCATAGGTCGAACGCGCCAGCGCCAGATTGGCCGATGCCGAACTGCGTTCTGACGCAATCGAGGCGGCATCTCGGCTTTCCATAACGGCGATTGCTTCACCGGCACGGATGAAATCGCCCAATTGGCGGTTAATGCGAACAACGGCCCCATCGGCACGGGCCGTCAAAACCGCCTCACCATCGGGTGTGGAGGCAACGACGCCCTGTGCCAATATTTCGGCGCCCAAGCCCCCCGCTTGCAAGGCTTCGGTCACAATGCCAGCAGCCTTGGCGCGGGATTCATCCATCAGGATTTGGCCTTCGACATGACCTTCTTCCTCTTTTTCTTCGGCATGTTCGGCTTCGGCAACAGCAGTGGTTGAGGGCGCGAATAATGTGCGTCCAAGCATCACGCCGCCGCCGCCAAGGACGAGGGCTGCGATGGCCGCGCCTGCGATGAGTTTGTTGCGATTGGTTTCGGTTTCCATGAAGTTGTTCCTTATTGCGCGTTGGCGCGGATCAGCGCTGCAAGCGCCCGCGCGCGATCAAGCCGCGCTTCGATGAGGTTGAGTTTGGCTTGGGTCAGAGTGCTTTGCGCATCGAGCAGTTCGAGCAGCGAAAACTTGCCCGCATTGTAGCCAAGCCGGGCGAGCCGCAGCGCTTCTTCGGCCTGGGCGATGCCCGGACCGGCGAGCGCCTCATACCGCATTTCGGCCGCCCCGAGCAGCATCCGCGCTTCATAGCGCGCTCGGTTTGCATCGAGGCGAGCGAGCGCCAATCCCGATTCTGCCGCCAGACTGTCCGACTGCGCTGCGTCGATATTGCCGCGATTGCGATCACGCACGGGAAGCGGGATCGAGATGCCAGCGACGAACGCGGTTTCGCGGCCTTCGCCAAAGCGCCGAACTCCGGCACTTCCGGTAATGTCAGGCACCGCATCGGCGCGGGCGAGCCGCACACGGGCCAGTGCTGCGCCGCGTTCTGCAAAGGCCAATTGGACGTCGAGCGTTTCCGTATCGGGCGGCAAAGTCGGCGGCGCATCTTCGCTCATAATGGTTGCCGTCGGTTCGCCATCCGCGCTTCCAATCAGCGTTGCCAGAAGCTGCCGTGCCACGAGAAGCTCGCCAAAGGTGCGCGCCTGTTCGGCTTTCGCCTCCGCCAATTGTGCCTGTGCGCGCAATTCGCGGAGCGGCGGATCACGGCCCACTTCGACCAACACCTTCGCTGTGCGCAGCAGCTCGTCCGATGCAGTGACATTGTCTCGCGCCAGCACTGCGCGATCTTCGGCGGACCGCAGATTGGCATGGGCAAAACGGATATCGCGTTCGAGATCGGCTAGCGCCGACTTGTAGGACAGAAAGGCAAAATCACGTTCGGCGCGCGCGACTTCAACACGGGCGCTGCGTTTGCCGCCAAGCTCTATCCGCTGGCTGAGGGCAAGCGTCGTCTCGGTGCTGCGTAGCCCCTGAAACGCACCGCTACCGGCGAAATTCTCTACCTCAAGACTGAGTTCGGGATTCGGCGAGACCCCAGCCTGCCGTGCGCGCGCCTCGGCGGCGTCGGCTTTTGCCTTTGCCTGACTGACGCGCGGCGAGGATTCCAGCCCTTGCCGCAAGGCATCGGGGAGCGTGACCGGTTCGGCCCAGAGCGGACCGGATGAAAATAGCAGCGTCCCTGCCAGCAGCAGGCGACGGATTCGTAATGACATGAATAAACTCCTGACCAACATTGCGGACACGCGGGGGCAAAGCCCCGCGCGCGGCGGATGTCAGGCAGAAGGAGGCTGGATCGGGGGCGCAGCCTGATGCGAAATCATTCCGCGAATGGCCAGCAAGGCAAACTGGCTGCAAGTGTAGATATTGGTCGCAGCAACGCCGCTCACAGATTGAGGAACCGCGACCGAACAGTGGTGATGATCAACATGGCCCGCAGGGGCCTTTGGTGAGTTCTCATCTTGACCAGCATCGCTTTTTTCTTCGGCGTGACAGTCGAGATCGACAATCTCGACAGCATGACCGGCGTTTCCGGCGTCAGCGAGCGCAGGAACGCCGACGCTGCCGAACAGCAGCATAGAAATCATCAAAAAGGCGATCAGGGCTTTAGCCATTATCGCGCGGCTAACACGACGCACAAGAACGAACAATCAATTTTCCGCTCCTGCATCTTTTATTTGCCGTTGCAATTCTTCGGGAATTTCCATTGGCATGAACGCGCTGACATGCGCGCGACCCGTATTGCCGATGGGAAGCCGTCCAGTGAGATTGCCCAGCGGCGCAAGTGCGAGCCGTCCGAGTTGGCCGAATATTTCCTGCCCGTCCCTCAGCGCAACGGCAAAACCGAGCATTTGGAGATGAGAACGGATATGCAGGCCAAACCGTAACTGCCCGAGGATATGCGCTCGTTCGAGATGGTGCCAAGCGCGTTGCTTCTCGTTCGCGGTGCGCGCATCACGATAGGCCGCGATCTCGTTGGCGTAGGCAATTTCCAAGGTTACGGTCATCGCTTTGAACATCCCGAAATGCGCTCGGCCAAGGCACGCCAGCGGCGCTGGCGATGGCGATAGAAAACTTGCGAAAAGAGCCAGACGAAGGGTGTCAGCAGTCCGGCTTTAACTTCCACTTCGTCGCGGTATCGCGTTCCGCGTTCGCCATCGGGCTCAACGGTGATCCAATGATCCCACGTCGTTATCAGTGCGCTGTAGCCGTTATCGCGTAACTTCTTAGGCCATATTGCGGCATCATCCATATGCACTGTCGGCACGATCCACTGCTTTCCGAAAGGCAGAAGGCCAAAAAGCGTCAGGTCAACCAAGAACCGCTCTTGCTCTCCAAAATTCGAGGCATGGGCAGGATTAACCATGTTAAAGCGCACGAGCGGTGCGGCAATGTGCATGAGCAGCTCGGGTGTCTGCACGCGCCGCCATACTTCATCGGGTGGCAGGTCAATATTGGTGGATAAAGCGACTTTCACGTCGCTGCCTCCAAAACCTTGTTGTCATTCGCCAGTTCCGTCCGCGCCTGACGGATAATCTGCCAGCCTCCGCTAATACCGAGGCTTGCCATGACAAGCGCTACGATCAGGTCTGGAAGGCCGCTGCCCGTCCACAGCACTGCAAAACCCGCGAGGATCACTAAGCAATTGTTGATTGCGTCGTTACGCGAACAAATCCAAACCGAGCGCATATTCGCGTCCCCGGTGCGGTATCGGTAGAGCATCAGCGCGACGCCGAAATTGACAACCAGTGCCAGCGTGCCGATTGCGCTCATCGCATAGGGCGCGGGATTGCTCCCGTGAAACAGGCCCCAGATCGCCCACACCAGCACCCCGAGGCCGAATGACAAAATGGTGATGCCTTTGACCATCGCGGTCTTTGCCCGCCATGCCAGTGCCATTCCTGCAACGCTTAGACTGATTGCATAGTTCGCGGCATCACCCAGAAAGTCGAGCGCGTCGGCTTGCAGGGCGCGTGAGCCTGCGAAATAGCCCGCTACGCCTTCGACGATGAACATCGCTGCGTTAAGGCCAAGCGCGATCCACAAGACGCGCCGCCAACGGGCGTCGTTGAGGGTAGTTTCGCTACCGCAGGCACTTGCACAGCATTCGTCGGCCATATGCCGAACTCCTTGGTTTCTTCGAGTCGTTCTCCTATATGCACCCTGTAGCAACTACAGGGTCAAGACATGAAAATCGGCGAGCTATCGAAAGCGACCGGCACCAACATCGAAACCGTCCGCTATTATGAGCGGATCGGGCTGTTGCCCGCGCCGGATCGAACCGCCGCAAACTATCGCAGCTACGGCGAGCCACACCGCGCGCGGCTCGCCTTTGTCCGGCATTCCCGCGAGCTGGGTTTCACCATCCAGGAGGTCCGCTCCCTGCTCGACCTGTCGGATCATCCCGACCGCGACTGCATGGAGGCCGACCGCATTGCAACGAGCCATCTTGTGCAGGTGGAAGCGAAGATCGCGCAACTCGAAGCCTTGCGCGACGAACTTGCACGCATTGTCGGACGCTGCCGGGGCGGGGTTGCGGCGGATTGTCGCGTGATCGAGGCGTTGGGCAACCATGCGATGTGCGATACCGGTCACTAACCACAGCACCCGCAGCCGGGGTTCAGATCGCTACAGCAGCCTTAACGGTTCCGCCCCTCACGGCCCAACGCCTGATCCTGGGTGATTTCGCGGACGCGCTGCGCCTGCTGGTTACGCAATTGGATGGCCGCAATCTTGTCACCACCGGCAATACGCAGCGCGACCTCTTGGCGTCTGGCCTCGACTTCTTTTGACGCCTTGAGCGGATCATCGGGATATTTCGCGCGTGTGATCGAGATAGTTTGGGCGACAAGACTTTGGGCGCGGCGCAGATCGGGATCGCGGGCGTTTTGGTCATGGGTCTGATTGAGGAACCGTTCCGATAGAGCTTTGAGCGTTATTGCTGCGTCAGGCGGTTGGCGTGATTTGCTCGTAGCGTTTTTGGCTTCGCGGCGTTTCTCGCGTTCGGCGAGCCGCGATTGCAAGCGGTCAGCCTCGGCTTGAGCGACTTTTGACGGCGTGTAATTCTCGACCGTCAGCCCTTGTGCGGCAGCAGCGAGAAAGGCTGCTTTTTTGAATGTATCGCCGCCATTGACCCTCACCGACGTCCAACCATTGGCCTTGGCGATCCGCAATATGTCGGGAAGCGCGTCGATGTTGCTGGTCTTGAGCCGGTCGGGTTCGAGCCGGACAATCGGCTTTGTATCGTCCGAGGTCCGGTAGAGCTTGTTGCCGACGCGGAGGAATTTGCCGGTGAGATCATCGGTGAGCGTTGGTGTCTCGGCTTTGCGCTTTGGCTTGGCTGGTGTCGGCTTTGGCGTGACCGGCTTAGGTTTTGCATCGCGGCTTCTTCCCGAACGGCCACTGCCTTCTTGTTCTTCAGGCATATTCGTCTCCTTCGTCGAGTATTCCGGTCACTTCGCCGTTGTGGTTTATGGTCACCAGATCGGCCATCTGACTTGGGCAATCCGCGGTGAGAATATCCTCTTGATTCATAGGCCGAGTGAAATTTCCAGCGGCCTCGTCGTCTGTCATGTCGCGGAATGCTGGCGCTGGACCGGCATAAATGGACCGTTTTGGGATTGCCTGTACGGGAGGTGGCGGAAACGCGCGGGCCTTGAAGAAACGATTGCTGAAATAAGCGATCTTGCGTCCTACGATCGGCGGGATGCCACCGCGCAGCAGGATCAATTTGTCGGGTGGAAGCTGCATAAGCTCCTGCGGCAGCATCAACGCGCGGCGTTGCTCTGATATGGATTTTGAGCGGTTGGCGAGCAGCCCGTTGATCGTCAGCGATTTCGTGACACTTTCCTGTCCGACATAGCCGATACGCTCCGACAGGTCGTTGGCCACGCGCAGTTCCTTGGGCGTGAACGCAACTTCGACCCCGCAATTGGCAACAATTTCATCGGCGACATGCTCGCCATAAACGCCGCGCAACTGTGAGCGTGACTGGATGACCGGCATAAGCCTGATCCCGTAGCCCGCAACATAGGAAAAGGCGCTGGCGATAACCGATGCCCGCCCGAGCCGGGCAAATTCATCAAGAATGACCAGGACCGGCACCGCCGAGTTTTCATCTGGCAACCCGCGCACATTGAGGTCGATGAGTTGCTGGAACAGCAGATTGTAGAGCGGCGCAATCCGGTCGAGTTCATCGGGTGACACGCCGAGGTAGATCGACATCGGACGGGAGCGAAGCTGGCGAAGATCAAAGTCGCTCGTTGCCGTCGCCGCATCGACCAACGGATTGAGCCAAAGGCCCAGCACGTTAGTGATCGTCTTCTTGATGTCGGCAAAGCTGTTATCCGAGCCGCCTGCGAAGTCGGAAAGCGCCGTCCGGCAGCCGGTCGAAAGGTTTAGTTTCGGATTGGCGAGTTCCTTTTTGAAATGGCTGCGCGCATCGCCATCGGTGAGATGGCGGTAGATCGCGCCCATTGTCAGCGGCTCGTCGCTCGTTTCGGCGAGCCAGGCACCGACACCTGCAAATCCTGTCCGCGCGCCGTTCGCCCAAAAGGCTTCGCCGTGTTCGGGTGCAACGAACAGCATCGTGGCGATTTTTTGCAATTCGATGATCACATCGTCAGGGTCAGTGCGGTCAATATAGGCAAGCGGGTTGTAGCGCGCCGTCCGGCCCTCGCGGTCGGTCGGATTGAACAGGAACACTTTCTGCCCGTAATGCGCGCGAAATCCCGCGCTCGCGTCATAATTCTCGCGCTTCACATCGAGGACGACGACCGAGCCTTGCCACGTCAACAAGTTCGGAATGACGATGCCGGTGCCTTTACCCGAGCGCGTGGGGGCTTCGACAATAACATGCTCGCTACCGCCGAAGGTCAGGAACCGCCCGCGCTTGCGGCCAAGGACGATTCCGACGGCGGCGCGAAAGCCGTGGCGCTTGATCTCTTGTTCGTTGGCAAAGCGGGCGGCCCCGTGGAGCGGCGCACCGCGCGCCCACAGCAAATAGATAAGTCCGGCAAGCAACGTGACGCCGCCGGCCAATCCGCCCGCCATTGCGCGGACCACTTGGGGATCGCCGCGATAATACCAAACGAACGCTGGCATCTTGATCGGGTCATAGGCGGCAACCGGCAGACCAAGGATCAGCCATCCGATCATGCTTGCGATGGCAAGAGCAAGCAATGTCCCCAGCGGGATACCGATCAACAACTGCGCCGCGCCACCGTTAGACGGCGTGCCTGCCTTCTGGGTCATAGTAGATCTCCGTCACCCGAAATTCGCCGCCCTCTTTTTTGGTTTGCACCACGACATCGACCAGCATTTTGAGCAGCGCGCGGATGTCGTCGCGTGCCAGATCGGAGCCGCCTTCGCTTTCCTTGACCAGCAACGTCAGTTGCTCGAACGCCAGTTCGGCGGAATCGGCATGAATGGTGGTGATCGAACCGGGATGGCCCGAGTTCACATTGCGCAGATAGAAGAACGCCGTTCCGTCGCGCAGTTCTTGGAGCAAGATACGGTCGGGACGCATCCTGAGCGCGCTTTCGAGCAAATGCTTGGCTGTAACATTGGCGGTGCCTTGGCCGTCTTTGGCATAGAGCATGTGGACGACATTCTTTTGACCGACGACCAGTTCGCGCGTGTCCTCGATTGTCAGCAGCCGTTCTTGGGACGGTATAAGCTGGATCAAGCCCTTCGACAGCGTGGTCTTGCCCGATCCCGTTGCCCCTGAAATCAGGATATTCAGCCGTGCCTTGACCGCGCGGTCGAAGAATTCGACATGGCGACCGGAGCGCAGCAACGCGAGCAATTCCAGTTCTTGCGGGCTGACCTTTTTTTCGGCGATCCGCGTGTCCCTAAACAAGCCCGCAGCCTCGAAATCGGGCAGTGTCATTGTCACGCTCGATGGTTTTCGCACGGTTATCGACACTGTATCATCAGGAACGACAGGCGGCACGACGATCTGCACCCGTTCGCCTGTCGGAAAAATGGTCGAGACGATGGGGTTTTCGCGGGTAATGTCTTGGCTCGTGAACGCGGCGGCGGCAGTAGCCAGCGCCATCAGATTCTTGAAATCGAGCGATGGTTCGTTTTCCCAAGTCCAGCAGCCGTGCCGTTCGATGCCAACTTCTTGCGGTACGTTGATGACCAGTTCGGTGACGCTCGGGTCATCGAGATATTTGCGCAAGGGAGCCGTCACGCTATCAAGAACCGCCGTGTTTTTTCCCGGCGCGGCCACTATTTGAGACTGAGGCCGTAAACGGTCGAAAAGTCGAAATCCTGGGCGACGGTAATACCGACATCCTCTCCCTGATTCTTGCGCAGCACCGGTTTGATCTGCGAGTTTTGCTGTAAGATCGTTGAAGCCGCATCGGATGGAAGGCGGGTGGTATTGGATGCACTGTTTCCTATCGCTTCCGAGCCGACCGTCGCCGCATCTTCGACCAAGCTGAACAGCAGCGCGGTGCCGAACCGCTGCCAGAAAAAATTATCCACCCGCCCGTCCATGCCGCCGCGTCCCAGCGCATCGGTTGCAGGCGAGCCGACATCAATGGCGATACCGCGCGGCGTGACGGCGCGTGTCCACAGCACGAACAGCCGGTATTGGCCGCGATTGAGGCCACCCTGATATTCGCCGACGATTTTCGTGCCTTTTTCCATCAGCACGACGCGGCCATTGTCCGAATAGACATCGCGCGGGATGATGCAGCTCACATAACCGGGCTGGCTTGAATCCATCGCTGATTGCAACACGCACGGGATGAAGCTCCCCGCCGTAATCAAAAAATTGCGGTCAGGAAGCGGGCGGGCCTGCGTCTGCCCAATTACCGAAGCGCGCCGGAGAGTGTCGAGATTGGTCGGCTCCCGCGCCGCAGCGCCTGCCGCATTGAATGGACCTCGCACATCGCCATAAATCGGGCTTGGCGCTCCGTTTCCGCGCTCGCCGCCATAGGCAATGAGCGATGACCTGCGTGCCGCTTCGCGCAGTGCCTCTGCTTGTGATGGTTGACGGGACTGGGGTGCGCCGGATGGCGGCATTGGTGAGGCCGTGGCTTGCGCACCAATGGCAGGGACGATTGGCCCGCCCAAAGGTATCGGCGCATTCGGATCGGTCGCTGCCCCGGCCAGCGTCGGGGCGATGACGGTATTTGGATCATATTGCGCCGGTTCGAGTGCGGGCTTGGGTTTTACGGGCGGCAGCTCTGCATTGCCGGTCAGGCCCGTTCCAAGCGCCAGCACCGTGAACATGATGGCCCCTGCGGCGGCGGCAAAGCCGATCATCTTTTTCGGGTCCATCGTTGTGCCGGGCATTGAGGGCATTTTGCTCCCGCGTTCGGTCGCGGGAGCGCGGTCGATTTCGTCGGGATCGGGCGTCTGATCGACCGCCGCCCTTCCTTGGGCTGGGTTGGCTGTTGTGGTATCCGCCATCACTTTGTCTCCCCGTCATCTGTGCCTGACGTGCGTTCCACGATGCTGGACGCCGTGCCGGTCTTGGGATCGCGTCCATAGAAATCCTTCGCTTCGTTGACGACGCACAACACCTCCTTGCCGCGCCGCAAGCGGAGCTGGGCGAACACGCCGTGGATCACGACAAATTCGTCGCGGACGTCGAATGGCACAATGCTCTCGCTGCCATCGGGATTGACCGCAAAGAAGGCAGGCAGTTCGCGCTGGTTCGGGAAGCGCAGCGCGGTAAACTGGCCGTTGTCAGTGATTTCGGAAGGTTGGATCGCCGATGATCCCTGCACGCTATATTGGAGGTTCCGCTTGCCTTCGAGAACGGCCAGATCGAGCGCGGAGCGGATCGCCCCCGATTGCAGCGCGATGGCCTGAGTATAAGCCGCCTGCGTTGCTGCCGCCTGTGCAGCGGCAGCTTCTTCGAGCGGATAGCGGAAAACCACTTTGAAGAAGGTATCGACCGCGCGCGGGCCGATGCCTCCCCGCCTCGCCGACAGCTCGAATGTATAAGTCCGGCTTCCTGTATTCGAGCGGGTGATGACGATCAGATTGGTCGCACCTGCCAGTTCGCGCGGTTTGATGAACAGCGAATTTTCAGCCGGTGCGACTTCCCACGATACGGTGTCGCCAAGCGCAACATGCTCAACGCGCTCGCCGGGCGAAAACACGATTTGCGTGGCCGAACGAAAGACGCCGACAACGCGGTAAACCTGGACATCGCTGTAAACTACTTCACGGATACGGCTGTCTTGTGCGGTCGGACGCGGTGTTTCGCTGGCGAGTGCCGGGCTGGCCGCGAACAACATCGCGATCGCCGCAATATGGTGTCTTGCATTCATTGCGTCACCTCCAGATCGGCGCGGTAGCTTTGCACTTCCAGCCCAAGCGGGTTTTTGAACCGCTGCTGTTCGGTCGTCGGGGTGTCGGTGGTGTCATAGGTTATGGTGGCAATGGCCGGTGTGTCCGTCGCAGACGTGCCCCGCTGGAGCGTCTTGGTGAAGCGCACCTGCGCGACGTTCTTTGAAACGAAGGTCACCGACTTGATCGCAACGAACACCGTGTCGAGATCGGTGAATACCGATTGCGGCGATTTAGGATTGTCCTTGCTGTAGAACGCCGTCCAACGTGCCTGTTCGTCGCGCGATGACATCGCCAGCACGCCGTCGAAAAATTCCTGGCGTGCCTGTGGAATCCAACCCTCGCGGTTGCGGACATAATCGGCGAGGAAATATTTGGCGACGGCCTCGTTATAAGTGATTTGTTTATCGCCCGTCATCGACGAGGTAATTTCACTCGCGCCAGTCGCCTTATCTACCATGATGACATAAGGTGCGACAGTCTTAAGCGGCGTCAGCATTGCGACAGCGGCAACGCCGGTTATGGCAAGGCCGCTGGCTATGGCTGCAATTGTCCACGCGAGCCTTTTCGAGCGATTGGCGGCGATCAGCCGGTCATAATCCCAGCTTGCGGCCTCGGCAAAATAGGCTTTGAGGTCTTGCCCGTCAGTTACTCCGCTCGCCATGACGCTCAGCAGCTCTGATTGGGGGTTGGCGGGGTTGCGCTGCTGATGGGCGGGACTTGGGTGGCAGGCTTGGCCTCTGGTTTCACGGGACTGGAGGATGTCGGCGCTTTCTCCGGGAACACATCGACGCCACCGCGTTCGCGTCCCTGGCTCTGTTGCTGGTTGGATGGCGTTGATGTCCCCGTCGCAGGATCGACTGTCGGCAGGATCGAGCCATAGGGATTAGCCGGGCGGCGCTGCTTGCCGTTGCACTTGGCAAGTTTGGGCGATTTTGGTTCCGCTAAGAGAATGTCGGTTGGCGTAACGAGTGCCATTCCGACCAATATGCTCAAAAGTGTCTTGCGCATGACTCTATCCCCTTATGTTGTCCCACGGCTAACCGAACCGGACGTGCGCATCCGGGCAATCCCGCGCGCGAACCCGCGTTCAATCGCGCGGCTGGTAGCCTGTGCGCCGGTTGCGCCTCGGCCGACGACGAAGCCGCCCGCC
>LOEX01000057.1 GCA_001516125.1 Sphingomonadales bacterium BRH_c42
GCTCACCTCCGCCCCCGCCTCGCGCGCGATCAGCGTCGCGGCGGCGATGTCCCACTCATAGCCCCAGCGTAGCGTGGCCACGAGGTCTGCTTCATCTGCCGCGACCATGGCGATCCTGAGCGCGATCGAATTGGGCTGATCGACGGTGGTCAGATCCCGATCTTCCGGGTGGAGGTGATCGGCCGGGACACGCGCGCCCGCAAAGTGCTGCCTCCGCGATGCTGACAGCGCGGTCCCGTTGCGCCATGCCCCCTGCCCGGCGGCGGCGATCCATTCCTCTCCCCGTGCAGGCGCAGCGAGCATGCCGATCAGCGGACGGCCCGCACTGATCAGCGCCACCGAGACGCACCAACCGCTGCGGCCACGCAGGAAATCGCGCGTCCCGTCGATCGGATCGACCAGCCAGCACAGGCCCTTGGCCAGTCGTTCCGGGTGATCGGCGCTTTCCTCCGACAGCCAGCCCGCCGCCGGCAGCAGCGCGCCAAGTTCGCGCTTGAGAAAGGTATCGACCGCGATATCGGCCGCGCTGACCGGATTGCCCGGCCCCTTTTCCCATGCCTCGACGCTATGCCCCGCGCCCGGCCAGCAGGCGTGGGCGATGCGTCCGGCCTCGCGGACAATCTCCTGAAGGCGGGCCTTGTCGATCATTACCCCACGCCCCTGCACAGTGATTGGACACTTTTCAAGGCCGCCAATCCATGCTTAGGCGCAGCGCGAGTTTTCCAGCAGGCGTAGAGGCAAAGGACCGACCCGACTCATGAACATCCATGAATACCAGGCCAAGCAGTTGCTCACGAAGTACGGCATCGGAATTCCGGCGGGCCATGCGGCGCTCACTGTCGAAGAGGCGGTCGAAGGGGCCAGGCAGCTTCCCGGCCCGCTCTATGTGGTGAAGGCGCAGATCCACGCCGGCGGGCGCGGCAAGGGCAAGTTCAAGGAACTCGGCCCCGATGCCAAGGGCGGGGTGCGGCTCGCGAAATCGATCGACGAGGTCGAGGCCAATGCCCGCGAGATGCTCGGCAACACGCTGGTGACGGTGCAGACCGGCGATGCGGGCAAGCAGGTGAACCGGCTTTACGTCACCGACGGGGTCGATATCGCCTCCGAGTATTACCTCTCGATGCTGGTCGATCGCGCCAGTGGCCGCGTGGCGATGATCGTTTCGACCGAAGGCGGGATGGATATCGAGGCAGTGGCGCATGACACGCCCGATCGGATCACCACCATCACCATCGATCCCGCGACCGGCTTCATGCCGCATCATGGCCGCGCGGTGGCCTTCGCGCTGAAGCTCAAGGGCGATCTGAACAAGCAGGCGCAGAAACTCGCCGGTGAGCTCTACACCGCCTTCACCGACCTCGACTGCGCTATGCTCGAGATCAACCCGCTGGTTGAGACCGTAGACGGCAACCTGCTGGTGCTCGACACCAAGATGAGCTTCGATTCGAACGCGCTCTACCGCCACAAGGATGTCGAGGCGCTGCGCGACGTGACCGAGGAAGACCCGGCGGAAGTCGAGGCGAGCGAACACGACCTCGCCTATATCAAGCTCGATGGCAATATCGGCTGCATGGTCAACGGCGCAGGCCTGGCGATGGCGACGATGGACATCATCAAGCTGAACGGCGCGTTCCCCGCAAACTTCCTCGACGTGGGCGGCGGCGCCAGCAAGGAGAAGGTGACCGAGGCGTTCAAGATCATTCTCAAGGATCCGGCGGTAAAGGGCATTCTGGTCAACATCTTCGGTGGGATCATGAAATGCGACATTATCGCCAACGGCATTGTCGCCGCTGCGAAGGACGTGAACCTGTCGGTTCCGCTGGTGGTCCGGCTCGAAGGCACCAATGTTGCGGAGGGCAAGGCGATCCTCGACAATTCGGGCCTCGCCATCGTCAGTGCCGATGATCTGGGCGATGCCGCGCGCAAGATCGTGGCGGAAGTGAAGATGGCGGCGTGATGCGCGGCCTGCCGTCAGCTTGACGTTTCCGTAAACGTCATCTAGGCGGTGATGGCAATGATTTCGAGTCTGCGAAGAGGAAAGGCAGCACCATGAAAATCCTCGTCCCCGTGAAACGGGTGATCGATTACAACGTCAAGCCGCGGGTCAAATCCGATGGCTCCGGCGTCGATCTCGCCAACGTCAAGATGAGCATGAACCCGTTCGACGAGATCGCAGTGGAAGAGGCGATCCGCATCAAGGAAGCGGGCAAGGCGGAGGAAATCATCGCGGTTTCGGTCGGCCCGGCCAAGGCCACCGAAACGCTGCGGACCGCGCTTGCCATGGGGGCCGACCGCGCGATTCTGGTCGAAACCGATGAGGATGTGGAACCGCTCGCCGTCGCCAAGATCCTTAAAGCCATCGCCGACGAGGAACAGCCCGGCCTGGTCCTACTGGGCAAGCAGTCGATTTCGGACGATTCGAACCAGACTGGGCAGATGCTCGCCGCGCTGATGGGCCGCCCGCAGGGAACTTTCGCCAATACCATCGCGGTTGAAGGCGATCATATTGTGGTCAAGCGCGAAATCGACGGCGGGCTTGAAACGGTCAAGCTGTCGCTCCCCGCGATCGTCACCACCGATTTGCGCCTCAACGAGCCGCGCTATGCCTCGCTCCCCAACATCATGAAGGCCAAGCAGAAGCCGCTGGCGCAGAAGACGCCGGGCGATTTCGGTGTCGATATCACGCCGCGCCTCAAGACGCTCAAGGTCGGCGAGCCGCCGGTGCGCAGCGCGGGCATCAAGGTTGCCGATGTCGATGAACTGGTCGGCAAGCTCAAGGCGCTCGGCATCGCGTAAGCGACCCGTTCAGGAAAGGATTCACGCATGAAAACTCTCGTCTGGGTCGAACATGACAACGCGGCGGTCAAGGACGCCACGCTGTCGGCCGTCACCGCCGCATCGCAGCTGGGCGAAGTGCACCTGCTGGTAGCGGGCAAGGGCTGCGCCGGAGTGGCCGATGCTGCCGCGAAGATCGCGGGCGTGGGCAAGGTCCATCTGGCGGACGATCCCGCCTATGAGCATGCGCTGGCCGAAAATGTCGCGCCGCTGGTTGCGCAGCTGATGGAGACGCACGACGCCTTCGTCTGCCCCGCCACCACCACTGGCAAGAACGTGGCCCCGCGCGTCGCTGCGCTGCTCGACGTGATGCAGATTTCCGAGATCACCTCGGTCGAGGGGCCCAAGACCTTCACTCGCCCGATCTATGCCGGCAACGCCATCGCCACGGTCGAATCGACCGACGCCAAGCTGGTGATCACGGTGCGCGGCACCGCCTTTGCCAAGGCGGCGGTTGAGGGCGGATCGGGCAGCGTCGAGGCGGTTGGTGGCCCCGGCGATGCGGCGCTTTCGAGCTTCGTCGGTTCGGAAATCGCCAAGAGCGAGCGCCCCGAACTGACCAGCGCCAAGGTGATCGTGTCGGGCGGGCGCGCGCTCAAGGATGCGGCGACCTTCGAGGAAGTGATCACGCCGCTCGCCGACAAGCTCGGCGCGGGCGTGGGTGCATCGCGCGCTGCGGTGGACGCGGGCTATGTGCCGAACGATTACCAGGTCGGCCAGACGGGCAAGATCGTGGCGCCTGAAGTCTATATCGCCATCGGCATCTCGGGCGCGATCCAGCACCTTGCGGGCATGAAGGATTCGAAGACCATCATCGCCATCAACAAGGACGAGGACGCGCCGATCTTCCAGGTCGCCGACATCGGGCTGGTGGGCGACCTGTTCAAGATCGTGCCGGAGCTTACGGGCAAGCTGTAACACGGTAGAAAATCGCCAGTTTTCATTGGTGCTCCAGCAGGCTAGTCTGCCCGCCGGAGGGTCGATGGGAATATGAGGATTCTTGCCTGTTTGTCGCTGGCCGCGCTTGGATGCATGTTCGCCAGCCCGGTCCGGGCGGCTGATGATCCAGCGCCAGTCGTGCTCGAACCGAGCAGCCAGTGGGTTGTCGATTTTGCGGAAGACAAATGCCGCCTCCTGCGCACGTTCGGTGAGGAGGGGAACCGGCATTTGCTGTCATTCGAACAGCACGGGCCAAGCGCTTGGTTCGGTTTCATCGTTGCCGGGCCAAAGATTGAAGAATTCAGACCATCCCGAACAGAAATCCAGTTCGGTGATTACCCGCCAATCGAATATAGGGGTGGCTACACTGGCATAAACGACGAATACGGCGCTGCTCTCATCTATTCCCTTCTGAAGTTTCCGCGAAGCAAGGGCCAAGACAAGGTTGCGCCAGCACGCCTGCATTCGCTGCCGGAAATCGATCCCGCTCAAGCGTCCAAAATTGCGGCGATCACCATCCGGCAAGGCAAGCGCAAAGTGGTATTCAACACCGGCAAACTGACCGAAGCAATAAAGGTTCTAAACCAATGCTCGCAGGATCTACTGAATTCCTGGGGACTCGACCTCGAACGGCATCGTACCGCCATGCGCTTACCGATCTGGACCAACGACGCGGTAATTTGGGAACGGGTTAGGAGGCGTTACCCGGATCGGGCAGCGCGAATAGGCGAGCAAGCCGTTTTCAGGTTGCGTGCAATTGTTGATGAAGCTGGTCTGGTAGCCGAATGCACAATGCTCGAAGCGACCATTGTGCAGAAACTTGAGTCCCCCGCCTGCGAATCCATGAGGAACGCACGCTTCGAACCGGCACTCGACCTCCAAGGGCGGCCCATGCGTTCGTTCTACCTGACTACCATATCTTATAGGATAAATTAGAGCCGCGATCGAACTTGAGCGATTTCGCGATCACAGCACCCCGTCCAATGCGTGCAGGCTTACCCCCACCAGCCCGCCGACCAGCGTGCCGTTGACGCGGATGAATTGCAGGTCGCGCCCCACCGCGCTCTCGATCCGCGCGGTAATCGTCACCGCGTCCCAGCGTTTGACCGTCTCTGAAACGAGCTGGACGATCTGCCCGCCATAGCGCGTCGAGATACCCACCGCGGTGCGCCGGGCAAAGCGGTTGACCTGATCCTGCAAGCCCTGATCGGCCTGGAGCGCATGGCCCATTTCGGCCATCGCCAGCCGCATTTCCTCGCCCAGCGCGCTTTCGGGATCGCGCGCGCGGCGGATCAGCGACAGGCGGATGCGTTCCCACACCCCCAGCCACCATTCGGCCACCGCCGGGTTTTCCAGAAGGTCGCGCTTCATCGCCTCCACCCGTTCGCGCGTCTTGTCATCGTGTTGCAGATCGTTCGCGAGGTTTTGCAGCCCTTCCTCGATCTTCGAACGCAAGGGGTGCTTCGGATCGACCAGCACTTCGGCCAGCAGACGGTAGAGCCCGTCGAGCACCGAGCCCGAAATGCGTTCGTCAAGCCCGGTCCAGCGCAGCACAGCATTGGCGCGCGATTCGATGATCTGACGCACCATCTCCTCGTTGTCCTCGAGCGTCAGCCCGGCCCAGCGGATGAAACCGTCCATCAGCGGCATGTGGCGCTGGTCGGCAATCGCGCCGTCGAGCATCCGGCCCAGCAGCGGCGAAATGTCGAGCTTGCCCAGTTGGCGCGCGAGCCCGGCGCGGACCTGATCTCCCAGCCGGTCGGGGTCGAGCGATTCGAGCACTTCGGCGAGCAGTTCGGCAGCACCGCCGGTGATGCGCGAGGGATCGCCGCCGTCCAGAGGCGATGCTTGCGGCGGCGAGACCAGGAAATCGCCGATCGCGCGGGCGATGTTCATCCCCTGCATCCGCCGCGCCACCACCGAGGGCGTGAGGAAATTCTCGCGCAGGAACTGCGCCATGGTGCGCGCGATCCGGTCCTTGTTCTGCGGGATGATCGCGGTGTGGGGGATGGGAATGCCCAGCGGGTGGCGGAACAATGCGGTCACCGCAAACCAGTCTGCCAGCCCGCCCACCATCGCCGCTTCGGCAAAGGCGTTGGCGTAACCCCAGGCGGGGTGGAGATCGACGAACTGCCGCGACCACAGGAACAGCCCGGCCATCAGCACCAGCATTCCGGTGGCGCTCCAGCGCATGCGGCGCGCACGGTCAGGAGCCGGCACCTGCCCACCCGCGCGGGCAGCGGGAAGCGGCGAACCGCCCTCCGCTATCCCGGCCTGCGCGTCATTCGGCAGGCTGCGCCCCGGGGGGGAACCGGCTGGCTGGGATGTGACTCGGTCTGGCTGCACCTCTTGCTCCGCGATCGGCCCCATGGCTCATATCATCTCCGGGGCGATAGGAAAGCAGGCGATCGCGCAGCCACGGCCCGACGCGCTTTTCCAGACTGTCCGCCAGGCTGAACCCGGCCGGCACGATCAGCAGCGTGAGCACCGTCGAAAGGATCAGCCCACCGATCACCACGGTGCCCATCGGCGCGCGCCAGGCACCGTCGCCCGTGAGCGAAATGGCGGTGGGAATCATCCCAGCGGTCATGGCGACGGTGGTCATTACGATCGGCTGCGCGCGCTTGTGCCCCGCCTCCATGATCGCGTCGCGCTTGCGCGTGCCCTTGTCCATTTCCTCGATCGCGAAATCGATCAGCAGGATCGAGTTCTTCGAGACGATGCCAAGCAGCAGCAGCACGCCGATATAGACCGGCATGCTCTGCGGTTGCCCGGCCGCCCATACCAGGAATATGCCGCCCAGCGGCGCCAGCGCCAGCGAGGTCATGTTGACGAGCGGGCTCATCAGCCGCTTGTAGAGCAGCACCAGCACCGCGAATACCAACAGCACCCCGGCAACGATGGCGATGATCAGGTTCTGGATCAGTTCCTGCTGCCATTCCTCCTCGCCCACCACATCGCGGATCACGCCCTGCGGCAGGTCCTTGAGAACGGGCAGCGCATCGATTTCCTTCTGCGCCTCTCCCTTGATGACCCCGCGCGCGAGATCGGCCCCCACCAGCACGCGGCGGTTCTGGTTATAGCGCTGGATCGCGGTGGGGCCGGAGCCGAAGCTGATTTCGGCCACGCGCGACAGCGGCACGGTGCCCCCGGTGCGGGTGGGCACCGGCAGGTTCTCGATCGTGGTCAGATCGCTGCGCGACTGGCGCGGCAGCTTGACCCGGATAGGTATCTGCCGGTCGGCGAGCGAGAACTTGGCGGCGTTCTGCTCGATCTCGCCCAGCGTCGCGATGCGGATCGTCTGGCTCAGCGCGCTGGTGGTCACGCCCAGTTCGGAGGCAATGCCGGGGCGGGGCTTGATGATGATTTCCGGCCGGTTGATATCGGCGCTGATCCGCGGCGCAACCAGCGTCTTGAGCCCCTTCATCTGTTCGACCAGCGCCGAGGCGGTCTTCTCGAGCAGGACAGGGTCGGACCCGGCCAGCATCACGGTCATGTCGCGCCCGCTGCCGAACCCGCCCGATTGCGACTGGAAACGGACCCGCGCATCGGGAATCTGCGCCAGCACCGGGGCAAGGTCGCGCTCGAATTCGATCTGGGTGCGCTCGCGCTCGTCCTTGAGCGTAACGAACAGCGTCGCATTGCCTTCACGGACCCGCTCGAGCGCGCGCTCGACTTCCGGCTGCCGGTAAAACAGGTCGGCGACCTGCCTTGAAACCACCTCGGTCGATTCCAGCGTGGTGCCGGGCACCATCTCGATCTCTACCCGGCTGCTGCCTTCGTCGATCGTCGGCTGGAACTGCGCAGGCACGTTCATGAACAACAGCACGGTGAGCATCAGCGCGAAATAGCCGATCATCAGCATCCATGCGCGATGGTCGTAAAAGCGCGCCTCGAGCCAGCGCCACGATTGGTGGATATGCCCGCCCATCGCGCGCCAGGGCAATCCGAGCGCCTTGAGCACGCCCCAGCCTGCAAGCCACCCGATCGCCATCGCCGCCGCCAACTGCACGAGCCCCACCATCCGTCCGGCGATCCCGGCAATGGTCGAGGATTGCGGATCGCTCGATATCAGCGCGCCCAGCTTGTCGGGCAGGCCAAGCGAGGCGAATGCGCCATGGCTGGCAAAGATGGCCGCACCGGGAGCAATCAACAGCACCACCACGACAAGGAAAAGCGCCAGCATATAGAGCAGCCGATGGCGCGGCGGCTCCAGCCCCTCGCGGCGCGCATAGAGCTTGCCCCGGTCGAGCGACCAGGCAAGCACGGCCATGTAGCGGTCCATCCACTTGCCTTCGCCATGCGCAGCCTTGCCCTTGGCTTCGAGGAAATAGGCGGCGAGCATCGGGGTGATCATGCGCGCGACGGCAAGGCTCATCAGCACGGCGACCACCACAGTCAGGCCGAAGTTCTTGAAGAACTGCCCCGAAATGCCCGGCATCAGACCCACCGGCAGGAACACCGCGACGATGCAGAAACTGGTCGCCACCACCGGCAGGCCGATCTCGTCGGCGGCCTCGATGGCGGCCTGATAGGCGCTCTTGCCCATGCGCATGTGCCGCACGATATTCTCGATCTCGACGATCGCGTCATCGACCAGCACGCCCGCGACCAACCCCAGCGCCAGTAGCGAAAGCTGGTTGAGGTTGAAACCGAGCAAATCCATGAACCAGAAGGTGGGGATGGCCGAAAGCGGGATGGCGATGGCGGAAATCACCGTCGCCCGCCAATCGCGCAGGAAGAAGAACACCACCACCACGGCCAGGATCGCGCCTTCGATCATCGCCGACATCGAACTGGTATATTGTTCCTCGGTATAGCGGACGGTGTCGAACAGCGGGATGAACTTCACCCCGGGATTTTCAGCCTCGATCTCGGATATGGCCTTATTTGCTTCCTCGAACACGGTCACATCGGACGCGCCCTTGGCCCGCGACATGGCGAAGTTGACCACTTCCTTGTCACGCACCTTGCTGATCGAGGTACGCTCGGAATATCCGTCGCGCACCGTGGCCACGTCGGCCAGCTTGATGGCATTGCCGTCACCCAGCTGGATCTGCCGCTGCGACAATTCATAGGCGCTGGCCATATTGCCCAGCACGCGCACCGACTGGCGCGTGCCGCCCACTTCGGTTGCGCCGCCCGCGGCATCGATATTGGACTGGCGCAGCACGTTGTTGATCTGGCTGGCAGTGACCCCGAACGCCTGCATGCGCGGCAGGTCGAGGATCACCTCGATCTCGCGGTCGACCCCGCCGAAGCGGTTGACTTCGGCCAGGCCTTCGATGCTGAGCAGGCGCTTGGCCACCATGTCGTCGATGAACCAGCTCAACTGCTCGATCGTCATGTCATCGGCTTCAACCGCGTAGATGCCGAGGAAGCCCCCGGCGATGTCGATCTTGCTGATGCGCGGCTCCAGAATCCCTTCGGGCAGGCTGCCGCGCACGGTATCGACCGCGTTCTTGACCTCGGACACGGCATCGTTCGGATCGACCCCGATCTCGAATTCGACCGTGGTGTTCGAATCGCCTTCGCGCGCGGTAGAATTGATCGAACTGACGCCGTTGATCGAACGGACCGCAGCCTCGACCCGCTGCGTGATCTGGTTCTCGATCTCGGTCGGGGCCGCGCCCGGCTGCGAAATCGAGACATTGACCGCGGGAAATTCGATATCCGGATTGTTGACCACGTCCATCCGCGCGAAGCTCACCAGGCCGGCGAACAGCAGCGCGGTGAAAAACACCAATGGAATCACAGGATTGCGGATCGACCATGCGGAGATGTTGCGGAAATTCATCGCCGGTTACTCTCCGCTCGGCTTCTGCAGCTTGGGATTCACCGATTCCCCGGGATTGAGGAACCCGCCAGCACGCAGGACAACCCGTTCGCTGCCATCGAGCCCCTCGACAATCGCCAGACCCTCGCTGGTGGAGATCCCGGTCTTGACCGCGCGGCGCTGCGCCTTGTTCTGCGCATCGATGATATAGACAAAGGCGCCATCCTTGTCCGACAGTACCGCGCTTTCAGGCAGGATCGGCGCCAACAGGGTGCCGCTGCTGATCGTGGCAGTGGCATAGCCGCCCGGGCGCAGCCCTTCGGCATAGCTGAGCGCGATGCGAACCACGCCCTGGCGGTTCTGCGGATCGATCGTCGGTTCGAGCTGCCACACCAGGCCGGTGAAAGTCTGGTCGGTACCGACCGGCACCACGTTGGCGCTGACGCCTGGGGCAAGCTTGGTCAGTTCGGTCTCGCCCACACGCGCCAGCAGCTCCATCTCGCCGCCCCTGGCGATGCGGAACAACGGCGTCCCGCCCCCGCTCACCGTCTGGCCGGGCTCGACATTGCGTTCGAGCACCAGCCCTGCGGCGGGGGCGACGATATCGAGCCGCGCATTGCGCGCCAGCAATTCATTATATTGGGCCCGTGCAACATCGACCCGGGCACGCGCGGCATCGCGGGTCGCGGTCAGCCGGTCGACATCGGCCTTGGAGATGAACCCGCGCTCGACCAGTTGCAGCGCACGATCGAGGTTGCTCTGCGCCAGCTGCGCATCGGCCCGGGCGACCTCGACCTGCGCGGCTTGCGCGCGCGCCTGCTGGCCCTGCACCGAACGGTCGATCGAGGCGAGCACCTGCCCGGCGCGCACCCACTGCCCCTGCTCGACGGCAACCGAGACGACCCGGCCCCCTTCTCCCACAACGCCGACCGGCATCTCGCGCCGCGCCGCCAGTGTGCCGGTGGCAGTGATCGTGCCTTCGATCGTCACGCGCCCCGGGGTGATGACCGAGATGGTGGGTGCCTGCGAATTGTCGTTGCCGGCCGATACCGGGGCGGTGTCGCCGTTTTTCATCAGAAACCAGAGGACGGCCATGATCGCAACGATCAGAACCGCCCCGGCAATCAACCAGCGGCGCCGCTTCGAACGCGTTTCACTGCCCTCCAGGCCGGAGCGCAGGCCATAAGCCTCGAGCGTTTCGGAGGAGATGGGTTTCTGGTAATTCATTGTCATTCCCTCGATCCGGTGTGTTAACCACATAAATCACCAGATACAATTCCGCAATAGACCCGTGATCGGCCACGGCCTCCATTAGACGCGGGCCGGGAACGGGGCAATGCCGCGCTCGACAAGCGACATGGCTCCCCGACGAGGGGCAATGGCGGCAGATGGGTAAAGTCTAGGGTCAGGACTCATTAAGCACATGGCCGTGGCTCGTGCGATTAACGGGTCCTGACCCTAACGCACACGCCCGCGCTGGATAAGGTTGACCCCGCCGAGCAGCACCACGGCGCCGACAGTGGCGGTCACCAGGTACATGAACCACCCGGCTTCAGTGGTCAGAAACCCCGTGGCACTACCAATGGCGCTGCCGATCATTCCGCCGATCACGCCCACCACGATGTTCCACAAAACTCCCATCGAGGCATCGCGGCGCATGACGAGACTGGCAAGCCAGCCCGCAAAGCCGCCAAGAATGATCGTGACGATCCAACCTGGTTCCATATCGACACCCTCCTCAACATGCGGCCCGCGCACATGCGCAGGTGGCGTCAGAGTAACGCCCGAATTGGGCAAGGTGTAGTCGATTCCGCCCGGAAGCGCGAACGCTATCGGTTGCAGGGCCAGAGAGGGGGCGAGAGTGTGGTGGAGTGGGTGACCCACTCCAGTTCAGCACATCCTGGAATTCAGTACTTGAGCTGGCGTTCGTAGAGATCGCGGTAATGCTGGATGCGCGTGACGCGCAGGCCCTGCATCCCCGAACGGTCGACCGCCCGCTGCCACGAGGCAAACTCCTCGAGCGTGAGGCCATAGCGTTCGAGCACTTCGTCGATGGTCAGCAGCCCGCCGTTCACCGCGGCGACGACTTCGGCCTTGCGGCGCACGACCCAGCGCCGCGTATTGGGCGAGGGAAGATCGGCCAATGTCAGCGGCTCCCCGAGGGGGCCAATTACCTGGGCAGGGCGAATATCCTGGTTTTCAATCATCTAAATCTCTCGTTCGCCTGTTGCCACTTCACCTTGAGCGCCATCGACCATGCGCGAGGCGCGATTGCCATCGCTTAAAGCATCGGGGTTAACACCGGGTTTGCCCTGATCGAGCGAAGCAAAATATCCCGCCGCCGCGTCGCTGAAGCTCGCCCCGCCAAAGGCCCAATAGTGGCGCAATTCGCGGCGCAGGTCGCGCGCGGCATCCAGCCTTGAGGCCAGCTCGCTCCACGCGAAGGCGCGCAGTGCCGTGCCCTCCGCCCGTGCCGATCCTTGGGGAATCCGGAATCTGGAATCAAACATCATGGGCAGGGTATAGGCCCAAGGTCGTCAAGAACCGGTAAAGCCGCGGTTTACCCAAACTTAGCAATCTGACGTGCGCGGGCGGCAAGGCTGGATAAGAATATCGCGCGGGTGTATGGCGCCGCCGATCATGGGCGATATGACCTTTCCCGATAGACTGCCTGATGCGCAGACGCTGTTCGACCTGCCCCGCGCAGCGAAGGATTGCCGGATCGTGGTGGCGATGAGCGGCGGGGTCGATTCCTCGGTTGTCGCCGCGCTCGCCGCAGCCAGCGGGGCCGAGGTGATCGGTATCACGCTCCAGCTTTACGATTACGGTGCAGCCACCGGGCGCAAGGGCGCGTGCTGCGCGGGTGACGATATCCGCGATGCACGCGCCGTGGCCGACCGGTTGGGCATCGCACACTACGTCCATGACCACGAAAGCGCCTTCCGCGAGGAAGTGGTCGAGCGTTTCGCCGATGAATATCTGGCGGGCCGCACGCCCGTGCCCTGCATCCGCTGCAACATGGGGCCCAAGTTCACCGATCTCTTCGCCATGGCACGCGAGCTGGGGGCGGATTGCCTTGCCACCGGCCATTATGTCCGCCGCGTGACGGGCCCGGCGGGACCAGAGCTGCACCGTGCGCTCGATCCTGCGCGCGACCAGTCCTATTTCCTTTATGCGACGAGCGAGCAGCAGCTGGACTATCTGCGATTCCCGCTGGGCGCCCTGCCCAAGAGCGCGGTGCGCCAGCTTGCCGGGCAGGCAGGCCTGCGCAATGCGATGAAGCCGGACAGCCAGGACATCTGCTTCGTCCCCGATGGCGACTATGCCAGCGTGGTGACAAAGCTGCGGCCCGAAGGCGCGGCGCCGGGCGCGATCGTTCACGCCGAAACGGGCGAAGCATTGGGCACCCACCGCGGCATCGTCCACTTCACCGTGGGCCAGCGGCGCGGGCTCGAGATCGGCGGGCAG
>LOEX01000058.1 GCA_001516125.1 Sphingomonadales bacterium BRH_c42
GCGAATTCGCGCGCGAGCCGAGCGGGCAGCGCGGGCCGCGCACCGAGTTTCAGCGCGACCGTGACCGGATCATCCATTCGATGAGCTTCCGCCGCCTGCGTTCCAAGACGCAGGTGTTCATCGCGCCCGAAGGCGACCACTATCGCACGCGCATGACGCATAGCCTCGAAGTGTCGCAGATCGGGCGCGTGATCGCCCGCGCGCTGGGTCTGGACGAGGATCTGACCGAAGCGTTGTGCCTGGCGCACGATCTGGGGCATCCGCCTTTCGGCCATGCAGGCGAATCCGCGCTGGAGGAGGCGATGGAGCGGCATGGCGGGTTCGATCACAATGCGCAGGCGATGCGCGTGGTGATGCGGCTCGACAGTCCCTATCCCGATCATGACGGGCTCAATCTTTCATGGGAACTGCTCGAAGGACTGGCCAAACATAACGGGCCGGTCGCCGCGCCTAATTGGGCATTGGCCGAACTCGATGCGGCCTATCCGCTCGACCTGGGGCAATGGCCTTCGCTCGAGGCGCAGGTCGCCGCGATCGCCGACGACATCGCCTATGACAACCACGATATCGACGACGGCCTGCGCGCGGGTTTCCTGAACCTCGATGATCTGTTGACGTTCGATCTGCTGGCTGACCGGTGGCGCGCGGTCGAGCGGCGCTATCCGCACGCCGCGCGGGAGCGGATGCTGCGCGAGCTGGTGCGCGACCAGATCGGGATGATGGTCAACGATGTGATCGAGCACACAAGGTTGCAAACCAGCCGGCTCAACAGCATTGCCGAGGTGCGCGATGCGGGCAAGCGCCTCGCCGGTTTCTCACCCGCGCTGGCAGAGGCTGAGCGAGGGCTCAAACGCTTCATGTATGACCGGCTCTATTTCCATCCAGACCAGGTTGCGGCAGCGGAAAAGGCGCGGAGCGTCGTGGCGCGGCTGTTTGTCGCCTATTCGCAGGATTCCACACTGATGCCCGATGAATGGCAGGCCGATCTGCCCGCCGAACAACCCCGCCGCAGCCGCGTTATCGCCGATTTCATCGCCGGGATGAGCGACAGGTTCGCGATGATGCGCTGTGCGGAGATTTATGGCGAGGCCCCACGCGGTCTGATCAATGTCTGAACCCTTGCGCATCGCATTGATCGGTTCGACCGGGTTGGTGGGCCGCAAGGTAATAAAGTCCTGCATCGGGCGAAACGATGTCCGCCTGATCGCGGTCGCACGGCGCGAGGTCAAACTGCCGCAAGGTGCACGGATGGAACTGGTGGTGGCCGATCCGGCCAACTGGGGCGCGGTGATCGATGCGGTCCGCCCCGATGCCCTGATCTGCGCACTCGGGACGACCTGGAAACGCGCGGGCAAGGACGAGGCGGCGTTTCGCGCGGTGGATCGGCAATTGGTGATTGACACTGCCCGGGCCGCTCACCGCGCCCGGGTGCGCGGGATGGTATGCGTGAGCGCGCTGGGGGCGGATATCAGGTCGAAAAACTTCTATCTGCGGGTCAAGGGCGAGGTTGAGAAAGAGCTTTCCTCGATCGGCTTCAAACGGCTCGACATCCTGCGTCCCGGCCTGCTTCGCGGTGTGAGGGTCGGTGATCACCGCCCGATCGAGGCGCTGGGGCAGGCACTGGCGCCGCTGGTTTCGCCCTTCCTGATCGGCAAATGGAAGCCATACCACCCTGTCGGCGCCGATGTCGTGGCGCGGGCAGCGCTGGGCTTGGCGGTGCGCAAGGCCCCCGGGCGCTTTTTCCATGACTATGAGGGAATTTGCCGTGCTGCGCGGGAGTGGTCGAAGGGCGATCCGCACCCTTGATGGGCATCAGGGCGGCAGCCGCAAGTCCGATCCGATCAAGATCGAACAATGGGTGCCCCCTCAGCCAGCGGGGATGCGATCGCTCAGGTTTCTTCGTCAACCGCGTCGGCGGCTGATTCCAGATCCTCACCAACGCCGCGCACCGTATTGCAGGCGGCAGCAGTCATCGTCATTGCGGCGAGCGTCGCCGCGATCAGAAATTTGCGAATCATGGGTCATTCCCTTTTACAACGTCCATACCGGTGCAATTAGGCGCGAAATGACCCCGATATGCAAGCATTACACGGGCCCAGCCGCCGCACTGTGCCTTTCAAGCGCCAGCATGCGTTCGCGCCAGGCGATCAGGATGCCTGCCGCGATGATAAGCGGCGCGCCCAGCAATAGCGCCGAGGGCGGCAGCCTGCCGAACACACTCCAGCCGTAAAACGTGGCCCATAGCAGCGCGGTGTAATCCATGACGATGATCGTCGCGGCAGAACCGAACCGCAGGCTGGCGGTGAGCAGCAGCTGCGCAAGGGCGCCGCTGATCCCAACGGCACCAACGACCAGCCATGTCGTCAGGTTGTGGTTCGCCCAGAACAACGGCAGCAACAGCGCCAGGATCGGTGTGGTCAGCGCGGTGAACCAGAAGACGATGCCCAATGGGTTCTCGCTGGTGTTGAGGTCCTGTATCTGGAACGACACCCAGGCGACCATCGCCCCCGCGATCAGCCCGACCGCGAGGCCAGCGGGCGCAATCATCGTGTTTGTGGGCTGCACGATGATCGCAACTCCGGCAAACCCCATCAGAACAGCGCCCCAGCGGTAATAGCCGACTTTGTCGCCAAACAGCATGACTGACAGCAACACAGCGAACAGCGGCGTGGTAAAGCTGAGCACCGTCGCTTCGGCCAGCGGCAGCAGGATCACCGAGCCATAGACGAAGCACATGGTGATAATGCCGGAAATGGCGCGGCGGCAATGCGCCCCCAGTCGCCGGGTTGGGATGACCGCCAGCCTGCCCGTGAAGCCGAGCAGGCACGCGGTGAGCACCAGTGTGATTGCCTGGCGCCAGAATAGCAGCTCACCCAGATGCACACCGCGCTCGCTCGAAAGCTTGACCAGCATGGCCATGGTCGCCAGCGCGGCCGCTGCAAGCAGGCGCACACCCAGTGCCAGAAAGGGGCGAGGGCGCGCGATCGATCCGTCCATGATTGCGCTTTACGGCGGCGAACCCAAAGCGCAAGCATTGCCTGCGGGCATTGCCTTGCCCATATGCGCCTCCGCAATGGAATTTTTACACCAGCTGATTTTTGCCAGCGAGGCAGACCTCGTGGTGCTGTCGGGCGCAGGTCTGGTGTTGGTTGCGTTCGCGGCGCTCGCCGCCGACCGGCGGCGCCTGAAGCGCAAGCATATCGACCGGGTCGGATGGGTTCCCTGGACGGGGTTGTTCCTGCTCGCCTTCGTCGCAGGGATCGGGCTGATCGCGCTGGCGTTGCCGCAGGCTCTAGGCGGCTAGAGGGATTTCGAGTGAAATGGAACATTTCACGACTCGGAAATCACGGTAAAACAAGAAACTAGACCCAGATTTTGATTCAATCAAAATCGAACAGGGTCTAGGCGGAGGTTCGCGATTCCCGCCACAGCATGAAGGAAAGCCCGCCCGCTACGATCAGGCCAACCACGCTGATCCATTGCGGGACTTCGCCACCTGCTACCATGATTTCGATAGGTCGAACCAGCCTGTAGAGGTGCGCAAGCGCGACGATGCCGAGTACGACAATCGCCAAATTGGTAAAGGGTTTCATCGATCGCTCTCCCCTTGATGCCCGTTCAAAGGCGGGCGGGGAGAATTTGCGCTCAATAGCTAGCGTTGACAACCTTTACAGGCAGGCTTCGAGATAGGCCTGGTCGAAGCCGAACTGGCGCGCCTTTTCCAGGGTATAGGGGCGCAGGCCCTGGCTGCGGAATTCGCCCAGGATTTTGCCGTCGTCGGTCTCGTCCAGATATTCGAACTTGAACAGCTCCTGGGTGACGATCACGTCGCCTTCCATCCCGATCACCTCGGTGATGTTGGTGGTGCGGCGCGAACCGTCGCGCAGGCGCTTGACCTGCACGATCAGATCGACCGATTCGGCGATCTGGCGACTGATGGCTTCCTTGGGGATCTTGATGTCGCCCATCAGGATCATGTTTTCCATACGGCCCAGGCATTCGCGCGGGCTGTTGGCGTGCAGCGTGCACATCGATCCATCGTGGCCGGTGTTCATCGCGGCGAGCAGGTCAAAACACTCCGCGCCGCGAATTTCGCCCAGGATGATGCGGTCAGGCCGCATACGCAGCGCGTTCTTGACGAGATCGCCGATGGTGATCGCACCCTGGCCTTCAAGGTTCGGCGGGCGGGTTTCGAGCGGCAGCCAGTGCGGCTGCTGAAGCCTGAGTTCGGCCGCATCCTCGATCGTCAGCACGCGTTCGCCCGGATCGATCATCTTGGATAGCGCGTTGAGCATGGTCGTCTTACCCGAACCGGTACCGCCCGAGATGACCACGTTCATGCGGCAGGCACCAGCGATCTTGAGCGCGGTTGCCATCTTGTCCGACATCGAGCCGAAATCGCGCAGCATATCGATCGTGATCGGCTTTTCGGAGAATTTGCGAATCGAGATCGCCGTGCCGCGCAGTGAAAGCGGCGGCACGATCACGTTGACGCGGCTGCCGTCCTTGAGGCGCGCATCCGCCAGCGGCGTGGTCTGGTCGACGCGGCGGCCGACCTGATTGACGATACGCTGGGCGATCTGGAACAGGTGTTGCTCGTCACGGAACTGGATCGGGGCGAGTTGCAGCCTGCCCTTCTTTTCGACGTAGGTCTGCTGCGGGCCGTTGACCATGATGTCGGAGATGTCGGGATCGCCCAGCAACTCCTCGAGCGGACCGAAGCCGAGCAGCTCGTCGATCAGCACCTTTTCGAGCGCGAACTGTTCGCGCCGGTTGAGTGTGACCTTCAGCTCGGCCAGCACTTCCATGATGATCGGGCGGAATTCCTCGGACAGCTCGTCCTTCGAAAGCGACGCAGCCGCTTCAGGATCGACGCGCTCGAGCAGGCGCGGCAGCACCTGTTCCTTGATCTTGTGGATGCTGGCTTCGAAGCCGCCGAAATCGGAAGCATTGTCGTGCGTGTTGTTGGCCCGTTCCGCCAGGCGGCTCATCGCGTCGTCCTGATTGCGGTTCGACGACGATCCGGAAGGCCGCGTTGCCGGGTCCGGCGCGGCTGCCTGGCCGGGAAGCGGGGGAAACTGTTCGCCCCCCTTGGGAGCCGTTTGCGCAGGCGCGGCGCGCTCGCCGCCCTTCATGGGCCTGGCTACGCCAAAGGATGGACGAGCCCCGGGGTTGATCCCGCCCGGTCCGTTTCTCCTTCCAAATGCGCTCATTCCCAGCTCCCCAGGCAAAACATATCAGGCATCCAAGGCGCGTCACCTTGCGGTGGAGCCTCGCTAGCTATGTTTGGTGAATAAAGAGGAAAGATTATTTTTTTCCTAAGGGTGAGGTGGCGATTTCAGGTCAGATCGCGGGCTTGGGGGAAACGGCGCCGTCTGACTCGGAAAACTGCCACTTCGCCTTCAAAATCAGCTTGGCCATCGGCTCCGTTGCCCGCCAGATCAGATATGTAGCGAAGATCGAAACATAACCATCGACTGCATAGTGATAGGCGAGATGCACCGATCCGATCAAAATGAGTAACAGGAACGAGAGGAAAAACACGCCCAAGCGCCAGTCGACCCGGTTCATCACAAGAAAGTAGAGCATGCATAAGGCGACGTGCATTGATGGCATGGCAGTAATCCCGCGTCCAAGGCCATAATCGGCCGTCTGATACCATTCCAGCAGAAGTCGCTGCACTTCGAGAACGAGAACGGTATGGGTCTCGTTGGCCCTTTGCAGGTAATCCATTTGTTCACGGAAATGACCGTTTCCGGTGATCGCCTCAAGAAACGCCGGACCCACCGATGCCAGCATGACGGCGGCAACCATTCCAACAAGCGTCCAGGTCAGCAAGAAGCCAAGGAAGAAGCGCAGTCGCAGCTCTCTGTCTCGCATGTACAAGGCAATACAGATAGGACCAATGTAAATAAGCAAAAACCAGATATGGTAGATGTAGGACATGATCGAGGTCGCCAACGGATACCCTAAGACTGGTTGAAGTATGCGCCACACGTCGTCGCCGTGCATCACTCGATCCCAATCGATAAAGGTTTGATCCCATGTGTAGTTGTTGAACAAGGGAATGGCGCTCTTTACCGCCGTGAAGGCGGGCATGAAGAGCGCGATCGCTGATATCATTATTACCCCTGCTACCAAGCGGGGAAGGAACTGACGAATGGAATCGCTCTGATAGATAAATCTAAGAGGACTTTCAGGACGATAGCGCCACAACAAAACTGAATAATGGATAAGCAATACAAGACCGAAGTGCGATATATAAAATAAGACATTCGACATGCCGGAATTGAAAGGTTGCGCTTGGGAGCCAACTGTCCAAAGCGCAACTGTCGAAGCTACGGAAATGCTTATCGCAATAATGATAATTGCGTAATCATCGTTCTGTAATGCGCGGCCTGTGTAGCGTAGGATATGTCGTATGGAAGTCATCACAAAGACCTTACACTCCACGGATTAGCCATAGTGATCGCGCCAGCGTTGCGGGCAGGCTTTCGGCCTCGTTCAGGCAGGGTATCTGGATGATCAGCTTGGCCATAAGATATCGCTAGCCCCCCGTGCCGCTGGTCGCCTTCTGCCGCGCTTCGCTTAACGAATGGTAAACCATAACGATCCCGGCTTGTCTTTGCCACTCGCTTGGCCGAATGCGCGGGATCACAAGTCGCAAGGGGTCTGCGTGAAACAATCCGAGAGAACCGGCCTGTTACTGGCGATTGGCGGATTTGCCATGCTTTCGGTCGGTGACGGCGTGGTCAAATCGACGATCGACGAATGGCCGGTCACTGCCTTTGCCGCGCTGCGTTTCGTGATCGGGACGCTGGGGCTCTCAATGCTGCTTGCGGCGACAGAGGGCTGGCGCGCGTTCGTGCCCGCCAATCCGGCGATTCACCTGGCAAGGGGCCTGTGCCTGGCGCTGACCTCGCTGGCCTTCTTTTCGGCCATTTCGGTCCTGCCGCTGGCCGAAACCATGGCGATTACCTTCGTTTCGCCGGTTCTCACCGCCATGCTTGCCGGGCCTTTGCTGGGGGAGCGGGTCAGGCCGCCCGTGTGGATCGCCTCGTTCGCGGCGCTGGCGGGGGTGCTGCTGATCTTGCGGCCCAATCTGGCTGAACTGGGCTTGCCGGCCTTGTGGCCGCTCGCTTCCGCGCTGTTCTTTTCGCTGATGATAATCCTCAATCGCGCTTCAACGGGGCAAGGCAGCGCGCTGTCGATGCAGGTGTTCATCTCCATACCCGCAACGGTGGTCCTGGTAATTGCTGCGATCCTGGGGAGAGAAATTGGCCCCGCCGCGCTGGATTTCGACTGGCCGCACTGGAGCGTTGCTGCGCGATGCGCGGTCGTCGCCCTCACGGCCAGCACCGCGCACTTTTTGATCTATCACGGCACGGCGCGAGCGGGCGCGGCGCATATTGCACCTGCCACCTATGTGCAGATGCTGATTGCGACGATTATCGGCTGGCGGTTTTTTGGCGATACGCCGGATGCAGTGACAATTCTGGGGGCGGGCATCATCATCGGTTCGGGCCTCTATCTCTGGCGTCACGGGCGCTCTAAGGAGTTTCTTCCCGCCGCAGAATAGCGACGGGTTGCAAGCTGTGGTTCAGGGATGGCCCGCCATGCGAGGCCACGGTAAATTTGGGCGAAGTCGGGGTCTTTATGTGCGGCATCATCGGGATAGTCGGGAATGCGCCGGTTGCTGACCGGTTGGTAGATGGCCTCCGGCGTATGGAATATCGCGGTTATGACAGCGCCGGGCTGTGCACCGTCGATGACGGCAAGCTGGTTCGCCGCAGGGCCGAGGGCAAGCTCGCCAATCTTGTGCGGGTGCTCGACGAATCGCCCGCGCCCGGATCGGTCGGTATCGCGCATACCCGCTGGGCGACGCACGGCGCACCGACCGCGGCCAATGCCCATCCGCATGCAACGGCACATGTGGCGCTGGTGCACAACGGGATCATCGAAAACTTTCGTCAACTGCGCGCCGAAATCAACGCAGAGGGCCGCACGCTCGAAAGCGAAACCGATACTGAAGTCGTTGCGCATCTGATCTCGCGCGACCTTGAGGCCGGGGCTAATCCGCAAGAGGCAGTGGGCAAGGTGCTGCCGCGTTTGCGCGGTGCATTCGGCCTGGCCATGGCATTTCGCGACTTTCCCGGTCTGCTGATCGGCGCGCGGCTCGGTTCGCCATTGGTCGTGGGTTATGGCGAGGGCGAGATGTATCTCGGCTCGGATGCGCTGGCGCTGGCTCCGCTGACGCAGCGTATCGCCTATCTCGAGGAAGGCGACTGGGTGGCGATCACTCAGGATTCCGCGCAGATCTACGATGCCGGCAACTCTCCGGTCGAACGTGAAATCCAGCTGTCTGGCGCAACGGCGGCTGCGGTGGAGAAAGGCAATTATCGCCACTTCATGCAGAAGGAGATTTTCGAGCAGCCGACCGTGGTGGCGCAGACGCTGGGGTCATACCTGCGCCAGACCGACAGTTCGGTGGCGCTGCCGCAGCTCGATTTCGACATTTCAGCGATCCGGCGGCTGACCATCGTTGCCTGCGGTACTTCCTACTATGCCGGATTGGTCGCGAAGTACTGGTTCGAACATTTTGCCCGCGTTCCCGTGGACATCGATGTAGCCTCCGAATTTCGCTACCGCGAGCCGGTTCTGGAAGAGGGCGGGCTGGCGCTGTTCATCTCGCAAAGCGGCGAGACGGCAGATACGCTGGCGGCGCTGCGCCATTGCAAGCAGGCAGGGCAGGTCATCGGGGTGGTCGTCAATGTCCCCACCAGTTCGATGGCGCGCGAGGCCGACCTGCTTCTCCCCACGCATGCGGGGCCGGAAATCGGGGTCGCCTCGACCAAGGCCTTCACTTGCCAGCTGGCAGTGCTGGCCGCGCTCGCTGCGCATATGGCGGTAAAGAAGGGCCGCATGAGCCGCGCCGAAGAGGCCGAAGTGGTGCGGCACCTGCTTGAGGCGCCCGCCGCGCTCAATGCGGCGCTCGATCACGACGAGGAAATAGCGGCGATGGCGCACCTCATCGCACCCGCGCGCGACGTGCTTTATCTTGGGCGCGGACAGGATTACCCGCTGGCACTCGAAGGCGCGCTCAAACTCAAGGAAATCAGTTACATTCACGCCGAAGGTTATGCATCGGGTGAAATGAAGCACGGGCCGATCGCGCTGATCGACGAACTGGTCCCCGTGGTGGTAATCGCGCCGTCGGGGCCGCTGTTCGAAAAGACCGTCTCCAATATGGAAGAGGTGCGCGCACGCGGTGGGCGGATCGTGTTGATTTCGGATGCCGAAGGCATTGCAGCGGCGGGCGAAGGGTGCATGGCCACGATCGAAATGCCGCATGTGCATCCGCTTATCGCACCGCTGGTCTATGCCGTGCCGGTGCAGTTGCTGGCCTATCACACCGCCTGCGTGAAGGGCACCGATGTCGATCAACCGCGCAATCTGGCGAAATCGGTCACGGTCGAGTGAGGTAACGAAAAGCCCGGCTTGATTTTCGCCACCGGAACTCTTGCTTTACCGGGCACTAACCTTTTCCATTTATGCGCCGGTCGGTGAGCAGAAAGAAATCTGACCTGACGGCCGGACCGGGCCGGATCGGCGCTGCCGCAGTCCTTGGCCTCAGCGGGCCCGAGGATGGCGACTGGGCACTTCTGCGCGGGATCCAGTTCGCGCCCGTATCGCAGGTTGCACATTACCGGATGCTGGGTCACTTCATGCTCGGCACGCTGGTGCTGGCGATCTACCATGCCCAGGTCGACCTCGTCTGGCTGGGACTGTGGGCGGGGGCACTGGCGGTCGTCCATATCCGCGGCCTGCAAGTCGACCGCGAACTTACCAACGCAGACCGGCGCCGCATTACCCGCGAAGAGTACAAGCAGCAAACGCTGACTTCGGTCTATTCGGCCGGATTGTGGTCGGTCCCGATCCTGTTCTTCGCGCCATATGGCCCGATATCGGACCTGCTCGCGCTGTGGATCGTAATGTCGTTGCTCATGTTCTCGCCGGTCCTGTTCGGAACGTCGACCCCGCTCGGCAGCGTGATCCTGACAGCGATCACCGGAAGCGCGGCGGTGATCGGCTTTGTGCTGATGGGTCAGCCTATCGTGGCGATCGTCGCGCTGCTGTTCACGCTGTTGTGTGCGCTGGGTACGGTCGAGGTCGCGCGCACCTTCCTGATGGCGCGACTGGCAGAACGCGGCGTCGCGGAGAAGGATGAGGTTGTCTCGTTGCTGCTGCGCGAATTCGAGGAGAACGAAGCCGATTGGCTGTGGCAGATCGATACCTTGCGCCGGGTCCGTTCGGCGTCCCCACGGTTTGCCTTTGCCTTGGGCCGGGCGCAGAAAGACGTCGATGGTAAGCCGCTGCTCGATCTCATCGCGGGCAATTCCAGCGCTGATACGGTCATTTCGACCAGTCTGCGCGATCTGTCGGAGAAGCTCAAACGGCAGGAACATTTTTCCAACCTCCTCGTGCAGGTCTCTATCATGGGCGAGGAGCGATGGTGGGAATTGTCCGGCACGCCGATGCTCGACGACAAGCACAAATTCCTCGGCTTTCGCGGCGTGGGTTCGGACATTACCGAAAAGCGCAAGTCGTCCGAGAAGATAGCCTATCTGGCCCGTTTTGACACGCTTACCTCGTTGCCCAACCGTCTCCAACTGACCGAAGCCTTGAGCGCGGCGCTGGTCTATGCGGACCAATGGCGTACACGATGCGCCCTGCTGATGGTCGATCTCGACAGGTTCAAGGCAATCAACGATTCGCTTGGCCACATGGTCGGCGACAAACTGCTGGCGCAGGTTTCGAGTCGCCTGCAATCGCTGATGGGCGAGGGGCTGCTCTGCGGCCGACTTGGGGGCGATGAGTTCGCGATCGTGATCAACGACGTGCGCGACGGCAAGGTCATTCGCGATCTCGCGCTGAGGATCATAGAGCAGCTTTCCGAACCCTATTCGGTCGACAACAATACCTTGTATGTCGGGGCAAGCGTGGGTTCGGCGATGGGGCCGCGAGATGGCAACAGCGTAGAGGAATTGATGCGCAACGCCGATCTTGCGCTGTACCGGGCCAAGGACGTCGGTGGCGGCGAGCATTGCCATTTCGAGCCTGCACTGCATGCCTTGGCGGAGGAACGCCTCAAGCTCGAAGCTGCCCTGCGCGGGGCATTGGCACGCGAAGAATTCAGGTTGCAATTTCAGCCGGTCGTCGACGCGCGAAGCGAGGAAATCGTCAGTTTCGAGGCACTGGTGCGGTGGCACAGCCCGGAACTCGGCTTCATCAGCCCGGCCAAGTTCATTCCATTGGCCGAAGACACGCGCCAGATCATTCACATCGGGCGCTGGGTGCTGCGACAGGCCTGCATGGAGGCGCGCAACTGGCCGGAGCATGTGAAGGTCAACATCAACGTCTCGCCAGAACAGCTGCTCGAGCCCGACTATACAAGCGAAGTCATTTCGGCACTTGCGGCCAGTGGATTGCGGCCCGACAGGCTGGAGGTCGAGGTAACCGAAAGCATCTTCATGCGCGATCCGGCCATCGCCCGCGCTGCGCTGGAGCAGGTCATGGCGCTGGGTTGCAGCGTGGCGATGGACGATTTCGGTACTGGCTATTCGTCACTCGGCTATCTGCGCAAACTACATTTTTCGACCATCAAGGTCGATCGCACGTTCGTTGACGGGGCAGCGCAGGGGCATGCCGAAAGCCTCGCCATCATTCGTGCAGTGGTGGCGATGGCGCAGAGCCTCGACATGACGACCACCGCCGAAGGCGTGGAAACGGAAGAACAGCTGGAACTCGTTCGCACCCTGGGATGCGACAAGATCCAGGGCTACTATTTCGGAAGGCCGATGGACGCCAAGGATGCGCGCGGGCTGTTCCGCAAGAGCGATCTCAAGCGCGCGTGATCACGCGCCGATCAGCGCTCCCACTGCGCTTTCGAACAATCTCCGCCCGTCGCTGCTGCCCAGTTCGGGTTCGATCGCGCGTTCGGGGTGCGGCATCATGCCCAGCACATTGCCCGCGCGGTTGAGAATGCCGGCGATATCGTTGCGCGAGCCATTGCACGGCTCGGCATAGCGCAAGGCCACGCGACCTTCGTTTTCGAGCCGATCGAGCGTATCGTCGTCGGCAAAGTAATTGCCATCGTGATGTGCCACCGGAATGCGGACGATCTCGCCCGCGTCATATGCACCGGTGAACAGCGACTGGTTGTTTTCAACGGTAAGCGACACCGTGCGGCAGATGAAGTTCTGCCCGGCGTTGCGCATCAATGCACCGGGCAGCAGGCCCGCCTCGGTCAGAACCTGGAAGCCGTTGCACACGCCCAGCACGGGCACGCCCTTGTCGGCTGCGCGGACGACCGATTGCATGATCCGGCTGCGCGCCGCCATCGCGCCCGACCGCAGATAGTCGCCATAGGAAAAACCGCCGGGCAGCGCGATCAGGTCAAGCCCATCGGGAAGCTCGCTGTCGCCGTGCCACAACCTGAGCGGCGCGGTGCCCGATACCTTTTCGATCGCCACCGCCATGTCGCGGTCGCAGTTCGATCCGGGAAAGGTGATGACTGCGGCGCGAAAGCCCATCAGGCGCTCTCCCCGCCGCCGAGCCGTTCGAACGAATAGTTCTCGATCACCAGATTGGCGAGCAGTTGGCGGCACATCCGGTCGATGGCTTCGTCGTCGGCATCGTCCGCCAGATCAAGTTCGATCACGCGGCCGATGCGAACGTCCCGGACCTCGTTGAAGCCAAGTCCTTCGAGTGCATGATGCACCGCGCGCCCTTGCGGATCGAGAACCCCGGGCTTCAGTGAGACCAGGACGCGAACCTTCATGTGCCATTCCCCTTGGTGCGCCGGGCTGGGCCAGCCCGTTGGGCGGCCTATAACGCCAAATGAGGCAATCGCAATTCCCCATCCTCAGGTTGCCCACGGCGACAGGTTCAGTCGGTTCGCCCTTCGGGTACTACCGACAGCTCGACCGCCGATTCCGGCGCCAGATACTCCTGCGCCAGCTCGATCATGTCGGCAGGGGTTGCTGCCTTGAGAATAGCGGGCGAGGCGAAATGGCGATCAAGCCGGTCAGCCTCGCTTTGCGCACGATCCGCCAGCGTCATCCACCCGCCCAGCGACTTGAGCAGGTTGTCATGATTTTCGAGCAAAGGCTGACGCGCGCGATCGAGTGTGTCCTGGTCGAGCGTGCCGCCGCGCAGCCTGGCGAGCATGGCGCGAATGGCCATACGGGTCGCGTCGACATCATCGGCCGCGACCGACGCAGAAAGGCTGAACGTGCCGTAATTGCGCCATGTGCGCGATGGGTTGCTGCTGGCGCCCGGTGAATAGGTCTTGCCCAGATCCTCGCGCAATTGCTCGTCGAGCAGGACCTGGGCCACCTGCGCCAACAGGTCGAGCTTGAGCGTTTCGGCAAGATCGCGGTCGTCGCGGGTCGGCCAGACCAGTTGGACCAGCGCCTGATCGGCCTCACCGCTATGAGTAAGCGAATGTGGGCCGCGTATGCCGGTGAAGCTGCGCTGCCGTGCCTCTTCACGCAGGTTGAACTCAGCCTCGCGCAGGGGCAAAGCGCCCAGGGTGCCGGCCACCGCATCGATTGCCATCTGCTCATCGATGTCGCCCACCAGGGCCAATTCTATCGCTCCGCTCTTCAATCGTTCGCCGATTTGGGAAGCGAGCTGCGCGAACGTCAACGCGGCATAGGCATCCTGGCCCTGCAGTGAGAAGCGCGGATCGCCGTCCGACAGGATTTCGCCCAGCTTGCTCGATAGCGCGCGCCCGGGAGTCGAATCGAGGTTGGCGAAGAAATCGGGCAAGTTGCGGCGATAGGCTTCCTCACCCTCCTTGCGATATCCAGGATCGGTGATCGCGGCCGCCAGCACTTGCAATTGCAGCGTCAGGTCGCGCGGAGTCGTGGTTCCGCCCATGCTGAAGGCATCGCTGAGCGCGTTCATCGAGAAGCCGACATTGCGCCCGGCCAGGATCGTCTCAAGCTCGTCGCGGCTGTGCGCGCCAAGCCCACCGTTTGCGAGCGATGAAACCAGCGCGGTCGCCAGCGGCAGATCAACCGTGTTGAGGAGTTGTCCACCATCGAGCGTGAGCCGATAGCTGATCCGGTCTTCGCTGATTTCCGTCTGTTTGAGGTTGAGCCGCACTCCGTTGGCAAAACGGATCAGGCGCAGGCCCAACCTGTCGTCGCGCCGGTCCGAGATGACTGTGCCCGGCGCGCCAAAATCCTGATAGGCGAAATCGATCTTCGTGACATGGACAGGCGCGCTTATCGGCGCTGCCATCGCCTCGTTCCAGGCCAATCGCAGGCCGTCAGCACCGCCATCGGGTGCAGTGCGGCCCCGGAATCGGATCAACGGATCAAGCAATTCGACGGCATCCTGCCTGACTGCGTTCAGTGCCGTTTCCGCGGTAATTCCGTCCGTGAAAGCCTCGAACCGGGCGAGGGCGCTTTCCGGTGTAGAGGGAATTCGCTCGTCATCGATCAGGCCCAATGCGGCGGCGACAAGCGTGTCGTTTGATTGCGTGGCGCTTGAACGTGCAGCATTTTCCAGAGCGCTGCGGATCTTCGCGACCTGTTCGGCAACTTCGGTCTCGCTGAAGCCGAAGGCGAGCGCGCGGCGCAATTCGATTGCAGCGGCGTTGATGCCCTTGCGCCACCCGCCATCGCTGGTGTCCACCACAAGGCTGGTCGCGCGGCCATCCTCGAACACGTCGCCAGTACCATAGCCCGCACCAATAAAAGGCGCGTCTTGCGCGCGCGCGAGCGTTTCGAGGCGGCGATTGATGACCGAATAGCCGACCTGACGCAGCAGGTTTTCTCGCCGGTTCTGGACGGTATCGGGGCGATCGTTCCACGGCGAGAAACGGGACACGCTCACTCGTTCCGACAGCGCGGGATCGAGATAGATGTCGTTTTCGCCCGTGCGCGAAAGAACCATCGGGCCGGTCGGCGGATCGAGCGGGGCGGCCTCGCCCTGCCAACCGGCAAACCAGCGCTGTACCCGCTCCTCCAGCAGATCGAGCGGATAATCGCCCACGATCACAAGCACCGCGTTGGCAGGCACATAGGTGCGGCGGTAGAAGCCGCGGATATCCTCGGCACCGGCGTTGTCGAGCACATCGAGCGTGCCGATCGGCATTCGATCGACATAGCGCGCGCCGGGCGAAATGAAGGCGAGCTGATCCTCGGTTTCCTTGTAGGCGAAGTTGCGCCGCTCGCGCCGTTCGGCCAGCACCACGCCGCGCTCGCGATCGACCGCCGCCTGATCGATCGTCAGCTCGCTCGCCGTTTCGCGCATCAGCATGAGCGCGGTGTCCAGCAGTGCGGCATCGTTGCGCGGCAGGTTGAGCATATAGACGGTCGATTCGAACCCGGTCGAGGCGTTGGTTCCCGCGCCGAAAGCCAGTCCTTCACGCGCCAGCAGCTTGACCATCTCGCCTTCTGGAACGTTGGTCGAGCCGTTGAAGGCCATGTGTTCGAGGAAATGGGCGAGTCCACGCTCGCGATCCTCCTCGTCGAGCGAACCCGAACCGATATGTAGCCGCACCAACGCTGTGCCGTCGGGGGTGGCGTTCTCGCGCAGGATATAGCGCATTCCGTTTTCGAGCACCCCAAAGCGGAATGCGGGATCGACCGGAATGTCGCTTTCTTCGAATGCCCACAGGGGATCGGGGGGTGCAGTGTCCTGCGCGTAAAGGGGCGCCGCGAAAAGGGCGGCAAACAGGGCGGCGCGCAGGAAATTTCGCATGATCGCCTGTTGGCTTATGCAGCCACGAATGACAATGCGCTGAACGAAAACGCTACTTCTTGGGCTTGGGCGAAGTGCGCAAACGGCTGCGGTGCGAAGACAGGTCGAACACTTCGCCCGGGCCCGAATCTTCGTTCTGCATCAGGCCCAACCGGCGTGCGACTTCGCGATAGGCCTCCTCCTCGCCGCCCAGATCCCGGCGGAAGCGGTCCTTGTCGAGCTTTTCGCCGGTGTTGATGTCCCACAGGCGGCAGCCATCGGGGCTGATTTCGTCGGCCAGGATCACACGGCTGAAATCGCCGTCGAATATGCGCCCGAATTCGAGCTTGAAGTCGATCAGGCGGATATCGATCGAAGCGAACATCCCGCAGAGGAAATCGTTGATGCGGATCGCCATGGCGGCGATATCCTGCATTTCCTCCGGCCCCGCCCAGTTGAAGCAGGCGATATGCTCTTCGGCCACCATCGGATCGCCCAGCGCATCGTCCTTGTAATAGTATTCGATCAGCGTGTGCGGTAGCTGCTCGCCCTCAGGGATGCCCAGCCGCGTCGAGATCGAGCCCGCCGCGACATTGCGCACCACCACTTCGATCGGGATGATTTCGACCTGCCGCACCAGTTGCTCGCGCATGTTGAGCCGCCGGATGAAATGCGTGGGGATGCCGATATGCGCCAGCCGCGTGAAGACGTATTCCGAAATGCGGTTGTTGATCACGCCCTTGCCGTTGATCGTGCCCTTTTTCTGGGCATTGAAGGCGGTGGCATCATCCTTGAAATACTGGATCAGTGTGCCCGGTTCGGGGCCTTCATAAAGGATCTTGGCCTTGCCTTCGTAGATTTGGCGGCGACGCGACATGTGCTGGATCATCCTGCTGCAAAAACACTTGCGCCCCGGCGGTGCGAAGCGCGTTGCATCGCGATGGCCGGGGCGTCAGCGGGCCATACGCCGAACTGCGGCAATTGGCAAACGGTTGGGGGTGTGCTGCGCATGCCCGGGGTACTTCGTGCCCTCTCACCTTTTCCCACGCCGCCAAGCCGGTTATGCCCTGATGGTGTGTAATTGCGGAGTCTCATGATGAAGATCGCCCGGCTTTTCACCGAGCATCCCGCGTCAGTGGGGGAGAGTTATTGGCAGCATCTGCGCCACGCCATGGGCTTTGGCCTGCGAATGGGAGTGAGCGGGCTCGCCTGCATGCTGCACGGCCTCCTGCCATTTCTGTTCGTGCGCACCGGCAGCCGGCAGGTCGCGCTGCTGCACGACCGGATGATCGTCAATCGGTCCAAAATGCCCGATTTCCTCGATTTCGTGATCTGAAAATCCGGCTCAAGCAGCGCAAAGCGCGGTAGCGAACAGGGGGCAGATGGTGCCCGGGGGCGGAGTCGAACCACCGACACGACGATTTTCAGTCGTCTGCTCTACCACTGAGCTACCCAGGCATCATTGCCGCAATCGGGGCCAAGGCGCCCGGCGAGCGAATGAGTGCGCGCCTATGGCGAAGGCGCGGAAGATTGGCAAGGGGGGAATTGGAGGCAAGCCCCCAGTTTTCCTGGCCCCAATTAATGGTCAAAGTCATTGGCGGCCAGATCGTCCGGGTTGGCAGGTGGGCCAGGCACTGCGTAACCATCGCCAAACCAGCGCACCAGATCCCGGTCGCGGCAGCGCAGCGAGCAGAAGGGCGCGAATTCCTCAACGCGCGGCTTCTTGCAAATCGGGCAGGGCTTGGGTTTGGCAGCAGCACTCATAGCGGGACTGCCTGCGCGTATCCGGCCCCGAGCGCAAGTCCTGGATCGGCTGAAACGCGCACTTCGCGCCCGCTGCGGCGTGCCAGTTCGCCGAGCCAATCCCGCGTGAGCCTTGCCATAACAGCCGGATGCGCTGTCAGCAGCAAGGCCCCCGGCGCGCCGACCTGCTCGGCCCGGCGCAGTAGCAGCCGTGCAGC
>LOEX01000059.1 GCA_001516125.1 Sphingomonadales bacterium BRH_c42
AATTCGAGCCCTTCACGGAAATCGCGGTAAACTTCGGCGCGCACCAGTGCGACCTGCGGGTCGCTGCGCGAGAGGCTCCACAGCGCGACATAGGAAGCGAGCAATTGCGGGTCGGCGATGGGCGCACGGAAGCTGGCGGTGATATAGGCGAGCAGGCGCGCGCGCGGATCGGGCGCGGCCATGGCCACCGCCGCCTCCAGCGCTTCGGCGATCTGCTGCCCGGTCCAGCGATAGGTCTCTGCAATCGCCTCCGAAACTCCGGCGAAATAATGCCGCAGCAGGCCGGGCGAGACGCCCGCCTCGGCGCATATCGTGCGGACCGACACTCCTGCCGCGCCTTTCGCGGACAGCACACGCGCGGTCGCCTCGATCAGGCTCTGCCGCCGTTCATCGGGATCGGCGCGCGTAAAGGCGGGTTGATGGATCATCTGCATCTTGTTATACGAACGTATAGCAAGGGAAGGCACATGGCAACGCAGATCAGCGAAACACCGCAGCAGCACGATTCGCTCGACGGGTGGAGCCTGCCCGCATGGACCTATCGCGATCCGGAATTCCACGCGCTCGAGCTTGAACGCATTTTCCGCCCGAGCTGGCAGGTGGTTTGCCATGTCAGCGACATTGCCGGCGAAGGCGACTGGCACACGCTCGATTACTGCGGCGAAAGTGTGATCGTGGTGCGCGGTCGGGACGGTGTGCTGCGCGCCTTCACTAATGTCTGCCGCCATCGCGGATCGCGCATTGTCGACGGTTCGCAAGGCTGCGCGAAGAAACTGGTGTGCCCCTACCACGCCTGGACCTACGATCTCGACGGGCGGCTCTCCGGCGTACCCGATGCCGCCAGCTACCCCACGCTCGACCGTGCCAAGGCGGGTCTTGCCCCGGTCGACATGGAGGTGTGGCGCGGCTTCATCTTCGTGCGGCTCGAAAATGACGACGGGCCTTCGGTGACCGAAATGATGGCGCCCTATGAAGCCATGGTCGAACCCTATCGCCTCGGCGAGCTCAAGGCGCTGGGCCGCGTGACGCTGCGCCCGCGGCAGGTCAACTGGAAGAACGTGGGCGACAATTATTCGGACGGGCTGCACATTCCGGTTGCGCATCCCGGGCTCACACGGCTGTTTGGCAAGAGTTATGGGATCGAGGCGGAGCGTCACGTCGACCGGATGTGGGGCGATATGATCGACCGCGACAGCGCCAACTGGTCTGAGCTCATGTATCAGCGCCTGTTGCCCCCCGTCCCGCATCTTCCCGAAGCGAGCCAGCGCCACTGGCTTTATTTCAAGCTGTGGCCCAATGTCGCCTTCGACATCTATCCCGATCAGGTCGATTTCATGCAGTGGCTGCCGACCGGCCCCGGCACCAGCCTGATCCGCGAGATATCCTATGTTCTTCCTGATGCCCGTGACTACGAATGGCGCAGGGAAATGCGCGCCGCGCGCTACCTCAACTGGCGCATCAACCGGCAGGTCAATGCCGAGGATACCGCGCTGATCAACCGCGTGCAGCAGGGCATGGCCTCGCGCAGTTTCAGCATGGGCCCGCTGAGCGAGAAGGAAGTGTGCCTCAGGCATTTCTGCAGCCGAATCCGCGAATTGATTCCCGAGGCGCGGCTCGAACAGCAACCCGATGCCGGGTGGAGCCACGCATGAGCATGACCTACGACGCAATAATCATCGGCGGCGGCCACAACGGCCTCGTCTGCGCTTTCTATCTCGCGCGCGCCGGGCTCAAGGTGCGCGTAGTTGAACGGCGCGATGTTGTGGGCGGCGCGGCGGTGACTGAGGAGTTTCATCCGGGTTTTCGTAACAGCGTCGCGAGTTATACCGTCAGCCTGCTTCAGCCCAGGGTGATCGCGGACATGAAACTGGCCGATCACGGTTATCGCGTGATCGAACGCCCGATCTCCAACTTCCTGCCGCAGCCCGATGGTGGCTATCTCAAGCTCGGCGGCGGGCTCGAGCGGACGCAAGCCGAATTCCGCAAGTTCTCGGCCCACGATGCCGAAACGCTCCCCGCCTATTACGACGCGCTGGAGGGAGTGGCCGAGGTGCTGCGCAGCCTCGCGCTCAAGTCACCGCCCAATGTCGGTGAAGGGCTGCGCACGCTGCTGGCGGGCGCGGCCCAGGGCTGGGGCATGGCGAGGCTGGGGCTCGAGGCCAAGCGCGACGTGCTCGACCTGTTCACCAAATCGGCGCGCAGCTTCCTTGACAGCTGGTTTGAGAGCGAGGCGGTCAAGGCCGCATTCGGGTTCGACGCGGTGGTCGGCAACTATGCCTCGCCCGATACGCCGGGCAGCGCCTATGTGCTGCTGCACCACGTCTTTGGCGAGGTGAACGGCAAGAAGGGCGCCTGGGGCCACTGCATCGGCGGCATGGGCACGATCACGCAGATCATGGCCAAGGTTTGCCGCGATCTGGGGGTCGAAATCAGCCTCGAGGCCCCTGTGGCGAAAGTCCTGGTCGATGGCGACAAGGCGGTCGGCGTCAGGCTTGAGAGCGGCGAGGAGATCGCAGCCAAGCGCGTGATCGCCAATGTCGGGCCAAAGCTGCTCTATGGCAGGATGCTCGATGAAAGCCATCAGCCCGAGGACTTCCGCCGCCGGATGCGCGGTTTCAAGGCGGGGGGCGGGACGTTCCGCATGAATGTCGCGCTCAGCGAATTGCCGCGCTTCACTTGCCTGCCCGAAGAGGGCGAGCATCACCGTTCGGGTATCATCCTTGCGCCCACGCTCGATTACATGGACCGCGCTTTTCTCGACGCGAAGCAGTTCGGCTGGTCGAAAGCGCCGATCGTCGAGATGCTGATTCCTTCGACCGTCGATGACAGCCTCGCTCCGCCGGGGCAGCACGTCGCCAGCCTGTTCTGCCAGCAGTTCGCGCCCGAATTGCCAGATGGCCGTAACTGGGACGACGAGGAAGGCGCGGCTGCGGACACGATCATCGACACGGTCGAGGCCCACGCGCCCGGCTTCCGCGCCTCGATCCTCGGGCGGCAGGTGCTCAGCCCCAAGGGGCTGTTCGACAAGTTCGGCCTGGTCGGCGGCGACATCATGCACGGTCACATGAGCCTCGATCAGCTGTGGTCGGCGCGCCCGGTGCTGGGGCATGGTGCCTATCGCGGGCCGGTGAAGGGGCTCTACATGTGCGGGGCGGGCACGCATCCGGGCGGCGGTGTGACCGGCGCACCGGGGCACAATTGCGCCGCCGAAGTGCTGGCCGATCGTGGGCGTCACGCTCGCTTCAATACCGGCGTCTGACGAACACCGGAAATGCAGGTTACTGCGCAACTGCCCGCATGCTATCGGTCGCGCGAAACAGGAGAGAGGTCGAGTATGAAACTGGCAGGAAAATATGCGCATACGGCGTTTTTTGGCGCGGCGATTCTTGGCGCAGCATGTTTGGGCGCACTGCCGATCGCGGCCAAGGATCACACGGCTGCCGAAGCGCAAGTGCTCGAACTGTCGAAGCAGGCGATTGCGCTGCGTTCGGTGCGCGGCGAGGGCAATCAGACGCCGCAGGTTGCCGCGCTTTTCCGTGATGCGCTGCTTGCCGGAGGCTGGGCGGCAGGTGATATCGAGATCGTGCCGGTCGGCGATACCGCTTATCTCATCGCCACCTGGGCCGGCAGCGATCCCTCGCTCGGCCCGATCGTCATTTCCGCGCATATGGACGTGGTCGAGGCAAAGCCTGAGGATTGGGAGCGCGACCCATTCATCCCGGTAGTCGAAAACGGCTATCTGTTCGGGCGCGGCGCGAGCGATACCAAGTTCGACGCGGTGCAGGCGATGGTTTCGGTGATCGAGCTGCGCAAGCAGGGCTACAAACCGAAACGCAGCATCGTCATCGCCTATTCGGGCGATGAGGAAACCACCATGATTACCGCGAAGATCATCGCGGACCGGCTGCGCGGTGCCCGGCTGGTGCTCAATGTCGATGGCGGATCGGGCACGCTCGACGAGAAGACGGGCAAGCCTGCCTATTGGAGCTGGCAGGGTGCCGAGAAAACCTATGGCGATTTCCAGCTGGAAGTGACCAACCCCGGCGGGCACAGTTCGACCCCGCGCGACGAGAATGCCATCGCGCAGCTTTCCGCCGCGCTCGAGAGGATCGGCGCCTATCGTTTCAAGCCCGAACTCAACGACATCACCCGTGACTATTTCTCCAAGGCGGCGGATTTCGAATCCGATCCGCTGACATCGCAGGCGATGCGGGCGTTTGCCGCCGATCCAGCCAACAAGGCTGCAATCGCGGTCCTGCGCGCGGATCCGGCGATGATCGGCAAGATCGGCACTACCTGCGTTCCGACCATGGTCGAGGGCGGGCATGCGTTGAATGCGTTGCCGCAGCGCGCAACCGCAATCGTCAATTGCCGCATCTTCCCGGGCCATCCCAAGGCGGAGATCCGCGCCGAGCTGGAGCGGGTTGCCGCCCAGCCAGGATTGACGATTACCGAGATCAACCCCGAATATGTCGTCGATGCTCCAGCCTCCCCCTTTGACCGCGAGTTCGTCGATGCGGCGACCAGGGCGGTCCACGCAGCGTTCGGCGAGATCCCGGTGATCGCGTCGCAGGCATCGGGCGCATCGGATTCGATGTGGTACCGCGCATTGGGCGTGCCCAGCTATGGTGCGAGCGGCACCTTCAGCAAGTCGAGCGACGATTATTCGCATGGGCTCAACGAGCGCGTGCCGCTGGATAACGTGGGGCGGGCGATCACCTATTACCATGCGCTGCTGAAGGAACTGACGTCGCGATGACACGGCTGGCGCTGGCCATTGCTGCCTGTGCGTTTGCGCTTGCCAGTCCGGCGGGGGCCAGTCCGCTCTATATCGAGGCGGGCGAGCTGCTCGACGTCGAAACCGGTACGCTGACGAGTGGCCAGTGCCTGCTGACCGACGGCGAGCGCGTAACCCGGATCGAGCCTTGCGGCGAGACGCCCGATGGGGCCGAACGGATCGACTGGTCGGCATTCACCGTCCTGCCCGGCCTGATCGACCTGCATACACATCTGGCCGACGCGGGGCAGAGCGCCGAACTGGACGCGCCGATCCGGACTTCGCCCGCCGCCACCGCGCTGATCGGCGCGCGCAATGCCCGCGTCACGCTGGAGGCCGGGTTCACCACGGTGCGCGATGTCGGCACCTATCGCGGGCTTACCGATGCGGCGCTGCGCGATGCGATCAACGCCGGGCATGTGCCGGGGCCGCGCATGTTCGTTGCCGGGGCATACCTCACGCATCCGGGCGGCGGCGGCGAGCTCAACGGTGTGGTCTCCAACGATCAATTGCCCGCGGACATGCGGCTGGGTGTGCTCACCAGTGCCGACGAGGCGCGCGCGAAGGCCGAATACCTGTTCGATCACGGCGTCGATTTCCTCAAGCTGATCGCGACCGGCGCGGTGCTCGCCATCGGCACCGAACCGGGCGAGCCCGAGATGACCGAGGAAGAAATGCGCGCGGCGGTGGAGGTTGCGCGCGCACACGGCTCCTATGCCACCGCGCATGCGCACGGCGCCGAGGGGATCAAGGCGGCGATCCGCGCGGGTGTGCGCAGCATCGAACATGCCAGCCTGATCGACGAGGAAGGCCTGCTGATGGCGCGCGATGCGGGCGTGTGGCTGGTGATGGATGTGTTCAACGGCGACTGGATCGACGAGGTCGGCACCGCCGAAGGCTGGCCCGAGGAATATCTGCGCAAGAACCGCGAGACGACGCAGGCGCAGCGAGACAATTTCCGCCGCGCGGTCGAGCTGGGGGTTCCGCTTGCCTTTGGCAGCGACAGCGGGGTCTATCCGCATGGCATCAACGCCCGGCAATTCGCCTATATGGTCGCCAACGGCATGACGCCCGCCCAGGCAATCCGCGCCGCCACGATCGATGCGGCGCGCGTATTGGGGCGGGAGGATGATCTGGGCAGTCTCAAGCCGGGCAAATTCGCCGATCTGATTGCCGTTCCCGGCAATCCGCTGGAGGATGTGAGGCAGCTTGAAACCACGGCGCATGTGATTAAGGGCGGGCAATTGATCAGATAGGGTCTTCTCGATGCCGCAGCCCGCCAAGCCTGTCCCATTTGCCCAATTCGCCCCGCCGCTCGGCCCGCCAACGCCGCTGAGGAAGGCGATAACCGCAGCCTGCCGCAGGCCTGAGCCCGAATGCCTCGCGCCGCTGCTGGCCGAGGCGCGCATGCCCGAAGATCTGGGCGCGAGGATTGCC
>LOEX01000060.1 GCA_001516125.1 Sphingomonadales bacterium BRH_c42
GGGCGGCAGCTATATGCCCACTTACGAGCTGGCGCGCAGCCTGTGCCTGCTGGGCGCGGTGGCCGCGGGCGCGGTGCCGGTCGAAACGGTCATGCCCGATTTCCGCGATCTCGACGGGCTCAAGGCGCGCGCGGAGATGGTGCGCGGCCAGGGTTATCGCGGGATGCTGGCCATCCATCCCGATCAGGTGCCGGTGATCAACGCCGCCTTCACCCCTTCGCAGGCCGAAGTGGCGCACGCCCGCGCGGTGGTGCAGGCCTTCGCCGACAATCCGGGCAAGGGCACCGTTGCGCTGGGTGGGGCGATGGTCGATATCCCGCATCTGCGGCTGGCGCAGCGCACACTTGCGGATGCCGGAGTAGCGTAACAGGAAATAAAATTTTCCTACACGAACCCATCTGGTTAGTTCCCTACGCGAATCATTCGCAAGGAAACTGCCATATGCCCATCATCGAAAGCCTGATCGGCCCGATCGCCTCGATCATCGACAAGATCATCCCCGACAAGGAAGCGCGCGCCCGCGCCAAGCTGGAACTGCTCCAGCTTGAAGGCACGCAGGAAATGAAGCTGATCGAAACGCGGCTCAAGGCAATTGTGGCCGAAGCCAGTTCCGCCGATCCGTGGACCAGCCGCGCGCGCCCCAGCTTCCTCTATGTGATGTATGTGATGATCCTGTGGGCGCTGCCGATGGGCGTGCTCGCCGCCTTCAACCCGGCCGCCGCGCACGAGATTGCCGCCGGGATGAACGCCTACCTCAATGGCCTGCCCGAACCGCTCTATGCGCTGTTCGGCACCGGTTACCTCGGCTACACTGCCGCGCGCCAATGGGGCAAGGCGAAGGGCGTGGATAAATAAGCGCGCTGGGCGTGTTTCCGGTAAGTTATGGCCGTCCGGTATTAGACGATGGTTGCATGAGCCGGGATCGACTGATTTTGGGTGGTTTGCTGCCACACCTCCTAGTTGGTGATTACCAGCCTATATCCTGCATCATATTCAAGCTGATTGCGCAGGTATCCGTGCTTGCTGTCCCATTCTCCGGTTGCAAGATCATGCGATAATCGCGCCAGACCAGCATCGAGGTCATTGATCGACCAGAATGAAGAACTTCCTGATCTGATCCGGGCGTCGAGATAGGCTTCGGGACGGCGCCAATAGGCGTAGAGGAACCCGTCTGTGCAATCATGTGGAACGAAAACGGGCCTAATCGTTACCTGACCTAGCCAATCAGTATAGTCGGACATCACCGGCATCTGGCGTTCATCCAGCGCAACCAGCTCAGGAAGATAATCCGTCAACCACGGTCGATGTGAAGGGTCGAAGGTCAGCAACACGATAGGGCCGCGCGTTACGCGTCTCATCTCACGCAATCCCGCAGCCTTGTCAGGCCAGTGGTGGATTGTCAGGATTGCCATTGCTGCATCGAAAGACTTATCGTCGAATGGCAGGCTGTCAGCACTTGCCTGGACGACGGTTGCGGCCGACACCTTACGTTTGCGGATCATCTCGATTGATGGCTCCAGCGCGGTGACCTGCCTGTCCGTAGGTTCATATGAGCCGGTGCCGGCACCGACGTTCAATATTGATCGGGCAGTCCCCAAGGCCTGATAAATCGCCGCAGCGATCCGGCGGTCAGGCTTTCGCAACTCTGCGTAATTGATCCCGATGGTGTCGTACCGTGCCGCCATGCACCTAGGGTAGCTCTATCTGCCAAGCGGCTGCAATAGTGCTGGCGACTGCCAGCAGTGAAATGTCCACACACGGGTCGCATGCAGAGCTTCCGCTTTCTTCTCGCGCCCGCAAGCGCTAACCAGCGGGCATGACCGATGCTTCCAACCTCATCTATGTCGTCAACGGGCCCAACCTCAACCTGCTCGGCATGCGCGAGCCGGAAATATACGGTTCGGCCACGCTCGACGATATTGCGGGCATGCTGGAGGATCGGGCGCGCGAACTCGGCCTCACCATCGACATGCGCCAGACCAACCATGAGGGTATGCTGGTCGACTGGCTGCACGAAGCGCAGGCCGAAGGCGCGCGCGCGGTGCTGCTCAATGCCGGGGCCTATACGCACACCTCTATCGCGCTGCTCGATGCGATCCGCGCCATCCGCACGCCGGTAGTGGAAGTGCACCTGTCCGATCCGATGACGCGTGAGCCCTTCCGCCATGTTTCCTATGTCGGCATGGGGGCGGCGATGACGGTGCAGGGGCACGGCGCGCAAAGCTATCTGATCGCGCTCGACGCGGTGGCACAAGGCAAAATCTGAAGATTCGCCTCTTGCCAGCCGCAATTGCCGCGCATAGGCACCCCAGCTACCAATTGCTGAGGGGCACTTATGGCAGATAACAAGCCAGGTGGCGGGCGCCAGAACGATACAAAGCGGTCCGACATGAACATCGACACCAAGCTCGTTCGCGAGCTTGCCGATCTGCTGGCCGAGACCGGCCTGACCGAAATCGAGGTTGAGGACGGCGACCGCAAGATCCGCGTTGCGCGCGGCGGCGCAGCCGCTCCCGCAGTGACGCTGGCAGCGGCGGCACCTGCGGTTCCGGCGGCTGCTCCGGCTCCTGCGCCCGCTGCTGCACCTGCCGACGATCACGCCAACGCGGTCAAATCGCCGATGGTGGGGACCGCCTATCTCGCTCCCGAACCCGGAGCGGCCAATTTCGTGAAGATCGGTGACAGCGTAAAACAGGGTGACACGCTGGTGATCGTCGAGGCGATGAAGGTGATGAACCCGATCACCTCCGACCGTGCCGGTACGATCGCCGCGATCCTGATCGACAACGGGCAGCCGGTCGAATTCGGTCAGCCGCTGGTCGTGATCGCGTAATCCATGGGCATTTCGCGCATACTGATCGCCAATCGCGGCGAAATCGCGCTGCGCATCCACCGCGCCGCGCATGAAATGGGGATCGAGACGGTGGCGGTGCATTCCACCGCCGATGCCGATGCCATGCACGTTCGGCTGGCTGACCATGCGGTGTGCATCGGGCCGCCCGCGGCGCGCGAAAGCTATCTCAACGTCGCGGCGATTATCTCTGCCGCGGAGATTTCGCACGCTGATGCCATCCATCCCGGCTATGGCTTCCTTTCGGAAAACGCCAAGTTCGCCGAGATCGTCGAGGCGCACGACATCGCCTGGATCGGGCCCAAGCCCGAACATATCCGCACCATGGGCGACAAGGTGGAGGCCAAGCGCACCGCAGGCGCGCTGGGCCTGCCGCTCGTGCCTGGGTCGGACGGGGCGATCAGCGATCCGGTCGAGGCGGCAAAGATCGCCGAAGAAATCGGCTATCCGGTTATCATCAAGGCCGCATCGGGCGGCGGCGGGCGCGGCATGAAGGTGTGCAACGGCCCCGACGATCTGGCCACGCTGATGCAGCAGGCCGGAAACGAGGCCAAGGCCGCCTTTGGCGACGCGACGGTCTATCTGGAAAAATACCTCGGCAATCCGCGCCATATCGAATTCCAGGTTTTCGGCGACGGCAAAGGCAATGCCATCCATCTGGGCGAACGTGATTGCTCGCTCCAGCGCCGTCACCAGAAGGTGCTCGAAGAGGCACCCTCGCCCGTTATATCCACTGACGACCGCATGCGCATGGGCGAAATCTGTGCGCAGGCGATGCGCGACATGGCCTACCGCGGGGCGGGCACGATCGAGTTCCTGTGGGAAGGCGGCGAGTTCTACTTCATCGAGATGAACACAAGGCTTCAGGTCGAACATCCGGTGACCGAGGCGATCACCGGGGTCGATCTGGTGCGCGAACAGATCCGCATTGCAGAGGGGCGCCCACTGTCGGTGGCGCAGGAAGACTTGCGCTTCACCGGCCATTCGATCGAATGCCGCATCAATGCCGAGGATCCTTTCACCTTCACCCCCTCGCCCGGCAAGGTCGATTATTTCCACGCATCAGGCGGAATGCATGTGCGCGTGGATTCGGGGCTCTACGCAGGCTATTCGGTCCCGCCCTATTACGACAGCATGATCGCCAAGCTGATCGTCTATGGCCGCACCCGCGAAGGCTGCCTGATGCGGCTGCGGCGTGCGCTCGAGGAAATGGTGATCGAGGGCGTCAAGACCAACATCCCGCTGCACCAGGAACTGATCCGGCAGGACGATGTCGTCAACGGCGACTATTCGATCAAATGGCTCGAGGAATGGCTGGCGAAGCGCGCGGGGTGAGCGAAGCCCACCCCGCGCGTATTTTACGCATTATATGCCGTCAACGCTCTTGCTGACCAGGATATTGACCGAAACGCGGCGGTTCTGGGCCTTGCCCTGTTCGGTTTCATTGTCCGCCAGCGGATCGGCTTCGGCCATCCCGGTGGGGGTCAGCATGCGCCACGGTTTCCAGCCGCAGGCCTGCTGGAGATAGTTGACGACACTGCCTGCCCGCTTTTCGCTGAGCGTCTGATTGAGCTCCTGGCTCCCGACCGAATCGGTGTACCCGACGACAAGCAGCAGGGCGTTGTCCATCGCATCGGCTTCGGTCGCGGAGGCGCAGAGATCACGCTCGCCCTGCGGGGTAAGCTTCCACTTGCCGGTATCGAAGTACACGTTGGTCGTGCCCTTGATGTTGTACTTGTCGATGTCGCCCATGCGGCCGCGCAGCGCTTCGGTTGCTGCGGCATTCGCCTCGATTGCCACATCGTGCTCGCCAAAGCGCTGATCGGTGCCGTTACGGATCATTGACGCAGTCCTGAGATCCTTGTTCTTGAGCGCAACCCTGCTGGCGACAAGGCCGCCCTCCCATTGCACCGTCTCGACGACGACGGGCAGGCCATTGAGCAGCGAGTCCATGCCAAGCTTGTCGCGGCCGAGGCCAAGGAATCCACCGCCGCTCCTGATTTCGGTGGTGGGCGTGACATTGACGACGGTGTTGGTGCCGCCCGCGTTCGTGATCTGGACCCTGTTCCCGTTGCGCGCGGAGATAAAGCCTTCGATCTTGGGTCCGTCGGGCAGCCCCGACAAATCGGTCGGAAGCGACCCGTACACGTCTATCTGGCCTTCGCTCGCGGGTAGTTCCTGCTGCTGCGCAGACAAGCTGCCAGTCGCCGGCACGGCAAGCATGGCGAGCACGAACAGAGCGCCTGGCCCTTTGGATACGACACTCATTTCACAACTCCTCTAAACTACAATGGCCGACCCAACGTGCCTGCGGCTTACTGTCCGGCCGCCCCCGCGATTGAGTGTCCGCCTGTCAAAACCCCCACCAAACTCGCTTTACAGGTTGCACGGCATCGATGCCGCAACCGGGCGCAACGAGTGTTCTGCGTGTTCCGGCCAACCTTGCTGTTACATGAACGCCGACGGTTCCCCCCTTGGTTGAGCGGGCAACTCGAGCACATCGCGCGACGAACCGTTGCTGGCCGAAGCGCACAAGCATTCGGTCCGGCACTGGTTGCCAGCGGCAATCGCGTGCATCGATGTAATTTTGGGTCAGGACTCCAGCGGCACGCCCGGCTCGTGCTTGGCGGTGCGGATCGTCAGCGAAGTCTTGACGCTCGCCACATTGGGCGCCGGGGTGAGTTTCGAGGTCAGGAATTCCTGGAAGCTCTGCAAATCCTTGCTCACGATCTTGAGGATGAAGTCAATCTCGCCGTTGAGCATGTGCACTTCGCGCACCTCGGGCAGCACCTTCATGTGGTCCTCGAACTCGCGCAGGCTGGCCTCGGCCTGACTCTTGAGGCTGACCATGGCGAATACGGTGATGGCATAGCCCAGCTTGGAAGCGTCGAGATCGGCGTGATAGCCGCGGATTACGCCCGATTCCTCCAGGGCGCGCACGCGGCGCAGGCACGGCGGCGCGGTCAGGCCCACACGCTGCGCCAGCTCGACATTGGTGACGCGCCCCTCATCCTGCAATTCGGACAAAAGACGGCGATCGATCTCATCCAGATTGGCCATTGCGTGCCCCGCTTTCATTCCCGCAAGCGGCACTATCTGACCGATGCGAATGAATGTAATGAACCATGCCCCCTTGGAGGCTCAAAGCTAATTTTATTGTTCCTGCCAGCAATTGTCCCGCTTTGCAACGCATCGGTAAATGCGCTCATCCACAGGGTCATTATACTGATAGGGCAAAATTGACGCATGATGTCTGCGCCCGATTCCCGTGTGCTGGAGACTGGATGTTCTTCGATGACCGCCTTGCCACTGTGTTGCGCCACCGCGCCGCCGGCGAGCATGCGGCGCGCACGCAGTATCGCCAGTTGCTCGACCTGCTCGGCAACCGCAAATATGGCCGTGACGAGAGCCTGATCGCCGCGGCATGGCTGCGGCTGGCGGCGCTGGCCGAGCAGATCCCGGCG
>LOEX01000061.1 GCA_001516125.1 Sphingomonadales bacterium BRH_c42
GGGAACATGGCCGCCGACGGCCGCGATCCGGCGCGCGCATTTCCCGGCGACCGGCCCAGCGCGACCATGCTGTGCGACGATCTGGACGCGGCGACGCTGGGCGCACTGATTGCCTTTCATGAACACCGCACCTTTGCCAACGCGGTGCTGATGGGGATCAATCCGTTCGACCAGTTCGGGGTGGAGCTGGGCAAGAAGATGGCGAGCGATATTGCCAAGGGCGGGCAGAGCTTCGATGCCAGCACCGAAGCATTGCTTAAGGCAGCGGGGCTGGGTTGACAGCGCTGGTAAGCTGCCCCGAATCCAGATAAGTCCCAGCAGGAGTTCCGTGATGCCAGACCCATTCGACTATGACCTCTTCGTGATAGGTGCGGGATCGGGCGGCGTGCGCGCCAGCCGGATTGCCGCCGGGCACGGCGCCAGGGTCGCGATTGCCGAGGAATACCGGATTGGCGGCACCTGCGTCATCCGCGGCTGCGTGCCCAAGAAGATGCTGGTCTATGCCTCGATGTTCGCCGACGAGCTGCACCACGCCAGGAACAAGGGCTGGACGATTGGCGATGCCAGTTTCGACTGGGCCACTTTGCGCGATTTCGTCAATTCGGATGTCGACCGGCTCGAAGGGCTGTATGGCAATACGCTGGGCAGCGCCGGTGTCGAAAGCTTTGCCGAACGCGCGGTAATCACCGGGCCCAATACCCTGCGGCTGGCATCTGGGCGCGAGATTTCCGCAGCCCATATCCTGATCGCTACCGGCAGCTGGCCGGTGATGCCCGATTTCGCCGGCGCCGAGCATTGCATCACCTCGAACGAGGTATTCCATCTCGAGGAATTTCCGCAGCGGATGGTGGTGATGGGCGGCGGCTATATCGCGGTCGAGTTCGCGGGCGTGTTCAACGCGCTGGGCAGCAAGGTGACGCTGGTCAACCGCAGCGAGACGATCCTGCGCAGCTATGAGCAGGGCATTGTCGAGCGCTTGCCGCCGATCATGCAGGCGCGCGGTATGGACCTGCAATTCAATGCGCGGATCGAACATGTGACCAAGCTCGACGATGGATCGCTTCGCGTCACCCTCAGCAACGGCGCGGTGATCGACGCGGATCAGGTGCTGGTCGCCACGGGCCGCGCTCCCAATACCGCAGGGCTGGGTCTTGAAAATGCCGGGATCGCGCTTGGCAGCAAGGGCGAAATCCCCGTTGACGCATTCAGCAGGACCAGTTGCGAGAACATATACGCGGTCGGCGATGTAACCGACCGTGTGCAGTTGACGCCGGTGGCCATCCTCGAAGGCCATGCCTTTGCCGATACGGTGTTCGGCGGAAAGCCGCGCAAGGTCGATCACGCAACCATACCCACCGCGGTGTTCTCGCAGCCCTCGATCGCATCGGTCGGCCTCACGGAGGAGCAGGCGCGCCAGCAGTATAGCGAGATCAATATCTACACATCCGACTTCCGCCCGATGAAGAACATCTTTTCGCCCCGGATGGAGCGCGGGTTCTACAAGATGGTGGTCGACGGCGCCAGCGACCGGGTGCTGGGCCTGCACATGATCGGGCCCGAAAGCGCAGAAATCCTGCAATCGGCAGCGATTGCGATCAAGGCCGGACTGACCAAGGCCGATTTCGACGATACTACGGCTATCCACCCGACCATGGCCGAGGAGCTGGTGCTGCTCAAGCAAGTTGCAGGTTGCAACGCGCTGCTCTAGGCTTGCCCGCCTGGGAGACAGGGAATGGCGGGAACGGTACTGGTAACGGGCGGCACGGGCTATATCGCGGGCGAGCTTATCCGGCAGTTGCTTTCGCGCAGCTGGAATGTTCACACCACGGTGCGCGACCTGTCGAGGAGCGAGGAGGCGCTGCGCCAACGCTTCGGCAATCCCGCGCCAGACCGCTTCCGCGTATTCCAGGCCGAATTGATGAGCGATGACGGCTGGGCCGAGGCGAATGCCGGCTGCACGCATGTGGCGCACGTCGCATCGCCGCTCTCGGTTGCGCCTCCCAAAGACGAGAACGAGATGATCGTGCCCGCGCGCGAAGGCACCCTGCGCGCGCTGCGCTTTGCCAAGGCGGCGGGGGTCACGCGCTTCGTCCAGACCAGTTCGATGGCGGCAGTGGCCTATGGCCGGTCGGACAAGGAATATACCGTCGATGAAAGCAACTGGACCAACGTCGATCATCGCGACGCCTATCCCTACGTCAAATCGAAGACGATCGCCGAGCGTGCTGCACGCGACTGGATCGCCGAACATGGCGCGGGCATGGAATTCGTTTCGGTCAATCCCTCGATGGTGCTCGGCCCGGTCGACAGCGGCGATTTTTCGGCCAGCGTCGTGGTGGTTAAGCAATTGCTGAACGGGTCGATACCGATGGCGCCCGATCTGGGCTTTGCCGTGGTCGATACCCGCGATGTCGCCGACCTGCACGTCAAATGCCTTGAAGAGCCGGGCCTTGCTGGGGAGAGGTTCCTCGCGTCGGGCCGGTTCATGAAGATGATCGAGGTTGGCCAGGTTCTGCGCGATGCGCTGCCCGCCAGCCATACCCGCAAGGTTCCCACAAGGGTAATGCCGAACTGGATGGTGAAGTTGCTCAGCCTGTTCAACCCCGGCATTCGTTCGATCAAGAGCGAGCTTGGCAAGACCCGCAATGCCGATGCCGGTCACGCGCATGTGCGGCTGGGTTGGAAAACGAGGCAGGAGGAAGAAAGCATCGTCGATTGCGCGCGCAGCCTGATCGAACACGGCGTAGTGAAGGTGTGATTCTGGCCGCGGGCAGACAATGCTTCACACACGGCAAATCATGCTGCGGCGCACAATCCGCTTGACTTTCCGGGTTTTCACCCCCATCTGCCCGCCATCGAGGGGCCTGGCAGCGTGAACTGGCTGATGGATTTCATTCCACCGCCCCGGCCGCACCTCGGTTGATACCTAATGGACTTCCCTTTTCACGCGGGTTGTTTTGACACCCGCGAGCGTGCGCCACATCGGCTGCGCGCCGCATATATTGTGAGCTAAATAAATCTAATGACATTTGCACAACTCGGGCTTTCGCAGCCCGTACTCCAGGCGCTTGAACTCAAGTCCTACACGACACCTACTCCCATTCAGGAGCAGGCGATTCCGACCGTGCTCGAAGGGCGCGACCTTTTGGGCATCGCCCAGACCGGCACCGGCAAGACGGCGGCTTTCATGCTGCCTTCGATCGACCGGCTGATCGCTTCGGGCAAGACCGCGCAGCGCAAGTGCTGCCGCATGCTGGTCCTTGCACCCACGCGCGAACTGGCCGGGCAGATTGCCCAGAGCGCGCGCGATTATTCCGCGCTCACCACCTTGCGCACGCAGAGCATTTTCGGCGGCACTTCGGTTAGCAAGGATCGCCAGAAGATGATGCGCGGAAGCGACGTTCTGGTGGCAACACCTGGGCGCCTGCTCGACCTGATCGATCAGAACGCGCTGAGCCTGGCCGGTGTCGAGATCCTGGTGCTCGACGAGGCCGACCAGATGCTCGACCTTGGCTTCATCCACGCGCTGCGGCGGATCGTGGGCCTGCTGCCGCAAAGGCGCCAGACGCTGTTCTTCTCGGCAACGATGCCGAACGCGATCAAGCAGCTGGCCGACAGCTATCTTTCCAATCCGGCGCAGGTTGCGGTCCGTCCGGTGGCAACTACTGCCGATCTGGTCGAACAGAAGGTCGTTCTGATCAATCAGGACGAGAAGCAGGCGCTGATCGAAATGATCTTCAGGGGTCAGTATTCGCCCGCCGGAGAGGTCGTGAACGCGCTGGTCTTTACCCGCACCAAACACGGCGCCGACCGCGTGGTACGCAAGTTGGGCCAGGCCGGTGTCCGCGCTGACGCGATTCATGGCAACAAGAGCCAGTCCCAGCGCGAACGCGCACTGGCCGATTTCAAGAGCGGCAGGACCAAGGTTCTGGTCGCCACCGATATCGCCGCGCGCGGGATCGATATTTCGGGTCTCAGCCATGTTATCAACTACGAACTGCCCAATGTGCCCGAGCAATATGTTCACCGCATCGGCCGCACCGCGCGCGCCGGGGCGAAGGGCATCGCGCTGTCGCTGTGCGCGGGTGATGAACGTGCCTATCTGCGCGACATTCAGAAGCTGACCGGCGTCACGCTCGAAAAGCTGCCGTTGCCGGATGATTTCCGCTCAGCAGTGGAAAGCGGCATTGAGCATGGGCATGAGGCAAATTCGCGTCCGCCCCGGCAGGATCGCGGTCGCAAGCGCCACCCCAATGTGCGGATCACGACGCCGCAGGGCAAGCCCGCGCCAAGGCGTAATGAGGGCGATGATCGCGCCGCCCGGGCCACCGGAACCGATGGGGCGCGTCCAGCCGCCAATCATCCGGGTGCAAAGCCCGCGCGCAGCGGCAAGCCCGGCGGTTTCAAGAAATGGTCGGGCGGTCAGAACCGGCAGGGCGGCAAGCCCGCAGGACGGACCGAAGGCGGCGAAAACCGGGGCGGAAACCAGCCCATGCGGCGCAGGCGCCAGGGCGCCCGGACTACAAGCTAAAAACTACCAGGAGGCACTGGCCGTGCCCTGCGCGTGCCGGTGCCTCTATTGACGCTATGCCCCAACCATCGCTAGTCGGATTGCGCATTCGATTTCACATGCGGGGTTCCAGATGTCAGCCAATATTGCCGAGATGGAACGCCGCCGCGCCGCTGCCCTGATGGGCGGCGGACAGGCGCGCATCGATGCGCAGCACGCCAAGGGCAAACTGACCGCACGCGAACGGCTCGAAGTGCTGCTCGACGAAGACAGCTTCGAAGAGCTCGACACTTATGTCGAGCATGACTGCACCGATTTCGGGATGCAGGATCAGAAGGTTCCGGGCGACGGGGTGGTCACCGGCAGCGGCACCATCAATGGCCGGCTGGTCTTTGTCTTTTCGCAGGATTTCACCGTGTTTGGCGGCAGCCTGTCGAAACGCCATGCGGAAAAGATCTGCAAGGTGATGGACAATGCGATGAAGGTCGGCGCGCCGGTCATCGGCCTCAACGACAGCGGCGGCGCGCGCATTCAGGAAGGCGTGGCCTCGCTGGGCGGCTATGCCGAGGTATTCCAGCGCAATGTTCTTGCATCGGGCGTAGTGCCGCAGATCAGCCTCATCATGGGACCATGCGCGGGCGGGGCGGTCTATTCGCCTGCGATGACCGACTTCATCTTCATGGTGAAGGACAGCTCCTACATGTTCGTCACCGGGCCCGATGTGGTGAAGACCGTCACCAACGAAGTGGTGACGCAGGAGGAACTGGGCGGCGCGGTGACGCATTCGACCAAAACCAGCGTTGCCGATCTGGCGTTCGAGAACGATATCGAGGCGCTGATGGCGACCCGCGCGTTCTTCGATTATCTGCCGCTGTCGAACCGCGAGGCTGTGCCCGAGCGGCCCACCAGCGACCCGTGGGACCGCGAGGAACCATCGCTCGATACCGTAATCCCCGACAATGCCAACCAGCCGTACGACATGCACGAGGTTATCCGCAAGACGCTCGACGAGGGCGATTTCTTCGAGATTCAGCCTGCGCATGCGGGCAATATCCTGTGCGGCTTTGGCCGGGTCGAGGGGCGCAGCGTCGGCGTGGTGGCGAACCAGCCTACGGTGCTGGCGGGCTGCCTCGATATCAATGCCAGCAAGAAGGCGGCGCGTTTCGTGCGCTTTTGCGATGCGTTCGAGATTCCGATCCTGACCTTCGTCGATGTCCCCGGCTTCCTGCCCGGCACCGCGCAGGAACTGGGCGGGATCATCAAGCACGGGGCCAAGCTGCTGTTCGCCTATGCCGAGGCGACCGTGCCCAAGATCACCGTCATCACCCGCAAGGCCTATGGCGGCGCGTATGACGTGATGGCGTCAAAGCACCTGCGCGGCGATCTCAACTACGCCTGGCCGACGGCGGAAATCGCGGTGATGGGGGCGAAGGGCGCGGTCGAGATCATCTTCCGGCAGGATCGCGGCGATCCGGCCAAGATCGCGGAGAAGACCAGGGAATACGAGGACCGCTTCGCCAACCCGTTCGTCGCGGCATCGCGCGGCTATATCGACGAGGTTATTTACCCGCACTCGACCCGGCGGCGCATCGCGCTGGGCCTGCGCAAGCTGCGCGGGAAGGCGCTTGAGAACCCGTGGAAGAAGCATGACAATATTCCGCTATGAGTGATCAGCAATTCGCGATTGCACTAGCAGTTTTTGGCCTCGTCGTGAGCGCGATAATCACGTATTTGCTAAACAAGAATCAGCGTCCCAAAAAATCTGCACATTTCTTTATAAAGGATTTCGATCTAGTCTCACGCGATCTATTGAATAATATAGAAGAAATCGAGATCCGATTTCATAGTTTACTCGTTGACGAATTGCGCATTGCTCGTTTTTGGGTGTGGAATTCTGGAGATATCGCGTTGCGAGGATCCGATGTATCTGGAGGAGATAAGCTTAAGATTATAGTCCCCGGCGCGGAACATATATCGATGCTTGAAGTGCATCAGTCGATGAGTCGCGTCGATGTGAAATGTGAGTTAGTCGAAGATGGGGTATCCATAGAATTTGATACAATTGATAAGGACGATTTCTTCGTTGGAAGGTTTGTCTATTCAGTGCGGAAACTATCTGACCGAACCAAAGACAACGATCCAAAATTGGTTGGTTCGATTGCCGGAGTTTCTAATGGAATTGAGATGCTAAATCTAGAAGAGTACTTCAAAGAAACGCATTGGTCTGGAAAAATATTGGCATTTTCCATGTTAATCTACCCCGTCTCATTCGTCTTTCTTGGTTATGGTGCATTTGAAATACAAGAAAACGTCGCCGAGTTAGGCGTCGAGCTTGGCAGGTTTGGCCAGGCGTTGCCATACGCGACGGCTTTTTTGGGTGTGCTAATACTTTTCGTCGGAGTGCTGTACCATATTTCATGGCGACGAGTGGCGAGAGTCAAGGTGCCAGCAAGACTGAGAAGGATGCTCTAATCATGAAACTCGGCCGTCTCAACCACATCGGCATTGCAACGCCGTCCATCGCCGACAGCATCGCGCATTACCGCGACGCCATGGGTGCGACGAAGTTTCATACGCCGTTCGACATGCCCGAGCAGGGGGTGAAGGTCTGCTTCATCGATACCCCCGGCCAGAATGGCACCTTCGGCACCCAGATCGAACTGATCGAGCCACTCGATGGCAATTCGCCGATCAACGGTTTTCTCGACAAGAACCCGCTCGGCGGGCAGCACCATGTGTGCTTCGAGGTGCCCGATATCGCCGAGGCGCGCGCGGAGTTCGAGGGACAAGGCAAGCGCATTCTTGGCCCCACGCGCATCGGCGCGCACGGAACGCCGATCTTTTTCGTCCATCCCAAGGACATGCAGGGCGTGCTCACCGAAATCATGGAAACGCCCAAGGAAGGCCAGCACTGGTCGAATTGAGTTGAGTCCCCCACCCCAACCCCTCCCCCGACGGGGAGGGGCTTTGAGGAAGAACCCGCAATGCCTTACGAACATATCCTGGTTGAAACCGCAGATGACGTCCGCACAATCGTGCTCAACCGGGCCGAACGGCTCAATGCATGCTCACCGGCGATGGCGAGCGAGATCCGCGATGCTATCGCAAAGGCCGGTGACGCGCGCGCGATCCTGATCACGGGTGAGGGGCGGGCATTCTGTTCGGGCGCGGACCTTGCGGGGCGCGGCGACGAATCGGTTTCGGGCGGGCGGCGCGCCTACGATTCGCTGTCGCAGCATTACAATCCGCTGATGATGGAAATGGCGCGCTCGCCGCTGCCGATCGTCAGCGCGGTCAAGGGCCCGGCGGCGGGCATCGGCTGCTCGATCGCATTGGCGGCGGATTTCTGCATCGCGGGCGAAAGCGGCTATTTCCTCCAGGCTTTCGTCAATATCGGCCTCGTGCCCGATGGCGGGGCGAGCTGGATGCTGCCGCGCCTGGTGGGCAAGGCGCGCGCGACCGAGATGATGCTGCTTGGCGAGCGAATCCCGGCGCAGAAGGCTGAAAGCTGGGGGCTGATCCACAAGTGCGTGAGCGACGATGCGCTGATGGACGAGGCGCGCGCGCTTGCGCTGCGGCTTGCGAGCGGCCCCACGCTGGCGCTTGGCCAGATGCGCGAAAATATCATTCGCGCGCTGCAATCGGATTACCCCTCCGCACTGCATCAGGAGGCGCTGGCCCAGTGGAAGGCGGGGGAAAGTGCGGATGCGATGGAGGGAGCCATGGCTTTCCTGCAAAAGCGCAAGGCCGAATTCAAGGGGCGTTGATTCGCCCCACTACCTGCCAACTGTCCGGCCGGTACATGTCCCGTCCCGAGCGAATGCCCTTGATCTAGTGCATTGCTGTGATAATACACTAGCGACGTGCATATCGAGGACAGACAACTAGCCGGCAATGGCCGGCGTTCGCGGAGTTTGGGCCAGGCGGGCGGCTATTCCGCCCGGCTTGTCCATTATGCCCCCGGATTGCAGCAGGCTGACCATGGCCACGCGAGGATGCAGCTGAGCTTTCTGCTTACCGGCGGCCTTGCCGAGGATTCGGAGGGGCAGAGCCTGCATCCCACGGGGCGCTGCGCCGGATTGATGCCCGCGGGCGCGGGCCATGCGGTTCGTTTCGGAGATCAAGGCGCGCTGATCCTGGCGATCGATTGCCCGGATGCAATGACCGGCGTGGAGCAGCGGCGCAGCTGGAAGCGGATGGATGCCAGCTTGAGCCGCAAGGTCGCCATGATCGGCGGCGGGCTGGGGCCGCTCGACGATATTTCGGCGGATTTGCTGGCAGCCTTTACCGAAATGCCGCCCGCCCAGCCCGAGCCCTTGCGCCGCGCTCCGCACTGGCTGCGTCGGGCGATCAGCCGAATGGTGGAGGAACCCGAGGCGCCGATCGCCGGGATCGCCGCCGAGGCAGGCATACACCGGGTCCATTTTTCGCGGATATTCCAGCGCCACGCCGGTCTGTCGGCGGCTGAATTCCGGCTGGCTCGCAAGTGTTCGGCGGCCATGGCGCTGACGGTCCCGGGGCTCGTCAGCCTTGCCCAGGCGGCTTTGGCTGCGGGCTTTGCCGATCAGGCGCACTGGACCCGTGCCTGCCGCGCGCTTACCGGCCTGCCGCCCGGACGCATCCGCCAACTATTCGCAGCCTGACGTTACATCGGTTCAAGATCGCCGGATCATTCCTCCTATTATGCACAGGCAGGAAACAGGAGGAATGAATGCGGCGTCCAGGCTCTATTTTGGCAATGGCACTTATGGCTAGTCCGGCAATGGCAAGCGATCCAGCCTATGACAGCGCGGTTGAGGCCGTGCAGCTGCGCATGGATGAGATCGACCGGCAGGAAGGGCGGATTCCAGGCCGCGTGCTGGTGTTCGCCAAGGCTGGCGAGGAGCCGATCGTCGATGCGCGCGGCGTGCGCAATATTGAGCGCGGCGATCCGGTAAATGCCGATACGCCGTTCTACGTCGCCTCGATGACCAAGGCCTTTGTGGGGCTGATGGCGATCAGGCTCGATCGGCAGGGGATCATGCCGCTGGATATGACGCTGGCCGAAGCCTATCCGGATATGAAGGTCCAGGGTGTCGATCTGGCCAAGGTGACCATGCGCATGGCGCTGTCGCACCAGCTGGGCTTCTATTCGGGCCCGCTCAGCCTGCGGACAGCCTATACCGACAGGGTTCCGGTGGCCGATTATGGCCAGGTGGTATCGAACGCGCACGAACCGGCAGATGCGGCATTCAATTATTCAAACAACGGCTACATCCTCTATGCCGGCGCGCTTGAAAAGCACACCGGCCGCTCGTGGAAGGCGTGGCTCGACGAAATGGTCCTGATGCCGCTGGGAATGCGCAATTCCTCGGCCCGCACCAGCGACCTGCCAAACGCGGCCAATACGCATGAAATCTACGAAAGCGGCTGGCGGGTCTATGCCCCGAAGACCGATGAGATAATGCATGCGGCAGGTGGCATGTTCGTGTCCGGCAGCGATATGGGCAAGTGGCTGCTGGCCAATGCCGGCGCGGATTCGGCGATCCCTGCCGACGTTCTTGATGCGGCCCACACACCGGTTTCCGCGCCAGAGCGCAGCAAGGGGCCGATCCGCTGCACCGGATATGCCTTTGGTTGGGCGGTCTGCGAGGCTGCCGGGGTCCGGTTCCTCGAGCATGGCGGCAGCTATGTCGGTACCCGCAGCGAGATGATCGTGCTGCCCGATCAGGGCGTGGGCTTTGCGGCGATGTTCAATTCCGACAGCATGACGGGCGGGCTGGGCGAGCAGCTTTCGCTCAGCTTCATCCTTGCCTATGCCGGGCAGACCGAACAGCTGCCGCCCCCAGACGCCTTTGGCGCGACCTATGCCCAGATGGCTGACCGATACCGGGTCAATCGCAGCAAGCAGGAAGTCGCGATCGTGCCAGGCGAATGGGCGCCCGATACCGCAGCGCTGGCGAGCTATTCCGGTCGGTATGCCCATCCCGCGCTTGGCGAATTGCGACTGGTCGGCGATGGCGGGCGTCTGGTTGGCTGGCTCAATGGAACCGAGCTGGAATTCATCCCGCAAGCCCGGCACCAATTCATGGCCCGGCTCAGAACCGATAACGAATACCTGCCGTTCACGCTGGTTGCGGGCGAGGATGGCCGTTTCCTCGAGGTTACCTGGGACGGTTCGATTTTTACCCGGCGCTAATCTGCCAGTTGGCTCGCGGCGACGATCCCGCTAGTGATCCTCGCCATGACCGACAAACCTACCATCACCGACTGGCAGGGCCTCGCTGACAGGGAAGTGAAGGGCCGCGATCTCACCTGGCACACGCCGGAAGGGTTTGCGATCAAGCCGCTCTATACGGCTGACGATGCGCCGGATCCCGGCCTGCCAGGTTTCGCGCCGTTCACGCGCGGGGTGAAGGCGAGCATGTATGCCGGGCGCCCGTGGACCATCCGCCAGTATGCGGGCTTTTCCACCGCCGAGGAATCGAACGCGTTTTATCGCCGCAATCTGGCGGCGGGGCAGAAGGGGCTGTCGGTCGCGTTCGATCTTCCCACGCACCGCGGTTACGACAGCGACCACCCGCGCGTGGTGGGCGATGTCGGCAAGGCGGGTGTCGCGATCGACACCGTGCGCGACATGGAGATATTGTTCGACCAGATCCCGCTCGACCAGATGAGCGTTTCGATGACGATGAACGGCGCAGTGATCCCGGTGCTCGCCTTCTTCATCGTCGCGGCGGAACGTCAGGGCGTGAGCCAGGACAAGCTGGATGGGACGATCCAGAACGATATCCTGAAAGAGTTCATGGTCCGCAATACCTACATCTATCCGCCAGAATCCAGCATGCGGATCGTTTCAGACATCATCGCATATACGTCCGCCAATATGCCGAAATTCAACAGTATTTCTATCTCCGGCTATCATATGCATGAGGCCGGGGCGACGGCGGTGCAGGAATTGGCCTTCACCATCGCCGACGGCAAGGAATATGCGCGCCGTGCGATGGCAGCAGGGATGGATGTGGATGCATTCGCCGGGCGGCTTTCGTTCTTCTTCGGCATCGGCATGAACTTCTTCATGGAAGTGGCCAAGCTGCGCGCCGCGCGCACGCTGTGGTACCGGGTGATGGACGGGCTTGGCGCGAAGAGCGAACGCAGCAAGATGCTGCGCACGCACTGCCAGACCAGCGGCGTGAGCTTGCAGGAGCAGGACCCTTATAACAACGTCATCCGCACCACGGTGGAGGCGATGGCGGCGACATTGGGCGGCACGCAGAGCCTGCACACCAATGCGCTGGATGAAGCGATTGCGCTGCCGACCGATTTTTCCGCCCGCATCGCGCGCAACACGCAGTTGGTGCTGCAGGAGGAAAGCGGCATCTGCAACGTCGTCGATCCGCTGGGCGGCAGTTATTACATCGAGGCGCTGACCGCCAGGCTGGTCGAGGAAGCGGAAGCGCTGATGGCCGAGGTGGATGCGGCGGGCGGGATGACCGCCTATGTCGCCACCGGCGCGCCCAAGGCGGCGATCGAGCAGGCCGCCGCGCGCAAGCAGGCGAGCGTCGACAAGGGCGAGACGGTGA
>LOEX01000062.1 GCA_001516125.1 Sphingomonadales bacterium BRH_c42
CCTGTTTGACGCACTGATCGAGGGAATCGAGGCCGATGATGCCGCCTGCCGCCCGGCGAATACTACGGTGGTCATGTTGGGCGACCTGATCGATCGCGGCCCCGACAGCGCGGGAGTGATCCGCCGCGCGCGCGACTGGTGCGAGCGGCGGCGCGTTCGCATTCTCATGGGCAATCACGAGGAAATGTTCCTGCAAAGCTTCGAGGATATCGAGGTGCTGCGCCATTTCCTCAAGCACGGCGGGCGCGAAACCATCCTCAGCTTCGGGATCAAGCGCAAGAAATTCAACGAACTGTCCCTGAAGCAGTTGTTCCGGCAGATGCCCCGGATCGTGCCCGAGGCCGACCGTGCCTTCCTCGCCTCGCTCGAGGGTATGGTGACCGCGGGCGATTACGCATTCGTCCACGCCGGGATCGATCCCGGGGTGCCGCTATCGGAGCAGAAGCGTGCCGACCTGCTGTGGATCCGCGAACGGTTCCTGCGGCATCGCGGGCCGTTCGAAAAGATCATCGTCCATGGCCACACGATCTTTGACAAGGTCGAGTATCGCGGGCATCGCATCGGGGTCGATACCGGGGCATTCCGTTCGGGCGTACTGAGCGCGCTGGTGCTTGAAGGTGAAACCCGCCGGGTCATCCAGTCGGTGATGACCGAGTCGGCGATTCTGATCAGGAATGAAGGATAATCTCGCATGAAGATCGCGATGGTGGGATCGGGCTACGTCGGGCTCGTCTCGGGCGCCTGCTTTGCCGACTTCGGGCACGATGTGGTGTGCATCGACAAGGATACGACCAAGATCGAACGCCTGCGCCAGGGCAAGATGCCGATCTACGAACCCGGGCTCGATGCGCTGGTCGAAGGCAACGTCAAGGCGGGGCGCCTGTCCTTCACCAGCGATCTGGGTGAAGGCATCAAGGGGGCGCAAGCGATCTTCATCGCAGTCGGCACGCCAAGCCGCCGGGGTGACGGCCATGCCGACCTGTCATTCGTCCACGCGGTCGCGCGCGAAGTCGGCAAGTGCCTCACCAACGATGCGGTGGTGGTGACCAAATCGACCGTCCCTGTGGGCACCGGCGACGAGGTCGAGCGGATCATCGCCGCCGGCGGGACACCATACCGGTTCGCGGTCGTCTCCAACCCCGAATTCCTTCGCGAAGGCGCTGCAATCGGCGATTTCAAACGTCCCGACCGGATCGTGATCGGGGCAGAGGACGATTTCGCGCGCGAAGTGATGCGCGAGGTCTATCGCCCGCTGTTCCTCAACGAATCGCCGATCCTGTTCACCAGCCGCCGTTCGAGTGAGCTGATCAAGTATGCGGCAAACGCATTCCTGGCGACCAAGATCACTTTCATCAACGAGATGGCGGACCTGTGCGAGAAGGTCGGGGCCGATGTACAGGATGTCGCGCGCGGAATCGGCATGGACAAGCGTATCGGTGGCAAGTTCCTCCATGCGGGCCCCGGTTATGGCGGCTCATGCTTCCCCAAGGATACCCTGGCGCTGCTCAAGACCGCCGAGGACTTCGAGAGCCCGGTCCGCATCGTCGAGGCGGTGGTCAAGGCCAACGAGAGCCGCAAGCGCGCAATGGGCCGCAAGGTGCTCGATGCGCTGGGAGGCGCGGATGCAGCGCGCGGCAAGAAGGTCGCCATGCTGGGGCTGACCTTCAAGCCCAACACCGACGACATGCGTGATTCGCCCGCGATCGCCATTGCGCAGACGCTGGCGGATGCCGGCGTAAGCATCGCCGCCTATGATCCCGAGGGGATGGAGCAGGCGCGCCCGCTGATGCCGCAGGTGACCATGTGCGACAGCCCCTACGCCGCGATCGAAGGCGCCGATGCGACCGTGATCGTCACCGAGTGGGATGCCTTCCGCGCGCTCGACCTTGCGCGGGTGAAGTGCCTCGCCCGCGCGCCGGTGCTGGTGGACCTGCGGAACATCTACAAGCCCGAATTCGTCCGCGCGGCGGGATTCGAATTCGTGAGCGTGGGAAGGGTTTAGGACGGAACTCTCACTTCGTGCCTTACGCCTCCCTCGGCGCGAAAGGGTTTGTGGCACGCTGCCACGCGGTCCAGCACCGAAAGCAATTCGGAACGGCCGAAGGGTTTCTGCATCAGATCGACAGCACCCGATTTGAGCGCCACCAGCGTCATGTCCCCGGACCCGGTCATCATGACGGCGGGCATGTCGAACCCCTTGTTCGACAGTGTCTGCAACACCGAGAAACCGTCCCGCCCTGGCATGTTGATATCGAGCAGGACAAGCCCCCGATCGATCGAGCCCAGCGCGCCGAGGAAATCATCGCCGGATCGATATTCCCTGACGTCATAACCGCCCGACACCAGCAACCTGCCGAGCGATCTGCGAACGGCATCGTCATCGTCAACCAGATGCACCAACTTGTTGCCCATGGTTCGCGCGTCCCTGAAAGACTACCCAGCATTTCCAAGATGCCGAACCTCAGGCACAAAAACCGCGCGACCGCAAATCAATGCACGCGATCTTGAAAATGTTGCTGGGTACAATTCATTAACCTTACATATTCCCAGCCGCACTGCAAGAAAATTTGACAGGTTTAGAATCCCGAGGTCACCACATCCGGCGAATCATTTGATGAATAGCGCCACCGGCAGAGTCATGACGACCCTCTCGCTGTTCAATTAATCGATTGTTGGCCACCATTGGCAACAATTTTCCGCTCTGCATTGTGCTATTCCCCTTGCTCAAGATCAACTGCGGATCTGTGATCGCCTCGACAGAGCGAATCGCGTGATGTAACGGGACGGGACATTTCGAATTTCGCCCATAGCGCAAAGGCAGATGAGCATTTTGGAAAAGCCCCTATCGCAAGCCGGAGCTTTTTTTGCCGATGCAGGCGGTTCGCGGCGCAGACGGTGGCTGCACAGCATACTGTTTCTCGCAGCCATGTCTGGAATACTTGCTGCGAGTGCGTTTCTCTATAACACTCAGGAGCGGATTCTGTCGCGCTCGGCGCAATATGAACGCAGCGAGCGCCTGCAACGCGATCTGCTCGTAGTTACGTCCAGTCTCAAGGACGTGGAAACCGGTGCGCGCGGGTATACCCTGACCGGCGACGAGACTTATCTCGAGCCTTACGAGATCGGCAAGGAGGAGGTCGCCAGGGAACTGGACAACCTTGCCGGACTTGTCGGGCTTGCCGGTGGTGACGCGGCCCAGCGCCGGAACATTGAGGAAGTCATCCGGCTGGCCCGGACGCGCGTCGACCTGGCGGACAGGCTGGTCGCGCTCACCCGGGCAACCGGCCCGGGGATTGACCCCGGCACGTTCTCCACGCTCGAGCAAGGCAGGGTGGCGATGGACCGGGTCCGGCGAGCCGTCGACCGTGCCGTCGGTCACGAGCAGAGCAGGAACCAGGGCCTGAACGGGGAGTTGCAGCGGCAGGTATGGCTGCGCAATGTGACCGCCGCGATAGCCATGGTCCTGGGCCTGCCCACGATGCTGCTGCTCTTCCTCACCAGAAATCGGGAAATTGCCAGGAGAACAAGAACCGAACTGGAATTGAAGGAGTTGACCGGCGACCTCGAAAATCGGGTGGCAACCAGCACCGCCGGGCTGAAACGGTCTGCGGGCATCCTCGATCTTGTTCTCAGGAACATTCCCGACACCGTGTTCCTGATCGATGCCAGGAATAATCACCGCAACGTCATCTGGAGCCACATCGTCGGCCAGGACCTCGATGCCGATTTCGTCAAGATCGCCGATAACGTCACAACCGCAAACCTGCCCCCCGAAGTGATCGCAAGCCTGCGCGCGGAAGACGAGCATATCCTCGCCACGAGGCAGGCTGCGACCACGATCTTCGAAGACATTCAGTCGCCCGAGGGACCCCGCACAGTGGAGTTTCGGCGGATACCGGTGCAGGATCATGAGGGCAATTGGCGCTACCTGCTCAGCATCGCCCGCGACATCACCGATCAGCGTACTCTCGAACATCAGGTCAGGCACGGGCAGCGGCTTGAGGCGATCGGGCAATTGACCGGGGGAATAGCGCATGATTTCAATAATTTACTGGCCGTCATCATGGGCAATTGCGATCTCATGCGCGAACGGCTCGATGACGATTCCGAGCTGGCGGGGCTGGCGAACGAGGTCATTGGCGCGGCGGAGCATGGAGCCGAACTGACCCGCAGCCTGCTGGCGTTTGCGCGCAAGCAGTATCTGCGGCCGACTTCGCTCGATCTCAACGGACGGCTTCCGGAAATTGTCCCCTTGCTGCAACGAACTCTCGGCGCCGATATCGGCATCCGCGTATCGCGAGGCGATGGCTTGTGGCCGGCGCGGGTGGACCCTGGCCAGGTCGACGACGCGCTCATCAACCTTGCAATCAACTCCCGCGATGCCATGCCCGATGGCGGGCATCTGGTGATCGAAACGGCCAATGTGACGCTGGGCGAAGATTACGCTGCCGAGCACCTCGAGGTGAAGCCCGGCGACTATGTCCTGCTTTCGGTCAGCGATTCCGGGTCGGGCATGCCGCCCGATGTTGCGGCGCGCGCGTTTGAGCCTTTCTTCACCACCAAGGGAGTCGGGCGCGGCACGGGCCTGGGGCTCAGCCAGATTTACGGCTGGGTCAAGCAATCGGGCGGCCATATCAAGATTTATAGCGAAGTCGGGCATGGGACCACAATCAAGCTCTATTTGCCCTGTGCAACCGAGGATGCCGAGGAGGTCGATCAGGTTGCACCGGTTTTCGAAATCGGTCCGACGGGCAACGAATCGATTCTGGTGGTCGAGGACAATTCGGGCCTCAGGCGGGTGGTTCTCCAGCAGCTACAGGATCTCGGTTACTCCACGCTCGAGGCGGAGGACGCCAAGACCGCGCTGCAGATGATCCAGTCGGGCATCGATTGCCATCTGATCTTCGCCGATGTGGTGATGCCCGGCGGGATGACCGGCTACGAACTCGCCAGAATTCTCAGTGAAACGCATCCGGATCTCAAGATCCTGCTGACTTCGGGATATACCGAGCTGGCGGCGCGAATTGGCAACGGCGACTTCGATAAATACAGGGTCCTGAGCAAACCATACAGAAAGACCGATCTCGCCAACGCCGTTCGCACCCTGCTGGACGGCTGACCTGAACCGATCGCTGGCGCCGCCAGCGTCAATCACCGCCCGTTTGACGGACGGCGCCATGATGCCGGCGGAATTTTGAGAAGCGTGAGGTGGGGGTTTCTGTTGCTAGCTACCCCCGGAGCCCCGGTATCCCTTCTGTTGCCCGGTGGGTCCAACCGCGCATTAGCTTTATAATTTCAGACCGTTAGGCCTTAAAATTACGCAGCAATAGCGAGTGCTTCATTATCATTGGCACTTGTGTGTTTTGAGCCTTAAACGGGTTACTCAGCCCGGGCAAAAACACTGCTTTTCAACACACGTCGATCCTGGTTCGGCCCCGTCAGAAACCCCGTGGATTGCGGGAGTTATGGTGGAGCCGCCGGGTACTGCCCCCGGGTCCGTTGCGCCTATTGCACAGTGCAGTTTATCGCCATAGCCGACCGAAGCCGACGCAGCCCATATAGAGGATTATTCCTGAATATAAAGTGAGTATGCTCCATCAATCGTCACCCCCGCGAAGGCGGGGGTCCAGGCAATCTCGAAAGAAAGTCGTGAGCTGCTGGATTCCCGCTTTCGCGGGAATGACGAAATGAGCCCACTCCCCCCTACTTCTTCAGCACATCCCTGATTTCGGTGAGCAGATCGATCTCGCTCGGCCCGGCGGGCGCATCCTCCTGCGGTTTTTCGAAACGCGCATTCAGCTTCATCGCATAGCGCACCAGCAGGAAGATGATGAAGGCGAGTATCACGAAGTTGATCACGGCCGAAACGAAGCTGCCCCAGGCCAGCACCACCGCGCCCGCCTCGCGCGCCGCCGCCAGCGAT
>LOEX01000063.1 GCA_001516125.1 Sphingomonadales bacterium BRH_c42
GCCAGCGCCTCCGGCCCCGCTGCGTGGAGGCTGGCAACCACGCTTGCCCGCGGCGACTGATCCGAACGTACCAGCAGTTCGGGATCGATCTCCAGCGCGCGCCCTATCCGGTCCATCCATTTGAGCGAGAGGCTGCGCATTCCGGTTTCGAGCCGCCCGATCGTCTGCGCGGTGGTGGGCGGATCGCAGGCCGCCGCCAGATCGGCCAGCGTCATGCCCTTGCTCTTGCGAATGTCGCGGATGCGGTTGATCATCGCCTTGTTCCTCCCCCGGTTCGAGGAATAACCAGTTTGGTGATTTACCTTTCCTACACGAACCGGGCCATTGCAAGCCATCCTGCGGCAATCATCCACAGGAGGGCACCCAATGCAGCGCAGGCTGGTCGAACGCGAATTGACCGAGGAAGGCCCATTGCGGCGCGGCGGCGCGCGCGGCAAACCCCGCACGGTGACGGTCAATCTGGCCGAATCGCCGCTTTCCTGGCTCCACGCGCGCGGCCATATCGACGACCGGCTATTCGATGCGGGCGAGCGGTTGCGCGCCGATTATGAACGGGCGCAGCTTGGCGCCTGTGTGACCATGCGCTGGGACCCGGTTCGGGTGAAAAGCACAGGCGATACCGGCCTGACACCGGGCGAACGGCAGATCGCCGCCAGGGCACGCTTCAATGGCGCGCTGCGCGAAGCGGGCAAAGGGCTTCAGGACATACTATGGCGCGTGGTCTGCGCGGGCGAGGGCCTGCCCGAAGCGGAAAAGGGCCTGGGTTGGCCGGCTCGCAGCGGCAAGCTTGTGCTCAGGCTGGCGCTCGACCGGGTGGCGGATTTCTACCGGATCGGGTGACGGACATTTCAGGGTCGGGACCCACTAAGCACATGGTCGTGTTCCATGTGTTCCATCCAGTAGGATTACCCCTCGACCCGCTCGGCCAGATTCAGCCAGCGCTCTTCGGCGGTGTGCTTCTCGCTGCGGGCGTTTTCGAGCCCTTTGAGGATATCGGCGAATTTCTGCGGATCGCGGGTAAACAGATCAGGATCGGCAAGGATCGCTTCACCCTGCGCGATGGCGGCTTCAAGTTCTTCGATCCGCGCCGGGAGCAGTTCGTAATCGCGCTGATCCTTGTAGGAGAGCTTCGGTTTGCCCGCCCCGCTGCGATTAGCCTCTCCTTGCGGTTCGGCAAGCCTCGCTCCCCTCCCGCTTGCGGGTGGGGTTGGGGGTGGGTTCTTCGGCTTGGCGGCAGTTAGCGGGCGGCGCTTCCTCTCCCAATCCTCATAACCGCCCGCGACGACATCGACCCGGCCCGAACCGTCCAGCCCCAGCGTGATCGTGACCGTGCGGTCGAGAAAGTCGCGGTCATGGCTGACGATCAGTACGGTGCCGTCGAAATCGGCGATCACTTCCTGCAGCAGGTCGAGCGTTTCGAGATCGAGATCGTTGGTCGGCTCATCGAGCACGAGGAAGTTCGAGATGCGGGCGAATTCGCGCGCCAGCAGCAGCCGCGATTTCTCGCCGCCCGATAGCGTGCCGACCTTGGTGTCAACGATGCCGGGATCGAACAGGAATTCCTTGAGGTAGCCCTGCACATGCTTGCGCACGCCGCGAACGTCGATCCAGTCGCCCCCTTCGGCGAGCACTTCGCGCACGGTCCTGTCCTCGCCAAGAAGGCGGCGCTGCTGGTCGATCATCACCCCCGAAAGGTTGCGGGCAATGGTGACCGAACCGCTGTCGGGCGCCAGTTCGCCGGTCAGCAGCCTGATCAGCGTGGTCTTGCCGGTGCCATTGGCGCCGACCACGCCGATCCGGTCGCCGCGCTGGATGCGCAGGCTGAAGCCCTTGATGACCTCGCGTTCGCCAAAGCGCTTCGAAACGCCTTCGGCCACGATCACCGATTTCGATTTGAACTCCTCGTCGCTCGCCAGTCCCAGTTTGGCGGTGCCCGCACTGCCGATCATTGCGGCGCGCGCGGCGCGCATCTGGTGGAGCTTTTCGAGCCGGCCCTGGTTGCGCTTGCGCCGTGCGGTTACGCCGCGCTCCAGCCAATGCGCCTCGATCTTGAGCCGCGCATCGAGCCGTTCGGCCACGCGCGCTTCTTCGGCATAGACCTGTTCTTCCCAGGCCTCGTAGCCGCCGAACCCCACTTCCTTGCGGCGCAGGGTGCCGCGGTCGAGCCACAGCGTCGCGCGGGTCAGGCGTTTGAGGAAAGTGCGGTCATGGCTGATGGTGATGAAGGCGCCCTTGTAGCGGGTGAGCCAATCCTCCAGCCAGTCGATCGCGCCAAGGTCGAGATGGTTGGTAGGCTCGTCGAGCAGCAACAGGTCGGGTTGTTGCGCCAATGCCCGTGCGATACCCGCGCGCCGCCGCTCGCCTCCGCTTGCGCTTGCGGCGCTGGTCGCCATGTCGATACCGAGCTGGCCCGCGATCGATTCGACTTCGTGCCTCTCGGGCGCATCGGAGCCTGCCAGCGCGAAGTCCATCAGCGTATCGAACGCCGAAAAATCGGGGTCCTGCTCAAGGAAAACGATCCGCGTGCCCGGCTTGATCTTGCGTTCTCCCCGGTCGGCCTCGATGCGGTTATCGATCAGCCGCATCAGCGTGGTCTTGCCCGCACCGTTTCGCCCGATCAGCGCCATCCGGTCACGCGGACCGACATGCAGATTGATCGGCTCCTGGTCGGGCCCGCCGAACAGCCATCTGCCGCCCTGTTGCAGGCCGAGATTTTCCCACGAGAGGATTGGAGGTAGCGCCATGGCGCAGCCGTTAGGGGCTTGGGTTCCAACTCACAAGCCGGTTCAGCGCGGCGCAATCAATCGCGAGCCATGAAGTTCGGGCAAGTAGCAGGAGATTATGCCCATGTTCCGTACACCCCATGCCATTGCCGTGATGGCGCTTGCCGGTTTAGCCGCGGCACCGGTCGCCGCTCACGCGAGCCAGGCAGCCGAAACCGGGGTCGAGGCGCGGATCCCGATGGTCGAGCTTTCGGTTTACGAAGAGATCGAGCTTGCGCCCGATATCGCGGTGATCAGCGCGGGCGTGACGAGCGAAGCGCCAAGCGCGGTCGAGGCGATGCGGCAGAACTCTGCCGAAATGCGCCGCGTGATCGAACGGATCAAGGCGCAGGGCGTTGCGGAAAAGGATATCCAGACCAGCGGCATCAGCCTCTATGCGCGCTATGACTACGATCAGGGCCAGCAGCGCCAGGTCTTTCGCGGCTATCAGGTCTCAAACCGCGTCAGCGTGAAGCTGCGCGCGATCGAGCGCACCGGCGAGGTGCTCGATGCACTGGTGGCGGCTGGTGCGACCGATCTTTCGGGCCCCAGTTTCTCGGTTGAAGACGAAAGTGCGGCCAAGGAAGCTGCGCGCAGCAGGGCGTTCAAGCGCGGCCAGGCGCAGGCGCTGACCTATGCCATGATGGGCGGATACGATGATGTCAGACTGGTTTATATCAGCGAAGTCTTTACCGGGAACGGCCCGGTGCCGATGCCGGCCGAAAAGGGGCTGATGGTCGATTCAATGCGGGCGTCGGTTCCGGTACAGCCGGGCGTGGTCACCAGCGGCGTCACAATCACGGTCAAATATGAAATGCTGAGTACTGGCGAAGATTGAGGTCTGAACGGCAAGCAACCGCAACATTCAGACCTTGTTCAATGCGCCGATGGCAGGCAAACATGCATTATGACACGCATTCTCGCCCTGCTGATTGCCCTCGCGTTCGCCACTGGCGGGCCGGCGCTTGCGCAGGATCAGCGCCGCAATGATCAGGGTGAGGCGCGCAAGGAGATGCAGGCAGGCCGGGTCCTGTCGCTGCGCGAAATCGAGCAGCGCGTGCTGCCGCAAATGCGTGGCAGCGAATATCTCGGCCCGTCCTATGATTCCACCGCGCGCGCCTATCGGCTCAAATTCATCAGGGACGGGCGGGTCAGCTTTGTCGACGTCGATGCCCGGACCGGGCAGATCATCAACCGCTCGCGTTGAAGGCCCATTGCTTGACGCACGGGCCGCAAAGGCCCAATCCTGACGCGCTTCAACCATGGCAAACGGGGACTTATGCGAATACTGATCGTCGAGGACGAACCCACGCTGGGAAGGCAGCTCAAGTCCACGCTTGAGCAGACCGGTTATGCCGTGGACCTTTCCACCGATGGTGAAGACGGCCACTTCATGGGCAGCACCGAGAATTACGATGCGGTGATCCTCGATCTGGGCCTGCCGGAGATCGACGGGCTGACGGTGCTGGGCATGTGGCGCAAGGAAGGGAGGACCTTCCCGGTGCTGGTGCTGACCGCGCGCGACAGCTGGAGCGACAAGGTCGCCGGTCTCGATGCGGGCGCCGATGACTACCTTGCCAAGCCGTTTCAGACCGAAGAGCTGATTGCCCGCCTGCGCGCGCTGATCCGCCGCGCCTCGGGCAACACTTCAAGCGAGCTGATCGCAGGCGATGTCCGGCTCGATACGCGGTCGGGCCGCGTCACATTGAACGGCGAGCCGGTCAAACTGACCGCGCAGGAATACAAGCTGCTCGCCTATCTGATGCACCACAAGGGCAAGGTGGTCAGCCGCACCGAGCTGATCGAGCACATTTACGATCAGGATTTCGATCGCGATTCGAACACGATCGAGGTTTTCGTCACCCGCATCCGCAAGAAACTCGGCGCAGACGTGATTACGACCATCCGTGGACTCGGTTACAGCCTCGACGACCCAGCAGACCAGCCGCGGGCCTAGTGAATTGCGCTCCGTGCCCAGGTCGGCCCTGAGCGAAATGACAGACTCCGCGCGCGCGCAGCCAAGTCTGGCGCGGCGCATGGCGCTCATCGCTTCGGGCTGGATCGCGGTGCTGCTGCTGGGCGGCGGAATTGCGCTCGATCGTTCGATGACCAGCCTCGTCGAGGAAAATTTCGACGAGCAGATAAGCAGCATGCTCACCGCAATGATCGCTTCGGCCGAGATCGGGCCCGATGGCGAAGTGTTCTTCTATCGCACGTTGGGCGACCAGCGCTTTCTCGAGCCGGGCAGCGGCCTCTACTGGCAGATCACCGGCGAGGGACGCGAGGTCTTTCCCAGCCGTTCGCTCTGGGACCGAAGCCTTCAGGTGCGCGGCGATCACGCGGATGAATCGATTCACATGTACGATTCGGATCAGTTCGCGAATGAAAACCTGCGCGTTGCGGAGCGCTCTATCATCCTGCCGGGCAGCCAGACGCAGTGGTGGTTCACCGTCGCTGCCAGCCGCGCTGAGCTGGACGCGCAGATCGCGCAGAATCGCGCGATCCTGGTGTGGAGCTTCGCAGTGCTGGGGGTGGGTCTGATGGTGATGGCGCTGCTGCAGATCCGCTATGGCCTGTCGCCCTTGCGGCGTGTGCGCGATGCGATCCAGCACTTGCGCACCACGGGCGCCAACCGGATCACCGATCCGCTGCCGACCGAGGTTCAGCCGCTGGTCGATGAACTCAACGATCTGCTCGAGCATTCCGAACGCCAGGCGGAAGAAGCCCGCACCCACGCGGGCAACCTGGCCCACGCACTCAAGACTCCCCTGACGGTGCTCACCAACGCGGCGACCGCAAATGCGCAGGATCTGGCCGACACCACCATTCGCGAGGTGCGCACCATGCAGCGCCACGTCGACCACCATCTCGCGCGGGCGCGTGCGGTGGGGCGGCGCGCCATCGGCCATGCGCGCACCAGAGTTTGCGAAAGCGCCGAAGCGGTTCGCCGTGCGATTGAGCGGCTCCACCCAGGCGCGCGCTTCGACATCGCGGGAAACCGCGACGTCGAGGTGGCGATCGAACGGCAGGACCTCGACGAAATTCTCGGCAACCTGATCGAGAACGCGGCCAAGTACGGGCAGGGCACGGTGTTCGTGACCATAGATGCGGAACCCGAAGCGGAACAATGCGTGATCTGGGTGGAGGATGACGGGAAGGGCATACCAGAAGCAAAGCGCGGCGAGATTTTCGGCCGCGGGGCGCGGCTCGATACCGGCAAGCCTGGAACCGGGCTGGGTCTGGCCATCGTGCGCGACGTGGTTGGCATTTACGGCGGAACCGTTTCGCTCGACTCAAGCCCCGAACTGGGCGGGCTACTGGTCAGGCTGAGCCTTCCCCGCGCGGCGCGAGCAAGTGGATAGGCGCTATCTTGTTGTTCCGCGCACCCAATCCTGCGCTGTGCGCCTCAGCTCCTGCTTGGACAACGCACCGTGATTGTCATGTAACTGGCGCAGAGCGTGCAGAGTTTCTGGCGCTACGGGTTCTTCAAACGCCACACCGACCCTGACCCCTTCGGCCCACACCCGATCAAAGAATATGTCGAGCGGCGGGCATTGCAAAATGCCGCTTTGGCCGATCGGACGAGCGTTCTGGATCAATAACTTGGCGCCGGTCTGGGAAATATCTTCAACAATGCACGGAACCACCCCATCCACCAAGATAAGGCGTGCCGGCAAGTAAAGCCGCAGGCGCGCTGCATCACGCCTCCCCGTATGCGTGTGCGCCGCCATGTCTGGCAGCTTCTTTTCCACGCGTTGCACCATATGGGCAATTGGCGGAAAATGACAGAGGGGATCAATTCGGGAAAACGCCTATCCCCGGCCAATGATCGCGACTGGATCAACCCTGCCGCGATTGTGCCTTTTCGTGGTGGCGGATCACCTCGTCGATTATGAAACGCAGGAATTTTTCGCTGAATTCGGGATCGAGCTCGGCTTCTTCCGAAAGCTTGCGCAGCCGGGCGATCTGTAGCTGTTCGCGCCCAGGATCGGCGGGGGGCAACGATGCCCTGGCCTTGTATTTTCCGACGGCCTGCGTGATCCGGAAACGTTCGGCAAGAATGTGGATCAGCGCCGCATCGATATTGTCGATGCTCTTGCGGAATTCGGCCAGCACCGGATCGTCGCCCGCAGGGCTTGACGGGTCTGGAAGGGGCTGGGTCTGGCTCGGCATTGCACGGCACGCTAGCAGCAAATCCGCGCTTGCCAAGCGCCAAGGCGCGTTCCATTGGCGCTGTCATGAGCGCCGAGGTTATCCCTCTCTACCCCGAACGGCCCACGCTTGATCCGATGCTGGCGTTGACCGCCAGCGGCATGAACAGCGTCAACGCCGTAATCCTCGAGAGGATGCAGAGCGAGATTCCGCTGATCCCTTCACTGGCAGGTCACCTGATTTCGGGCGGGGGCAAACGGCTGCGGCCCATGCTCACACTCGCCGGGGCGGAACTGGTCGGATATCAGGGCACTCGCCACCACAAGCTGGCTGCGGCGGTGGAGTTCATCCACACCGCAACCCTGCTGCACGACGACGTGGTTGACGGCAGCGAGCTGCGCCGGGGCAAGGCGGCGGCCAATATCATCTTCGGCAATCCCGCCACGGTGCTGGTGGGCGATTTCCTGTTCAGCCGTGCGTTCGAGCTGATGACCGAGGATGGCAGCCTCAAGGTGCTCCGCATCCTCAGCAATGCCAGCGCGGTGATTGCCGAGGGCGAAGTGGCGCAGCTCACCGCGCAGCGCCGGATCGAGACCAGCGAGGAACGCTATCTGGCGATCATCCGCGCAAAGACGGCGGCACTGTTCGCCGCCGCCAGCCAGATCAGCGCGGTGGTGGCCGAATGCGGCGAGGAGCAGGAACGCGCGCTGGAGGATTACGGCCGCAATCTGGGCGTCGCTTTCCAGCTCGTCGACGATGCGATCGATTATGATTCGGACGCCGCCGAAATGGGCAAGGACCAGGGCGACGACTTCCGCGAGGGCAAGATGACGCTGCCCGTGATCCTCGCCTATGCGCGCGGCAGTGAAGATGAACGCCGGTTCTGGAAGGATGCGATCATCGGCCATCGCACCAGCGACGATGATCTGGCCCACGCCATCGCGCTGATCCGCAAGCACGGCGCTCTGGCCGACACGCGCGAACGTGCACGCCATTTTGCCCAGCGCGCGGTCGATGCGATATCGGTGTTCCCGGATTCGCGCGCGCGCTTTGCCATGACGCAGGCGGCGCAGTTCGCCGTTGCACGGGGATATTGAGACCCGGATCGAGTACCTCCGGATCGTCAATCAATACAGGAAATTGGAGAGCGAGAATGCAGCGTCGCCGGTTGGGCAATTCAGCAATCGTGGTTTCGGACATCTGCATGGGGACCATGACCTTCGGCAGCCAGACCAATGAGGCCGAGGCCTTGCGCATACTGGACGCGTGTTTCGATGCCGGGATCGATTTCTACGATACCGCTGAGGGCTATCCGGTGCCGCCCGATGCCAAATGGGTCGGACGGACCGAAGACATTGTCGGCAAATGGCTCAAGACCAAGCCGCGCGATGCCATCATCCTGGCGACCAAAGTCAGCGGACCCAGCCACGTCTGGTTCCGAAGCCCCAAACGATCGGGCATGACGGCGCTCGACCGGCGCAACATAATGGCCGCTGTCGAGGAAAGCCTGACGCGGCTGGGCACCGATTATATCGACCTCTACCAGACCCACTGGCCCGACCACGACACCCCCTATGACGAGGCGATGGAAGTGCTGGACGAACTGGTCCGCGCGGGCAAGGTCCGGATCAACGGCTGCTCAAACGAAACCAGCTGGGGCCTGATGAAATCGATCCAGGCCGCCGAGCGGCTGGGAACGGTTCGCTATCAGACCATCCAGAACAATTTCAGCCTCAACAACCGCCGTTTCGAGGATGAACTGAAACAGGTCTGCCGCAAGGAAGGGGTCAGCCTGATCCCCTATTCGCCCATTGCCGGCGGGGTCCTGTCGGGCAAGTATAACGACGGAGCGCGGCCCGAAGGCGCGCGATTTACCCGCTATCTCGACATGGAGGGACGCCAGGCCGAAATGGGGCGCCGGTTCGTCAACGAACGCTCGCTCGAATCGACCGCCCGCTATGCCGCAATCGCGCGCGAGGCCGGGCTCGATCCGGTTACCATGGCGGTCGCCTGGTCCAAGCAGCACGATTTCGTGGCGTCGACCATCGTCGGTGTATCTTGCTTCGACCAGCTCGAGCCGATCCTTGCCGCCGCAGAAGTGCGGCTCGACGACGAAACCCTGAAGGCGATCAACAAGGTGTCGCGAGATATTCCCTACCCGATGGGCTAGGCCGTATCGACATTCACCGCACGGGCCGTGGTCAATCCACCGGGATCATAAGGTGCGCATAAGGCGTGCCTGCCCACATCACATATGGCAGCGTGGTATCCGGGTTCGGACCCGAGGGATAGCCCTTGAGCGCCTTCTGCGAGCCGACAATCATGACATGCGCACCGGTCTTGATCCAGTCATCGCCCTCGGCTGGTTGGGTGGCATAAGGGTCGGTGTTGCTGGCATCGGTGCCGCCGGCGAGCATGTACATGAAGCCCGGGGTTTCCTCTGGCGGAGGTTTGTGGCCGATCCAGGCCATCGCCCATTCCATGGCGTTTGCGTCCATGCACATCGGATCGGGACCGGGAGTGGCAGGGCTGTCGGGCATGCAGGTATAGCCGCCCGTGCCTTCGCGCAGGGTCGTCATCGTCCCGTCCTCGCTCATGGTGACAATGGTTGCGGCGCTCGCCAGCGCGGCGGGGGCCGCGGCCATGGCGCTGGCAATCGGATCGGAGTGGTCGACCGCAGGCGCTTCCTGGGCGGTGGTAGCACGCGGCTCTTCAGGCGTCTTTTCCGAACAGGCAGCGAGTGCCAGCGGAAGGGCGGCAATCATTAACGGGCAGGATCGCAGGGTCATCATAGCACTCTCCCCAATCGAGAAGCGGCCCTGCCTTTCCCAATAGCATGAACGATCGACTGGTTTCCAGCCTTGTAGGGTTGCTCCTAAACCGCTTAGGGCGTGGGCATGGAACTGCCTATCCACGAAGTGCTGCCCGACCTGATGCGCGCGCTTGGCGAACAAGGCGCGGCGGTGCTGATCGCGCCGCCTGGGGCAGGCAAGACCACCGCCGTCGCTCCCGCATTGCTGGGCGAGCGCTGGTGCAGTGGCCAGATCATCCTCACCAGCCCGCGCAGGGTTGCAGCACGCGCCGCCGCCGAACGCATGGCCGAATTGCTGGGCGAGAAGGCGGGCGAAACAGTGGGTTATCTCACCCGGCTCGACAGCAGAGCCTCGGCGAAGACGCGCATCCTCGTCATGACCGAGGCGATCTTCGTCAACCGCATAGTCGAAGACCCTGAACTGACGGGGGTCAGCGCGGTGCTGTTCGATGAGGCGCATGAACGCCATCTCGACAGCGACCTGGGCCTGGCGCTGGCACTGGAAAGCCGCGTCGTGCTGCGCGAGGATCTGCGAGTGCTGGTAATGAGTGCGACGATCGACGGGGCGCGGTTCGCACGGCTGATCGGGCCACACGCCAAGGTGGTGGTGAGCGAAGGCAAGGCCTATCCGCTCGAAATCCGCTGGCTGGGTGCGTCGCCAGAGGCGCGGCTGGAGGAGGCGATGACGACCGCCATCCTTATCGCATGGCGCGAAGAAACGGGCGACCTGCTCGCCTTTTTGCCCGGCGTGGGCGAGATCGAGCGCGTGCGCGAGCGGCTGGCGGAGCGGTTGCCGCAAGTGCCGGTCCTGCCGCTTCATGGTCAGATCGAGCCAGCAGGTCAGCGCGCTGCGATAAGGCGCGATCCGCAAGCGCGGCGGCGGATCGTGCTGGCGACGGCGATTGCCGAAACGTCGCTAACACTCGACGGGGTATCGGTGGTGGTGGACAGCGGCATGGC
>LOEX01000064.1 GCA_001516125.1 Sphingomonadales bacterium BRH_c42
TGCAACGCGCGGTCGATGCGGCCAAGGCCGTGCAGCCGGGCTGGGCCGCAACCAATGCGCAGCGCCGCGCGCGGGTGATGTTCGAGTTCAAGCGGCTGGTCGAAGCGAACAAGCAGGCGCTGGCCGAGCTGCTTTCATCCGAGCACGGCAAGGTCATCGACGATGCGCACGGCGATATCCAGCGCGGGCTCGAGGTGATCGAATATGCCTGCGGCATCCCGCAGGTGCTGAAGGGTGAATATACCCTGGGTGCGGGCCCCGGGATCGACGTTTATTCGGCGCGCGTTCCGCTGGGCATCGGCGCCGGCATCACCCCGTTCAACTTTCCGGCAATGATCCCGATGTGGATGTTCGGCATGGCGATTGCAGCGGGCAATGCCTTCATCCTCAAGCCTTCTGAGCGCGATCCGAGCGTGCCGGTACGGCTGGCCGAACTGTTCCTAGAGGCTGGCGCGCCCGAGGGGCTGCTGCAGGTGGTGCACGGCGACAAGGAAATGGTCGATGCCATCCTCGATCATCCCGATATTGCCGCGGTCAGCTTCGTGGGCAGCTCCGACATCGCGCATTACGTCTATCGCCGCGGTGTCGATAACGGCAAGCGCGTGCAGGCGATGGGCGGGGCGAAGAACCATGGTGTCGTCATGCCCGATGCCGATCTCGATCAGGTAGTGAACGATCTGGCGGGCGCGGCGTTCGGAAGTGCGGGCGAACGCTGTATGGCGCTGCCCGTGGTGGTGCCGGTGGGCGAGGATACTGCCGATAGGCTGCGCGAGAAGCTCATCCCGGCGATCCATGCGCTGCGCGTCGGTGTCTCAAGCGATCCGGAGGCGCATTATGGGCCGGTGGTCACGCCCGAGCACAAGGCGCGGGTCGAGCAGTGGATCGACACCGCCGAGGCCGAGGGCGGCGAGATCGTGATCGACGGGCGCGGGTTCAGTTTGCAGGGGCACGAGAAGGGCTTCTTCATCGGCCCGACGCTGATCGACCGCGTAACCCCTCAGATGAAATCCTATCAGGAGGAAATCTTCGGTCCCGTGCTCCAGATCGTGCGCGCGAAGGATTTCGAGGAGGCGCTGCGGCTGCCGAGCGAACACCAGTATGGCAATGGCGTCGCGATCTTCACCCGCAATGGCCACGCCGCGCGCGAGTTCGCTTCGCGCGTCAACGTGGGCATGGTCGGCATCAACGTGCCGATCCCGGTACCCGTCGCCTATCACAGCTTTGGCGGGTGGAAGCGTTCGGGATTCGGTGACACCGACCAGTATGGGACCGAGGGGCTGAAGTTCTGGACCCGGGTGAAGAAGGTCACCCAGCGCTGGCCGGACGGGGGCGGAGACGGCAGCAACGCTTTCGTCATTCCGACGATGGGGTGATGGCGGTGCGGCGCGGATTCACACTTTCGCTGCCCCTGCTGATGATAGCCTGCGCCACCACCGCCCCGGAGGAGCCGCAGTATCAGGAGCGCGAGGCAGGTGCGGATCATGCCTGCGACGCCTCCGGCTTGCAGGGTCACATCGGCCATACCGCCACTGTCCGGTCGGGGGCGATCCTGCTCGAGCTCTCGGGCGCGCGTGTGCTGCGCTGGGTGCCTCCGCGTACGGCTGTGACGATGGATTATCGTCCCGATCGGCTCACCGTCAGCTATGACGACGACATGGTGATCACACGGATTTCCTGCGGATGAATTCACACCAGCGCGCCTCATCCGGATCACCGTTCGAGGACCAGTTCGGCTTCAGCCGCGCGGTGCGCGTGGGCGATCGCATCCTTGTCGCGGGAACCGGCCCGATCGAGGATGATGGCAGCACCACGCCCGGCGGCGCAGCCAGGCAGGCGGCGCGCTGCTGTGAACTGATCGTGCGCGCGATCGAGCACTTGGGTGGAAGCGCGGGCGACGTGGTGCGCACGCGAATGTACCTCACCGACATCAGCCAGCAGGATGCGGTGGGCGCGGTGCACGCGCGCTTTTTCGGCGAGGCGCGCCCCGCCGCGACCATGATCGGCGTCGCCACGCTCTGCCGCAGCGAATGGCTGGTGGAAATCGAAGCCGAAGCCGAAGTTTAGGCGGCCTTCGAGATCTTGCTTTCAGCGTCGCGCAGGCGCAGCTTCACCAGTTCGATCAGTTCGTCGATATCCGAGACGGTATTCAAACCCACGCTGGTCACAAGAACCCGCGGTGTTTCATCACCGAACCGCACGAGAATGGCCGGAAAACTGATCGCGGTATTGGGGAATTCCGCCAGAAACTCGTCACGGTGCATCTCGCGCGGCTTGCGCGGGAACTCCTTGAGAAATTCCTTCCAGCGAGAATGCATCGAGAATGCACCGTGCGTTACCGCGCACAACGAACAACCATATGTAGAAGGCGAAACGATCTTGTGTACGATGTCCAGCAACACACTGACTTTATCGCCATTAGCATTATAAACCAAAATTAGCTGTGCAGCAGTCGATTTCATCGACCAAATCCCCATCCTGTCGCAAAGTGGACCCTTCGGCCACGCTTTGCCTTTTCCCTGATATACGACCTTAGGCACCGCCTCTAACCGGACTTCGTTAACCAAAGACCAATGGACTTCGCCGGTCGGCGATCATGCGTGTGACAAGCCTTTCTTGCGCGCGCAATCGTGCTAGAGCACGTGGCATGACCGACCAGTTCCAGCTTACCGAAGACCAGCTCGCCATTCAGGAAATGGCGCGGCGCTTCACCGCCGACAACATCACGCCGTTTGCCGCCGAATGGGACGAGCAGCACCACTTCCCGCGCGACGTCATCCAGATGACCGGCGAGCTGGGATTTGGCGCGATCTATGTCTCCGAGGAATCGGGCGGGATCGCGCTGGGGCGGCTCGAGGCGGCGCTGATCATGGAGGCGATGGCCTATGGCTGCCCCGCCACATCCGCCTATGTCTCGATCCACAACATGGCGAGCTGGATGATCGACCGTTTCGGCAGTGCCGAGCTCAAGGCGCGCTTCCTGCCCAAACTTGTGACGATGGAGCATATCGCCTCCTACGCGCTGACCGAACCGGGCAGCGGTTCCGACGCGGCGGCGCTCAAGACCACGGCCCGGCTTGACGGCGACACTTACGTTGTCAACGGCACCAAGCAGTTCATTTCGGGCAGCGGCTTCAATGACATCTATGTGGTGATGGTGCGCACCGGCGATGACAAGTCGAAGGGCATTTCCTGCCTGGTGGTCGAAAAGGACACGCCCGGCCTCAGCTTCGGCGCGCCCGAGAGGAAGCTCGGCTGGAACGCATCGCCCACCGCGCAGCTGATCTTCGAGGATTGCCGGGTGCCGGTTGCCAACCGCGTGGGCGCGGAGGGCGACGGCTTCCGCTTCGCGATGGCGGGGCTCGACGGCGGGCGGCTCAACATCGGTGCCTGTTCGCTGGGCGGGGCGCAGCGCTGCCTCGACGAAGCGATAAAATATACGAAAGAGCGCCAGCAGTTCGGCCAACCGATTGCCGATTTCCAGAACACCCAGTTCATGCTGGCTGACATGGCGACCGAGCTCGAGGCTGCGCGCGCACTGCTCTATCTCGCTGCCGCCAAGGTAACGGCAGGCGCGCCCGACAAGACGCGCTTTTCCGCCATGGCCAAGCGGCTTGCGACCGACAGCGGATCGAACGTGGTCAACAATGCGCTGCAATTGCTGGGCGGCTATGGCTACCTAAAGGATTATCCGATCGAACGCTTCTGGCGCGATCTGCGCGTCCATTCGATCCTCGAAGGCACCAATCAGGTCATGCGGATGATCGTCGGCAGGGACCTGCTGCGCCAATGAGCCAGGATTTGATTGCCCAGAACGAAGGCTCAGCGGGCCGCATTTCGCTCAACCGGCCAGGGGCGCTCCATGCGTTGACGCTGGAGATGTGCCACGCGATGAGCGGTGCCCTGGCCCGGTGGGCCGATGACGATAGCGTCAAGGCGGTGGTCATCGACCATTCCGAAGGACGCGGCTTCTGCGCCGGAGGCGACATCGCCTTCTTGCGCAATTCGGCCCTGAACGATGGGGGCGCGTCGGGCCGTAAATTCTTCCACGATGAATATCAGCTCAACCATCAGCTGTTCACATATGCCAAGCCTGTTGTGGCCTTCATGGACGGGATCACCATGGGCGGCGGAGTGGGCATTTCGCAGCCGTGCAGATACCGCGTCGCGACCGAGAATACCCGGCTGGCCATGCCCGAAACCGGGATCGGCCTGTTCCCCGATGTCGGCGGCGGCTGGTATCTTTCGCGCCTGCCGGGGCGGATCGGGCAGTTCCTCGCGCTCACCGGCGCGCGGCTTGACGGGGCGGAGTGCCTGTGGGCAGGGCTCGCCACGCATTATCTCCTGTCGGATCAGCTGGACGAGGCCAAGGCGCGGATCGCGCAGGGGCATGAGCCAGGCGGAGTGCTTGCCGCGCTGTCGGAGAACCCGCCGCCCGCGCGGATCGAAGGCAACGCGGCGGCGATCGCGCGCCATTTTGCTTCTGACCGCTTTGAGGACATTCTCGCCAGCCTTGAGGCCGATGCCAGCGAAAATGGGAGCGACTGGGCGGCAAAGGAACTGGCGGCGCTTTCCACCAAGAGTCCGCAAACCTGTAAGGTGGCGCTGCGCCAGATCGCCAACAGTGCTCAGCTAACCGATTTCGCCGAGAACATGCGCATGGAATACCGCATCGCTTCGCGTGTACTGACCCGCCCCGATTTTGCCGAGGGCGTGCGCGCGGTCATTATCGACAAGACGGGTGACCCGAAGTGGGATCCAGCAACGCCCGAGGCCGTGACCGGGGAACTGCTAGACGCCATTTTCGCGCCCCTGCCCGATGACGAGGAATGGAAACCCCTATGAATTTTGAAACCATCACCGTCGAACAGGATGCCGGGGGCAACAAGGGCGTGACGCTAATCACGCTCAACCGCCCGCAGGCACTCAACGCGCTCAATTCGCAGGTGCTGGGCGAGCTGATCGCGGCCTTCGCCGCTTATCAGGCCGATCGCTCGCAGCTCTGCGCGGTCTTGACCGGCAGCGGTGACAAGGCCTTTGCCGCAGGCGCGGACATCAAGGAAATGGCCGACAAGCCTGCGGCTGAATTCTACCTCGATGATTTCTTCGCGCCCTGGACCAGCGAGATCGTCAAGAAGACGCGCAAGCCATGGATCGCGGCGGTGAACGGCTTTGCGCTGGGCGGCGGGTGCGAACTCGCCATGATGGCCGATTTCGTCATTGCTTCGGACAAGGCGAAGTTCGGCCAGCCCGAGATCAAGCTGGGCGTTGCGCCGGGCATGGGCGGATCGCAGCGGCTCACCCGCGCGGTGGGCAAGGCCAAGGCTATGGAAATGTGCCTGACGGGCCGGATGATGGGCGCCGAAGAGGCCGAACGTTCGGGCCTCGCCGCGCGCGTGGTGCCGCATGAAAGCCTGCTCGGCGATGCGCTCAAGACCGCCGCCATGATCGCAAGCATGCCGCCCATGGCCGCGATCGCCAATAAGGAAATGGTCAATGCCGCGTTCGAGACGAGCCTCGATCAGGGCATCATTATCGAACGGCGCATCTTCCAGATCCTCACCGCGAGCGAGGACAAGGCCGAAGGCATGGCGGCCTTCATCGAGAAGCGAGAAGGCAAGTGGAAGGGGCGGTAGTCCAATTCCCCCTCCCGCTTGCGGGAGGGGTTAGGGGTGGGCAAGTCCCATGCAATTTGACGCGAGAGCGGCCCACCCCCGGCCCCTCCCGCAAGCGGGAGGGGAGCCTATGAAAATCGCATTTATCGGCCTTGGCAACATGGGCGGCGGGATGGCCGCGAACCTTGTGAAGGCGGGGCACGAGGTGCGCGCCTTCGATCTCAGCGATGCGGCGCTCGCCGCCGCACGTGAACACGGCTGCGCAACATTTACCAGTGCTGCCGAGGCCTGCGAGGGCGTGGAAGCGGTCGTCTCGATGCTCCCCAATGGTGCAATCGTGAAATCGGTCTTTACCAGCGATGTGATCGGCAAGGCCCCCAAGGGCGCGGTCCTGCTCGATTGTTCGACCATCGACGTCGCCACCGCGCGCGAGGTGATTTCGCTCGCTGAAACAGCTGGTTACGACATGGTCGATGCACCGGTTTCGGGCGGAATCGCAGCGGCGAACGCGGGCACGCTCACCTTTATGGTCGGCGGAACAGAAGCGGCGTTCAAGCGCGCTGAACCGGTGCTGATCGCGATGGGCAAGGCGGTGATCCACGCTGGACAGGCTGGCAACGGGCAGGCCGCCAAGATCTGCAACAACATGCTGCTGGCGGTCCACATGATCGGAACCTGCGAAGCGTTCCGGATGGCGCAGAAGCTGGGGCTCGATCCGCAGACCTTCTTTGACATCTCTTCGGTCTCCTCGGGCCAGAACTGGTCGATGACCAGCTACTGCCCGGTGCCCGGCGTCGGCCCCACCACCCCGGCGGACAATGACTACCAGGGCGGTTTCGCCACCGCGCTGATGCTCAAGGACTTGCGGCTGGCAATGGAAGCAGCGCAGGCATCGGGCGCGGCCACCCCGCTCGGTCGCCGCGCGCAGGAACTGTACGAGGCATTTGCGGTGGACAACGCCGCGCTCGACTTTTCGGCAATCATAAAGACGCTGTAGAGCGCCAGGCGACATGCATCGGCTCTTGCGCAACATCGGATGGCTGCTGGGCGGCAGGGGCTTCAACGCAGTGCTCAGCCTCGTCTATCTGGCACTGGCGACGCGGGCGCTGGGGCTGGAGGGGTTCGGCCAGTTCGCCATCATCGTGGCGTTGGGGCAAGTCGTTGCGGGCCTCGCCAATTTCCAGACCTGGCAGTTCGTGGTGCGCTGGGGCGCGGGCGAGGAGGGGCCCGGCGAAGCGACCGGGTTTGCCATGGCGCTCGACATCATATCGGTGCTCGCCGGGACTATTGTTTCAGCCGTGCTGGTCGCAACTGCGCAGCTGTGGCTTCCGCTGCCCGACGAACTTCTGGGAATTACCTTCATTTACTGTGTGATTTCGCTGATTTCGATCCGCACCACGCCCACCGGGCTTCTCCGTCTCAGGTTCAAGTTCGGCACCGCGACCGCCGCCGAGGCGGTGCAGCCCGCGATCAGGGCCGCCGGAGCAGGCCTGGCCTGGATATGTATGCCAACGGTGACGGGCTTCATCCTCGCCTGGTCCGCGGCCGAACTGGCGGTG
>LOEX01000065.1 GCA_001516125.1 Sphingomonadales bacterium BRH_c42
GTTGCGCCTCGGCCGACGACGAAGCCGCCCGCCGCTGCGATGGCCGACGCGAACTGGTTGGCGAGCGCAGGCCCGCCACCGCCCAGCGAAGCGGCGAGCATCGGAATTTGCAGGAAAAAGAAGAAACCGAGCGCGTAGAAGGCCAGCGCCTTGATCGCCGCCATGCCAATCTCGTCATTCTCCGAAATGGTGGCAATGATCGCATCGCCGGTCTGCGTCAGGAATAACGTCAGCACGAGCGCAAAGACGATCAGCATCAGATAGTTGATGCAGGCTCCCAGCCACGCGAAGAAATAGCCGCGCGTCGACTCGAAGAGCAGAGCCGCGACGAAAAGCGGACCGACCACGGATAACAACGCCAGCGCGAACAGACCGAACGCGCTGATAACGAAGCCGATGGCGGCGCAGAGCAACGTGGCTATAATGACAAGCACCACGAGAAACCCTGCGAAGACCGCATAGCCAATGTCGGGCAGCGTGCCCTGGGTTTCCTGATAATCCGCAGCTATTTTGCGCATTGTGTTGGCGGTTTCAAAGCCGGTGCCAGCGAGCTTGTCGTAAAACCCGCCCAATCCGCCAACGTCGGCCCCGCCGAGCGCACTGGCAAACTGGCTAGGGAGACCGCCCAGCGCAAACATGCCGATCTGGGTTCCATAGAGCGAGGTGACGGCGAAATAGAGAAAGGCGAGCTGACAGCCGCGATAGGCATATTCTCGGAATGGATATTGCACCGCGCCGCGCATGATCGCGTAGCCGAGCAAAGAGATATAGATCACGATTCCGATGCGCAGCGCCGGGGAGACAATGCCGATCACTGCCGCATATTTGCCAACGATCGCCGCAAGCGCGTTGCTGAGCGCCGCAAACATCGTGGTAAAAACATGATCGCTGAAATCCATATCGGCCTTCAATTCCATTTTGTTGCGTTCACTTTGTCAGCTGGAGCTGCGATTTGGCGAAAGCCGCCGCACGGCAATTGGTTGTCACCACAGCAGGTTGCGATGCGGCCGGCGCGTTTGATCCCGACCATGAGCGGCAAATTTTCTGCATCGGTTCTATCTCTGCCGGGTGCGCAACATAATATTCCCAACTTCGCGCTGGCATTGCAGATTGGGGGGCGGACTGGCCGCACCCCGCGAGCAGCAGCGCGGTCAGAAGGGCGGCAACGCGCATATTTACTGGCCCTTGTAATAAAGGCTTGCGGCGTCGAGCTTTTGGGCAAGGGCTGCCTTTCCCTCTGCGGCGCGCGCACGTTCCTGCGCTTGCTGCTGTAACGCGATGGCCTGCAACCGGAGCTGATCGTTCTGCATGGCGGCAGATTCGAGTTGCAGCCGGGCGGTCAGGTCGCCGACTTCCTTCGCGGTCGTAGCAGTGGTTAGCCGGGTGCGAAGCTGGTCGAGGCCTTCAGTTCGCGATGTGACAGCGGCGCCAATGTTCTCGGCAAGCCCTGCCTGAATGCCGATATTGCGGGCGTTGAGATCGAAGGCGGCGCGCGATGTTTCCGAACCGGATAGGCCCAATTGTTTGAGCAAATCACGATACACCGTGTCAGCCTTGGCACGCCCCGCGCCGACGACATCGAGATTGCCGTTACCAAAGCCTTCAAGTGAGCCGCCCGATATGTCGAGTTCGCGCAAGGCATCGGATTTGAGTTTCTGCGCTAACTGAGGAATATCCGTTAGCTTATTCAAATCCTGATAAAGTTTCTGCGCTTCGGCAATTTGCTCTTTGCCCTGTGCGACAATCTGGAGTGCCTGCCGCACGGCGTTGATTTGCTGTACGAGATTGGCGCTGTCGTGGACTGGCATCCCCTGAGCATATACGGGCAACGGGGTCGCCAATACCAATGTCGCACAAAACATTTTGATACTTAGTTTCATAGCTTTACCTTTCTCTCTTAAGTCAACTTGGACGCCTCCGTTTATGGAAGATGGAAAGCCAGACAGCGGGATCATTTCCCACCTCGGCAATCACTTCATCGGCAACGGCAGTGGTTTCCGCACGTCCCGACAGCACGGCCAGTTCGTCATCCAGCCCGGCAAGATCGAGTTCCACCACGACGCTGTCATGGCCTTGCTTGACCAGAAATTTGTGGCTCTCCGGCGCTAGCTCTTCGCGCACCAGTTTGAATTCAGCTTCGGACAGCGCGAACCCTTCAACGTAATCGCGCCGCGCCCCAAACGGGTTGGGCAGCATGATTTTGGTGGCGACTTGTTCGAGGATCGAATGGCTTATGTCGCTCTTGAGCGCGTCGGCAGGTGACTGCGTGGCGAACACCAGAACGGCGTTGCGCTTGCGGTAAGTTTTGAGACCATCTTGCGCGAAGCGGCGGAACGCCTCGTCGCCGAGCGCCTTCCAGAATTCGTCGATGCAGATCAACATCCGCTCGCCCGTCAGCAGCCGGTCGATCCGGTGGAACAGATACAGCATGACCGGCGTGCGAATGTCGGCATTGTCGAGAAAATCGGTCATGTCGAAACCGATGAACCGGGCATCGAGCGTCATCGAATCCCCCGGATTGTCGAACACCCAGCCAAGCGATCCTTCCGATGTCCATTTTTCGAGCCGCGCACCGACGCCGCTGGAATCCTTCATGCCAAGCATCGAGCGGAGCGCGCTAAGCGAACGATCAGCAACGTCGAGCTTCATCACGGCATTGATGCCGTCCTCGATCAGTCGTTCTTCCTGAACTGAAATCGGCTTGCCGTCTGCGCGGACAAGCTGGCGGATGAATAGCGACAGGAAGCTCTTGTCCTCTGCACGATTGGCGAGCGCCTTGAGCGGAGAGAATCCGGTCGGGACGCCGTTATGGAGCGCGAGATATGTGCCACCGCTGGCCTGCACGAAGATTTGCGCGCCGCGATCCTTGTCGATGAAAATCTGCCGCGCGCCGGTCTTCTCGGCCTGCGCCATCAGGAAGTTGAGCAGCACGGTCTTGCCACCGCCCGATGGCCCTATGATGAGGGTGTGGCCAAGATCGCCCTTGTGGAAATTGAAGAAATAGGGGCTGCGGGCATTGGTTTTCAGCAAGGCAATCGCATCGCCCCAGTGATTTCCGCTGGCACTTCCTGCCGGGAAGGTATGGAAGGGGGAGAACGCCGCGAAGTTGAGCGAGGTGATCGGTGCGGGCCGGGCGCGCCATGCGAAATTGCCGACGAGTTGCGACCAATAGGCCGCTTCGAGCGCCGCGCCTTCGCGCGCTGCCACCATGCCGGTATCGGCAAGCGCCGCCCGTGCGACCGACATATGATCGCGCAATCCGTTCATGTTGTCGGCATAGACCGCGAGTGTGAAATGATGATCGCCCAGCACAAAGCGGTTCGACATCAGGTCGTCGCCCGCATCAATAAGCGCATCGGCCTGGCTGACCGCGCGGTCACCCGAATTTTCCATTTGTGTCATGCGCAGCCGGAATTTCTCCGTTGCCGCCGCTCGTCCGAGAAACGTGAAGCTCTGCGTCAGTACGAACCCGAAATCGACCGATAGCAGCGCCTCAAGCTGGCGCGGTGTGGTTTGAGCGGGATATTCTCGGATGCCGAAAATGCCACCGAACGCTGACGTATCGGCGTCGCGGACTTCGATAGTTTCCGCGCCAAAGATGGTGCGGGAGCGGTAGAGCGCACCGCCGAGATGCCCGCGCACAACGGGGACACGGGCGTAGCGACCTGTCATCACCATGTCGGCCACTTCCATCGTCTCTGAAAACATCAGGCCGCGATACTCGTATATCGAGCAGCGGCGAGGTTCACAGCGCGCCATCAACTTCTCGAAATCGCGGGACTTGTCGTCGAGCAGCTCGATAAGGGACTCGTCGAGCATTGGGCCTTGTTTGGGCTGGCCTGAGACCTTTTGCTTGAAAAGCTGGATGATCTTGTCGCCGCCAGTGGCAGCAGGCCGGATTACCAGCGTCGCAAAGAAGCGGTTGATGAACATCCGTTCCCGATTGATCCGGGAAAAATAGGCGCGGTCGAGATCGGCAGCGAAGCCCGATTTGAATGCTCCGCCAGGATATTGATCCACCCGAGTCCTGATCAGATGGGTCCAGATCGACAGCCGTTCGTCGTGCAGATTGCGAAGCATCCCGTTGAGCTTGGTATGCCAGTCGTTGAGGTCGCGGACATCGGCGGTCTCAAAGGCGCGGCCTTGCAGCTCGAAGGTCAGCATGATGTCGCCGGAATCGAGCACCACCATCTCGTTGTTGACGTGGCGCGCATAGGGCAGGAATTTTTCGGGCGTCGCCTCGCGCTGCGCGACCCTGAGTGGCACTGTGTTGCTGGAGGAAAGCAGCCTAGACATGACGCCCGAAGCCTTTGCGGCGCAAGCCCGCCAGCGGCAGCGGCGAATAGCTGCTTCCGCCCCAGAATGCCCGGTTGCGGTTGCCAGCTTTGGTGCGGCCCCACAGGAACAGCAAGCGGAAGGCGTTGACGTCGTGGCGGACAATCAGCCGCGAGATCGAGTAGCCAAACGCCACGACCAACGCGGCATAGACGGGGCTATTGCTCCAAATGAGCACCGACGCGCTTGAGATCAGGAGCAACACCGCCGCCTCAATTGGAATGCCCGCCCATAGCGCCGGGCGCGTTACTGCGAGAAACAGCGTGTTTTTGGTCAGGATTTCGGTGTCGTCGATCATCGCGCTATCCGGCAATCGCGCCGACGATGGCATCCGCCGAAAACACGATGGCAATGCCGATAATGACGGTAACAAGCACCGCCGTTGAGGCACGTCCGGTGAACCACAGCAGGCCGGTGACGATGACGGCAATCACCGCCAACGTGCGCAGCAAGGTCGATGAAAGCAAACCGCGCACTTTGCTTGCAAAGCTCTCCAGATTTTGCGCGTAGGCAGGATCAGGATTTGCGAGGGTGACCGCCATCGCCGCCAACAGCGCCACGCTCCAGATGATTGCACTTTGCCTTGTCTTGGGAAGGCTGTTGAACCGTGCAGCGCAGGATTCGCGCCACACCCCAATGCTGCGCCCGGCTTTCAGGATGATATTCATATGCTAGGCCTTTCGTTCTCGGCAAGGAATCGGGTTTCTCGGTCGTAGGCGGCTCGTTCAAAGACGTTCCAACTTGGCGGCGGTGCGGGGCGCACTTGAACCGGAGACGGTTCCGGCAATGCGTTTTCTGCCAGCAGAAGCATGCGTTGATCGTTCGGAAGCGATGCAGCGGCTGCAAGGATCAGCGGCGCGCCGGAGACGGCACTTTGAGCAACGCCCGCGTTGCGCTCGACCTTGGCAACATAGCCATTATGAAAACCGCGCGTTTGGCTTCCCGTATTATACATCGAGAGTGCGACCCGAAGCGCGGTTTGTGGATCGCGTCCGACTTTTACAGAATTATAATTCGTAGTGAGGACGCGGGCCAAGGCTGCGACATTGGTGCAGGGGTCGAACACAGTTTCCCATGTCAGGCCGAGCCAGCCCATGTTGCGCGAGTTGATTTGACCAAGCCCCAGATCGACCGAATATCCCGCTGCTACATATCGGCGGGCAGTTGCTGTGGCGTCGGCAGCGTTGCTTTGGCGTGCTGGTTGCCGCCCGCCGTTGACATTGAGGGCGAATTGCTCGCCGCTGCTTTCGGTTTGAATGATGGCTAGCACCGTTTCGGGTGCGACTGTTGGTGCGCATTGCGACGCCAAAGCAAGTAAGGCAGCCGCAGAATAGGTCATTACAGGCTTTCGCCCCCGGCCTTGAAGACCGATTCTGGTCGCGCTCCCCAATTCATTGCCCATCGCTCCCGACTTGCTGAATTCGTTAAAGAATGTCCCATTTGACTACCGAACTATTGATAGCCGTCAGGCGAAACGGTCAGCTATGGAATCACGAAGGCGTTACGGGCGTTTCGGCTCGCCTGTCGAAAGCCATATTGGCTTTTGACCTTCAATCTTGATCCTGCGGACAGTGCGCCTCGCGTCGCTAGGTGGGTTCGCTGACAGTCGATTCTTGAGGCCTGTTCACACAAGTAAGGCGAAATCGAACATTCGCCTTCGCAATCCCAAGGCCCCGCTGGTGTCATCCAGCTAGGGGTAAACTATGAACCGAAGCCGTTATGTAATCCGGCAACTCGACAAGACTGATCGAGCGATAATCTCGGCATTGACCGAAGATGGCCGCATGACCATCCGAGAACTTGCTATTCTAATTGATATGTCCAGTCCCAGCGTAAGCGAGCGGATACTCAAGTTGAAAGATGCAGGCGCAATCCTGGGATATGCGGTATTGATAGACCCCAAAGTATTCGGCCTTGGAACGTCGGCTTATGTGCGTTTGAACGCGATGCCCGGCCAAGTGATGAAGCTGGAGACGATGCTCGCGGATTCACCGGAAGTCGTCGAAGCAGATCGAGTGACGGGCCAAGACTGCTTCATCGCAAAAGTCGTGGTCAATGATGAACATGAACTTCAAGCCGTGGTTGACCGTTTCGTGCCGTTCGCATCGACCGACACGGCCATCATCCAATCCTCACCAGTTGTCCGACGCCTTCCCAAGCTCTAGCGGGTCGCGCGGCGGACTCTGGTGCTAAAAACGCTTTATCGCTTCTGGATCGACGTCACTTCCCCGGCGTTGCCAGTGACGGTCAGGTCGAAACCAACCTTGTCGCCCACGGCAATGCCTTTGAGCAGTTCTGGCTTAGCGGAAAAGCCCATCGTCATCGCAGGCCATTCAACGGCAGGTATAGCGTCATGTTCGAGAGTGATTTTGCCGGATGCCGGGTCGATCGCGGTGACAGTTCCGGTGCCTTTGGCCATTTTCGCCTCAGCGGGCATTGCCATATCAGCCATCGCGTCAGTAGAGGTTTCAGCCTTGGGCGCTTCGGCGGGCTTGCCGCAGGCGGTCACACCGAGTGGCAATGCGAGCAATGTCGCGGTCATCAGTATAATCTTCATGTCGTTTCTCCTTGGTGTTGAACTTCAGTTTTCTGCCTGCGCATCAGCAGATATGCGGCAGGGATAATCAGCATCGAAAGTAGCGGTGCGGTAAGCATCCCGCCGATCATTGGCGCGGCGATGCGGCTCATCACTTCGGACCCGGTGCCGCTGCCGATGAGGATAGGGAACAGGCCAGCAAGAATGACGGCGACCGTCATCGCTTTTGGGCGGACGCGGAGGAGCGCACCTTCGCGGACGGCAAGCTGGACATCTTCGGGCTTATGCTCAGCCAGCGCGTGCTTGAGGTAGATCAGCATCACCACCCCGAACTCGGCAGAAACCCCGGCCAGCGCGATGAATCCGACGCCGGTTGCGACCGACTGGTTATAGCCGAGCAGATAGAGCAGCCAGACCCCGCCGGTTAGCGCAAACGGCAGGGTCGCCATGATAAGCGCGGCTTCATCCCAGCGCCGGAAGGTCGCGTAGAGCAGCGCAAAGATGATGAGCAGTGTTGCCGGAACGACGATCTTCAAGCGCTGTGTCGCCCGTTCGAGAAACTCGAATTGCCCGGTATAGGCAACACTGATCCCCGGAGGCAGCTTCACCTTTTCTGCAACAGCCTGTTGCAGATCCCCGACAATCTCGGTCAGCGCGCGGCCTCGCCCGTCGATATAAACCCAAGTTGCGGGGCGGCCATTTTCACTGCGCAGCATTGGCGGGCCGTTGGTGATGCGGACATCGGCCACCGTTCCGAGCGTGATTTGCTGGCGTGAAGACGTCAGCACTGGAAGGTTGATGATGTCGTCCAGACTGTCGCGGATTTCGCGGGGGTAGCGGACGTTAATGGGATAGCGAGCCAGCCCTTCGACGGTTTGACCGATCACCTCTCCTCCAATTACGCCCGATACGATGGCCTGCACATCGGCGACATTCATGCCATAGCGTGCGGCGTTCGCACGGTTGATGGCAACGTCGATATAGCGGCCTCCCGACAGCCGTTCGGCCAGTGCCGAGCTTATCCCCGGCACGGTTTTAGCCACCGCCTCGATCTCGCGCGCGGTGCGGTCAATCTCATCGAGGTTCGAGCCGGACACCTTGATACCGATCGGGCTTTTGATACCCGTCGCCAGCATATCAATCCGGTTGCGGATCGGCGGAATCCAGAAATTGGCAAGACCCGGCACTTTGACGACATCATCGAGCGCGTCGATCAGCTTGTCTTGCGTCATACCTGCGCGCCATTCGCTCTTGGGCTTGAACCGGATCGTCGTTTCAAACATTTCGAGCGGCGCGGGATCGGTCGCGGTATCGGCGCGGCCTGCCTTGCCGAACACGCTTTCCACCTCTGGGACTGTCTTGATAAGGCGGTCGGTTTGCTGGAGAAGCATCGAGGCCTTGGCTGTCGAAATGCCCGGAAGTGCGGAGGGCATATAAAGCAAATCGCCTTCGTTCATTTGCGGCATGAATTCGCCGCCGGTCTGCCATATCGGCCACAGGCTGGATGCGAAGACGAGGCCCGCAATCAGCAAGGCTTGCTTGGGCTTCTCCAATACCCAATCGAGCGCGGGCCGGTAAATGCGGGTGAGAAAGCGGTTGATCGGATTGCTATCTTCGGCAGGAATCCTGCCCCGGATGAGCCAGCCCATCAGGACCGGAACCAGCGTGATCGACAGAATTGCTGCCGCTGCCATCGCATAGGTCTTGGTAAAAGCAAGCGGCGCAAACAGCCGCCCTTCCTGCCCCTGTAACGAGAAGATGGGGATGAACGAGAATGTGATGATGAGCAGGCTGAGGAACAACGCTGGCCCCACTTCGGCGGCGGCATCCGTGATGACTCGCCAGCGTTCCTCGACCTTCAATTCCCTGTCAGGATTGTCATGCGCCCAGCGTTCGAGATGCTTGTGGGCGTTCTCGATCATCACAACCGCTGCATCGACCATCGCGCCGATAGCAATCGCGATACCGCCGAGTGACAGGATGTTGGCGTTCAACCCTTGCACCCGCATCACGATGAACGCGATCAGGATGCCAAGCGGGAGCGTCAGGATCGCCACCAGCGCCGATCTTGCGTGCCATAGGAACAGCCCGCAGACCAGCGCGACAATCGCAAATTCCTCGAACAATTTGGACGTGAGGTTCTCAACCGCGCGGTCGATGAGGCCCGAACGATCGTAGGTGGTGACAATCTCGACACCTTTGGGCAGGCCCGCTTTCAACTCTGCCAGCTTGTCCCGCACGCCTTCGATGACTTCGCGGGCGTTCTTGCCCTGCCGCATGACGATCACACCGCCTGCGACTTCGCCTTCGCCATTCAGTTCGGCAATCCCGCGCCGCATGTCGGGACCGATTTGAACAGTTGCGACGTCTCCAACTGTGACAGGGATGCCGCCTGACGCGCTGCGCACCGGCACCGCGCGGAAATCATCCAGTGTTTTGAGATAGCCTGTGGCGCGGACGACATATTCGGCCTCGGCCATTTCAACGACCGCACCGCCTGTTTCCTGATTGGCGCGTTTCAGTGCGTCGGAGACTTCGCTTGCTGTGACACCGTAGGAGGCAAGTTTCTGCGGATCGACCACGACCTGATATTGTTTGACCATCCCGCCTATGCTGGCGACTTCGGCCACACCGGGAACGGCCTTCAACTCATAGCGTAGGAACCAGTCCTGAATGCTGCGGAGCTGCGCTAGATCATGCCGCCCGGTCTCATCGACCAACGCATATTCGTAAATCCAGCCTACGCCAGTCGCGTCGGGGCCGAGTGAGGCGGTCGCACCCGTTGGCAAGCGACCCTGCACTTGGCTGAGATATTCGAGAACGCGACTGCGCGCCCAATACAAGTCCGTGCCATCCTCGAACAGCACATAGACAAAGCTGTCGCCGACAAACGAATAACCGCGCACGACACGCGCGCCGGGAACCGACAGCATCGTCGTTGTCAGCGGATATGTGACCTGATTCTCGACAATCTGCGGCGCTTGGCCCGGATAAGTCGTGCGGATGATGACCTGCACATCGGAGAGATCTGGCAGTGCATCGACAGGCGTTGTTCGCACCGAGCCGATGCCCATAATGGTCAGGACGAGTGCCGCAACCACGACCAGCCCGCGCGTCTTGACCGACCAGCGGATGATAGCTTCAATCACTTGGCACCACCGAGCGGGCGAACTTCGATGCCGGTCAGGCTGGCTTCGGAATCGAGCAGGAACTGACCCGACGCGACAACTTTCTCGCCAACGGCCAAGCCTTCGATAATTTCCGTCTGTCCACCGCCTTCGCGGCCCGTTCTGATTTCTGCCGGATGATAACGGCCATCTCCCATTGCCAGCATCACGATCGTGCGTGTGCCAGTGCGGATGACGGCTTCGCTTGGAACGAGCAGCGCTGGCCTTGCATCACCGCCAAGGGCCACGCCTGCAAACATGCCTGGGCGAAGACGACCGCCGCGATTGGCAAGCTCGATACGGACAGTAAGCGTCCGACTATCCGCTTGCGCGGTTGGCAGGATCGCTATGATCCGCCCACCAAATGTCTCACCCGGAAACGCGGTGAGGGTCGCGGTGGCACTTTGCCCGATGCGAACCGCGCCCGCCTGCGCTTCGGGAACAGCGGCATTGAGCCATACCGTGCCAAGCCCCGTTACTTGTGCCAAGGTCTGGCCTGCCCCAAGCGTGACGCCTTGCCGCGCATCGAGTGTCTGGATTACCCCTGAAATCGGTGACGTGATGGTGATCGTGCCATTGGTGCGCCCGCTGCGTTCAACGCCAGAAATCAGACCGTCCGACATTCCCATCAACCGCAACCGCTGGCGCGCGGCGGCAGTCAAATCGGGCCTGCCGAGGCGCTTAACGCTAAGAAACTCGGTCTGCGCGCCGCCCCATTCGGGCAATTGCACATCGGCAATCGGCGTGCCTGCACGCACCACGTCTCCGGGCGCGCGAGCATAGACGCGAGACACGAAACCGCCCGAGCGCGCCTGAATGATCGCTACATCGCGTTGGTTGAAATCAATGGTGCCGGTGACGTTGAGCGTAGCGGCAAGACTTCCCATTTGTGCGGGAATAATACGGATACCCAGATTCTGCATGGCAGACGGGTCAATGCTAACGCCCTGCGCCGCCCCAGTAGCCGCCGCGCCGCCATCGGCACATTTGGGTTCAAGCTCCATATCCATAAACGGCGATTTTCCGGGCTTGTCGAATTTTTGCTGCGGAAACATCGGATCGTAGTAATAAAGAGCATCGCAGCCATCTGCGCTTTTAGCAGGCGCAGCGGGAGCATCCCCGCGCTGGCCCAAATAATATCCTCCACCACCTGCAATCAAAGTCGCAGCCAGTATTCCAGCACGCCACCGCGCTGCGTGTGTCGTGTCGGTCATGGCCGATCTCCCGCATAAGTTAAGTTGATACGAATAGCGTCGCGGGCAACTTCGGCCTCGCGGACAAGCAAATCGACTTCGGCCTCGGCAACCGTGAGTGTTGCCAGCAACGCCGTTCCCAGATCGACGGTGCCAGCACCGTAGCTGTCAAAATCGAGCTTTGCCCGCTTCCGGGCAAGAGGCACCAGATTGTCACGCGCATTTTCCATACGCGCATGGTGCATCGCGTGTTCGGCCAGATCGCCTTCCAGCGCCGCAATCGCTTCGCGTTCACCGGCTAACCGATCAAACCGCGCGCGTTCGGCTTCGCTTGCCCGAGCCGCAATTTTGGGGTCTTGGCGCTTGCGACCGAACAACGGCAGTTCAATCGACACACCGACCGAAACCAGATCGCCGAAATTGGGTTCGCGGCGGCCGTAGGAGGCGCTGACTTTCCAGTCGGGCGTCTTGTCGGCCCGTGCCAATCTGGTTTCGGCGTCCATTGCTGCGGTTTGGGCATCGAGCGCGCGCAGGCTTGGTAAATCACCAACGCCTGCGAGCAACGCGGCCCGATTGATCGTGAATTCAGGCGGCGTTTCAGCGACAGAAGGATCGGGATCACCAGTGTAACGTGACAGCCTCGCTCGTGCCTTGGCAATCTCAGCCACCAATGCAATGCGCCGGTCGTTCACTTGCGCACGTAATTGGTCTGGTTCGAGGGATTGAGAGGGTCGCGCACTACCCGAGGTCAGGCGCGCCGTCACCGTCGATTGGAGGTTGCTTAGACTCTCATCTAGCAGCTTCAGTTGGTCGAGTTGGCGTTCGGCGTAATAAAGATCGACCCAGGCGAGCGCAGTTTCCAAACGGATGTTCCGCGCCTCCACCTCAACCCCGGCTTCGGCGATGCCAATATCAGCACCCGCTCGCGCGGCGCGTGCGTGGCGTTTGGCAGGATTGATGAACTGTTGGCTCACGCCAATCGTCGTCATCGTGAAGTCATCACGATTGAAGCGTCCTGCATCTGGTCCTGTTACGGGAAAATCCCGGATGCCGACGTCCAGCGTCGGATCGGGCAGCCGGTCAGCCGCAATCGCGGCAGACTGTGCGGAGGTAACGCCTGCCTCACGCCCTTTCAGACTCGGAGCTTCGCTTTGCGCGCGCTGAAGCGCAGCGTCGAACGTCAGCGGTTCGGCATGAAGCGTTGCAGGCAACAAAAGCAACGCCGCGCCAATAAACTTGCGCATGAAATATCCCCCTTTTACCGCGAGAGCCGAACGGGACCGCCCCGGCCCACGCTCGTAGCGCAGGCCGGGACGACATCCGTCAGCCTTTGGAGGGAGAAGCGCCCTTGCCGGGCATCATCATGCAATCGGCGGCAGCGACCTTCATCATGTCGCAATCGCAATTGGCCATCTTGGTCTGGTCATCCTTGACCCAGACCCGAACGCGCGATGGCAGGTTGGACTTGTTCGGACCCGGAGTGGGGCGTGATTGCCATTCATAGTGGCCGGGGCCGCGATCATTTGCCGCTTGAGCCGATAAGGAGGTGAATGCCGCAAGTGTTGCGGCGATTGTCAGTAAAATTTTCATGTTGAATATCCTTAGTTGAATCAATTTTGCGCCCGCAGCAGCATCAAAGCTGCCGAACGCCGGTTGGTTCAGCCAAGGATAGAGGGGGGATCGGGTATGGGAGCTTCGTTGCGCCCGATCAGGACCGGGCTTGCAGCCAAGTCAAAGGAAGAAGTGGTGCTGACCGGCGCATCAACGGCAATTGGCAATGCGCCAAGCCCCACCAGCGACGTGCAGCCGACCATCGCAAAGCAGCCAGCCTTCATATCCTTGCAGGGCGGCGCACTGTCGCGCGATTGCTTTTCGGCTTCCATGCAATCCGCCATGCCCGCCATCGACGAGGCGGCGGCGCTCTGCTCCTGCTGCATTTCAGCGCAAGGCGGCGACGCATAGGCCACGCCCTGCCACAAGAGGCCAAACATGGCCCCAAGCAACAAGAGATGGCGTAACAGCGTTTTCATTCGATACCTAAAATGGGCGGATAGGCTATAATTGTCAATTCGCCTTATAACCGTGAATCGTTACAGCTTCACCCGATTGAGCCGAAGCGCGTTCATCACGACAGTAAATGATGATAGCGCCATAGCGGCTCCTGCAATCATCGGTGACATCAGGATGCCAGACACGGGGTAAAGCACGCCAGCCGCCACCGGAACGCCGACGCCGTTGAACAGGAACGAGAAGAACAGGTTTTGCCGGATATTGCGCATCGTTGCTTTGGCAAGAGCGCGGGCGCGGACTACGGCTGCAAGGTCGCCCTTCGTGAGCGTGATCCCTGCGCTCTCAATCGCAACATCGGTGCCGGTTCCCATCGCAAGACCGACATCGGCAGCGGCAAGTGCCGGTGCATCGTTGATCCCGTCGCCCGCCATTGCGACCTTAGCGCCTGCTGCTTTGAGTTCGCCGACGATGCGTGCCTTGTCGTCAGGTTTGAGCTCGGCATGAACACCGTCTAGCCCGCCAACCGCGTCGGCAACGACTTGCGCGGTCGTCGGATTGTCGCCGGTAAGCATGATAACGCGCAGGCCGTGTTTTCGAAGCGCCTCAATGGCTTCGCGCGCATTGGCACGAATGGGATCGGCAACAGCGACCAATCCTGCAAGTTTGCCATCAACCGCGATCAGCATCACGCCCGCACCCTCGCGGCGTCGGGTTTCAGCAGCTTCATTGAGGGGAGTTGGATCAACACCGATGCGCTGCATCTGTGCGGCATTGCCAATTACGACAGCGCGCCCGCCGACTTGGGCGCTTATGCCCGCGCCGACCTGAACCTCGAAATTCTCCGGCTCATCTAGCGTCAGCTTGCGCTCCTGTGCGGCACTCACAATGGCATGAGCCAGCGGATGCTCCGAGCGCGCTTCGACGGCTGCAACAAGCGCCAGAAATTCGTTTTCGTCCATGCCGCCGCTTGTTTGGATGGCAACCAGCTTGGGTTTACCTTCAGTGAGCGTGCCAGTCTTGTCGATGACCAAAGTGTCGACTTTCTCGAAAGCTTGCAGCGCTTCGGCATGTTTGACCAAAACGCCAGCATGTGCACCGCGTCCGGTTGCCACCATGATCGACATTGGCGTAGCTAATCCCAGTGCACAGGGGCAGGCTATGATGAGAACGGCAATGGCGTTGAGCAGCGCATGGCCGATACGCGGTTCGGGGCCAACGAGGCTCCAGACCGCGAAGGACAGTATGGCAATGGCAATCACCAACGGAACGAACCAGCCTGAAATCCGGTCGGCGACGGCTTGTATCGGCGCGCGGCTGCGCTGCGCTTCGGCTACCATACGAACGATGCGCGCCAGCATGGTATCGCTGCCGACCGCTTGTGCTTCCATGACAATGCTACCGGTGCCATTGACCGTGCCGCCCGTCAGCGCGCTGGTCGCTTCCTTAGCGACCGGCAAAGGTTCGCCCGTCAACATCGACTCATCGACAGATGAACGGCCTTCGATCACCACGCCGTCCACCGGGACGGCTTCGCCTGGACGAACGCGCAGGCGATCGCCTGTGTGAACGTCGGATAAAGGAATTTCGGTTTCGGTTCCGTCAGCATTTATGCGCCGTGCGGTTTTTGGCGCGAGATTGAGTAGCGCACGGATTGCCTTGCCGGTTGCGGCTCTTGCGCGCAGCTCCAACACTTGTCCAAGCAACACGAGCGCCACGACCACGCCAGCCGCTTCATAATAGACTGGCACCATGCCGCCGTGCATTCTGAAGGTCGCGGGGAACAGGCCCGGTGCAAAGGTCGCAACCACGCTGTATAGGAATGCTGCGCCGACACCGATGGCGATCAGGGTGAACATATTTAGTTTTCGCGTGACGATTGATGTCCATCCGCGCGTGAAAAACGGCCAGCCTGCCCACAAGACAATCGGTGCAGTCAGCGCCAATTGAATCCACGGCGAATAGGCGGGATCGACCAAATGCAGTCTGAGAAATTCTGTTCCCATCGTCAGGATCAGCAGTGGCACTGCCAGCGCCGCCGACACCCACCAACGCTTCGTAAAATCCACCAGCTCGGGGTTTGGCGCATCATCCAATGAAGGCTCTTCAGGCTCCAACGCCATCCCGCAAATAGGGCATGTTCCCGGCCCTTGCTGTCGGATTTCGTGGTGCATAGGGCATATCCACATAGCTCCCGGCGCGGCGACGGGTTCTGGGCGCGCGGTAGTGGACAGATATTTGGCCGGGTCTGCGGTGAATTTAGCCAGACACCCCGCACTGCAAAAATGATAGTCAGCACTGTCGTGGGTGGCATGATGTGCTGTCTTTGCCGGATCGACTGTCATTCCGCAGACGGGATCGACCGCCATGTTCGTCGATTCTGACGGAGCCGTATTAGTCGCCGGTTTGTGCAACGAGTGATCACTTGAATTCATTGCCGGTCTCCACAAAATGCTTGCCTGCGCGGTGAGGTACAAACAGGCGGTGCTAATTTGCGCCGCCTGTTTGTATTAACTTCGGCCAAGCAATTTCGTGCAATCGGGGCGATTGAACGATCAAAATTGCTCTCTTCGTTTTTGCTCCCTTATGCGCTTACATTCACGGTAAACGGCACGATCACTTCGCGGCCATTGGCCATGATCTGGACGAATATCTTCATGATACCGCCGTTCTTGGGTTCCATATGGAAGCCAACAACCGGTCCGCTACGTTCACTGTCAGATTTAGGCTCGGTGCCTTGCGGGTGGACGTGTTCGATTGAACTCCAGTCGCGTGAAAAGGCCACAACATGACCAAATGCGCCCATGATAGGTTGCAACTGGGTGAAGGGCTGGCCGGATTTCGCATCGACAATTGCGACACTACCCATGACGCCTTCGCCAGCTTTTACGGGGCCGGCAAACGAGAGTGCGAACTTGAGACCGCCCATTTCTGCGGTGACAACTGGCTTTGCGTCAGGCGCAGGCGCTTTCTCTGACCCGGCAATCATGTCAGCAAACACATATTCCTGATCGCCATCTTTGCGCGTTGAGTCGGCCCACACACGGTATTTCCGGCCAAATTTAGGCGTGAAACTGAACGTCCAGTCGCCCCGCTTCGCACCTGCGATAGGATGAATATGCTGATAATCGGTCAGACTTTCATCAATGATGAGCAAATGCAGCTTCTTTGTGTGCGCAAGCGCCAGTTGATCGGGGCCAATCGGCGCGCCGGTCTTTACGTCGGTCAAAGTAAGTGTCACCGATTGCGGCTTGCCCGGTGTAAAAGCACCGGCGGGAGCCATTGCAACTTTGAGAGTCGCAGCCCCGTGATGATGACTAGCTTCGCCCATATCCATTCCGGCATGTTCACCGCCTGTAGCTTCCTTGGCAGCAATTGCGGCATGATCTGCATCAGTATGGCCATCATCATGCTTCTTTTCGCCGCAGGCGCTAAGCGCAAAAGCTGACGCGGCAAGGAGTAATAATGCTTTTCTCATAGGGAATATCCTTGGGTTGAGGGCTAATAAGCCCGTAAGTTACCAGATTGGCGGGCTTCATCGACAATGCGTTCAAGCGGTGCCTGACCAAATAGACGGAACAGGATTGGCGTAATGAGCGCGTCGAGTAATGTTGCTGACAACAGGCCGCCAAAGATCGTCACCGCAACCGGATGAAGGATCTCTTTTCCAGGTTCATCCGCTCCGATGAGCAGGGGGGTAAGCGCAAGGCCTGCGGCAAGAGCGGTCATGAGCACAGGCGTCAACCGTTCGAGCGTGCCACGAATGATCATTGCATCGCCCCATGTCTCGCCTTCATGAAGCACTAGATTGATATAGTGGCTGACTTTCAAAATACCGTTGCGTGAAGCAATGCCGGTGAGCGTAACGAACCCGACCATGCTGGCGACCGAAAGCGGTAATCCTGCAAGCGCAAGTGCTAGCACCGACCCGACCAGTGCCATTGGGACACCAGCCATGATGATCAGCGCGATCCTGGCCGAACGATACCGTGTGAACAGAAGAACGAAGATCAAACCGAATGAAACAAGCGACAGGCCGCCAATTGTAAACGCCGCTTCGCGCTGTGCCTCGAATTGGCCCTCGACGCGGACAAAACCGCCAACAGGCAGTTTGAGTTTGGCAGCTTCCGCCTCAATCGCGGTCACGATGCTGCCCAGATTTGCACCCGGTTCTGCGTTTGCGGAAACCACGATCCGGCGTTTTCCGCCTTCGCGCAATATTTGGTTAGGGCCATCCGTTTCTACGATTTCCGCCAAGTTGCGCAAAGGAACCGGCCCTCTGGGCGTTTCGATCAGCAGATCGGCAAGGGCCGCAGTCGTGCGTGTTTCATCGGGGAGCCGCAGAACAACATCGTAACGTTTGAGGCCATCAACGACGCGGCTGACAATCTTGCCGTTGGATAATGTTGCAATCGCGTCGGACACTGCTGCGGGCGTAATGCCGTAACTGCTTGCCCTCTCATAATCGATCCGCAGGTCGAGTTGCGGCACGCGCACCTGCTTTTCGACCCGCAAATCGACGACGCCGGGAATCTCGACAGCAGCGGCACGCAACTGCTCGGCACTGGCCCGCGCGGCGTCCAAATCTTCTGCGAATATCTTTATGACAATTTGCGCTTGCACGCCGGAGAGCAAATGATCGAGCCGGTGACCGATGGGCGCACCAACCGAGATAGAACCGGGCAATATGGCTAATTGCTTGCGGATGGTTTCAGCAACCGCGTCTCGATCTTCGGTATCGGGTTTCAGGGCCACGTCGAGTTCGCTTGAATGCACACCCTCCGCATGTTCATCGAGTTCGGCCCGCCCTGTCCGGCGACTGACGCTTTCAACCTGCGGTATTTGGAGCAGGAGCTTTTCTGCGGTCGCCGCCAATTGGCTTGAGGCTTCGAGCGAAATTCCGGGTTCGAGCTGAAAGCCGACAACAAAGCTACCTTCGTTAAACGTCGGCAGAAATGCACGGGGCAGCAATAAGGCACCGCCGATAGCGAGGACACTGACAATGCCAGCCGCGATTGAAATACCGCGCACGCGGGCAAAGCCCCAATCGAGTATCCACGCATTCGCCTGTTTAAGGCGTGTCACCAAACCGGACTCGCGCTCGGCATGAATCTGCGCAATCTTGGGCAGCCAATAATAGCACAGAACAGGTGTCAGTGTAACGGCGGTGACAAAGCTAGCGAGGATCGACACGATATAGGCTTGCCCTAACGGGGCGAACAGGCGTCCTTCCACGCCGCCCAAGAAGAACAACGGCAGAAAGACTAGGATGATGATTGCGGTGGCATAGACAATGCCCGAACGCACCTCACCCGACGCATGGGCGATGACGACAAGCGATGATTTCGGTTCGGGCAATGCCGCATTCTCGCGTAAACGCCGAAACACATTTTCCACGTCAACGACGGCATCATCTACCAATTCGCCGATCGCAATCGCCAGTCCACCCAGCGTCATTGTATTGATCGACAGGCCAAAAATGGAAAACACAATGGCCGTGATTAAAATCGATATCGGTAGCGATATAAGCGAAATTGCTGTGGTGCGGGTGTTGAGGAGAAACAGGAAAAGGACGATTGCCACGACGATTGCAGCTTCGATCAAAACTTTCTGAAGCGTGCCAATCGACGTTTCGATGAAATTGGCTTGGCGGAACTGGACCTTGTCGGCGCTAATGCCGTCCGGCAGAGTCGCGGTTATTTCCTTTAGGGCAGCCTCCACCTGCGTTGTTACCGCTATTGTATCTGCGGTTGGCTGCTTCTGCACGGCAATCACCACCGCTGGCGCGCCGTCATAACCGGCCTCGCCGCGCCGGAAACCGGCCGCAAAGTCGGCCGAGGCTACCTGCGAAAGTCGCACAGGGCCGTTCGCACTTTCGCCAACGACCAGCGCGCGTAGATCGTCGATCCGTGTTGTCTGCGCTACGCCCCGGATCAGATACTCCTTTTGAAACTGATCGACGAAACCGCCGCCGCTGTTGGTGCCGAACTCGCGCAACTGCCGATCAATCTGGTCGAGCGTTATACCCTGCGCCGCCATTGCGGCCGGATCGGGCGACACGCGGTATTGCCTCACTTCGCCGCCAATCGGGATAACCTGTGCAACGCCAGGTATAGTGAGCAGGCGGGGTCGGATCTGAAAATCAGCAATCTCGCGCGCTTCCATCGGGCTGGCTTTGCCATAAGGGATGGCGACAAGCATGATCTCGCCCATGATCGACGTCACCGGACCCATCTGGGGAACTGTTCCCGGCGGTATTTGCTCGCGCACGAGCGTCAACCGCTCTGCCACTTGTTGGCGTGCGCGAAAGACGTCTTCGCTCCAGTCAAACTCGACGTAGACCACTGAAAGTCCGATGCCGGAAACCGACCGAACCCGTTCAACCCCGGGAACACCGCTCATCGACGTTTCAATTGGGCGGGTTACTAAAGTTTCGACTTCGGGTGGTGCGAGGCCCGGCGACTCAGTCAGTATTGTTACGACTGGACGATTGAGATTGGGCAGGACGTCAACCGGCAGCCGGCTTGCCGACACCAGCCCCATCGCAACCAGCGCAATCGCTGCAAACAGGACCAGTATCCGGTTGCGCAACGAAAAGGCGACGATGGCGTCGAACATGCTTAGCGAACCTGGCCGAGCAGAGTTGCCCCGATTGTCACCACACGCTCGTCTGCTTTAACCCCTGAGAGTATCGCGACACTGCTAGCGTCAACAGGCGCGGTGGTCACGTTGCGCAAGGCAAAGCCTTCGGCGCGCGTTTTGACGAACACAGATGTCAACCCATTTGAACCGCTGATTAGCGCAGCACGCGGCACAATGACACCTGCGACCTGCTCGCCCAGTGGTGCCGCAATCGTTACGCTTTCGCCAATGCGCAAACGTGGCGGCGCACCGACAATACGGAAAAGGCCTTGTGCCGCGCGCCCCCGGTCGGCAAGGCCAGCGCCTTCAAACACCAGATTGAATGTCGCGCCGTCGCTAGTCTTGCCAACCGCGCTTGCTCCAGCCGATATAGGGCGGCGGTCGAACAGATTGGCTTCGACATAGAGACGCGACGGATCGACAATTTCAAATAGCGTAGTTTGTGCAGCAACGACCTGACCGACGCGGACACCGCTTACCGAGATGACACCGCTGATGGGGGCACGCAGCACTTCACGCGCCGATGTCGCTTGACTCAATCCTGCGCGACGCGATTGCAGGCCGCGCAGGGTGATTGATGCCTCTTCAATTTCACGGCGCGGCACCACGCCCTCAAGCCGACGAAGCCGGGTCGCCCGATTGGCGGCAAGCGCGATTTGTTGATCGAGATCGCCCAACTCGCGTGATAAAGATGCACGATCTATCGCCTGAAGCGGCGGTTCGATGATTGCCAATATCTGTCCAGCACGCACCGATTGTCCGATGACCGCAATTCCAGATGCGCCTGCACTGACGCGTCCCCCGGTCGCGCTTTGCACCAGACCGCCGCGACGCGGATCAGCGATGATTTGGCCGGTGAGATTGGCAGACGGTGTAGCAAAACCGTCCGTCGTAATAATTGTTCGCAGGCCGATGATCCGCTGAACGGTCTTGGGTGCAAAGACGCCGCCGTTTGGCAGCCGCGCTGCGGCATCTCCGCCGCCAATCACGCCACCAGCGGAGGTGTCGGGCGCTGCTGGCGCGCCATGATCTTCATCGCCGTGCGCTTGAATGGCGCGGGGCTGCATGAAAAAGAACCCCAACCCGAGCATAATCAAAGCTGCGCCCGCCTTACGCGAGCGCCAAAAGATGAAGGCAACGATAACCAGCACTGCAACGCCCGCCGCTACGATCCAATAGGTCCATCCACCGCTTGATAGCGATGCTTCTGCTTCTGGAATTTTCAATTCAGCCGATAACGACTCGACCGCTCCGGCGCGCGTCACAAGGAAAGCCACCTGATGCGTTCCTGCGGCCTCAAATTTGGGGTCTGACACGGTGTATACACCGTTCGCTAATTTTGCTGTTTTGCTTTGGCCGTCGATTGTGACGTTTAGATTTGCGTTGGTTATCGGCGCATTGTCAGCCCATCCATCAATCCAGACCGTCATGTCGTCGGCATCAACCGCTGCAACGAGCTCCAATGTAGCTGTTCGCGCCTCAATTCGGGGCGTTGTTCCAGCCGGCGCGCTGACAGCTGCCGCAGTTCCGTGATCTTCATCGCCGTGCGCGTGTGAGGAATATGGTGCGGATAACAAAAATGCAGCGGCAATGGATGCCATGAAATATCTGAAAATCATGGCAAAACACCCATTGCTTGATTGAGGTTAGAAATCGCCGCCGATTTCGCAATGCGGGCGGCTCCTAAATCGCGGTCTGCATCGAACAGTGCCTGCCGCGCACGTAGATATTCGATATAGCCAATCTCGCCCTCCGTTCGGCCTCTTTCGGTCAGCATGAGCGCCTCACGCAGCGCAGATTGCCGCATCTCGGCATCGACAAGCGCGCGTTCTGCAATTGACAGGCGCACCGATGCAGCTCTCTGGTCTGCGATCAACCGCAACCGCAACCGCGCCGCCTCGGCAACAGTGGCCAAGGCTTCGGCACGCGCACCGCCCGCATCGGCGATCGCACGCTGATCGCGACCGAGCGGCACCGCAATGCCCACGAGCAATGCATCTTCGTAATTGCCACGCGGATCGTTACGCTCACGACGGACACCAATAGTTCCCTCAACTCTAGGGCGCGTGCCAAACCGCGCATATGCGGCGTTGGCTTCCAATGCCTTGGCGTTCGCTTCTGCTGCGCGCAACGCCGGGTGGGTTTCGATATCTGTGCTTGGCGATAGGTCTTCATCCCCAAATATGTCCGGCACATCACCGATCAATCCCTCAACCGATGCCCGCGCTTCGGCCAGATCGCTTTCGGAAGCGGAAAGTCTTCCCATGGCAGCAGCAAGGTCCGCCTGTGAAACCAATAACTCCCGCCTCGCCTGCACACCGGCTTGCACTAATCGTGCAACTTGCTCGGTTTCAACGCGTGCAATCGCAACATGCTGTTGTTCAATCTCAACTGCGCTACGCGCACCGGCCAATTGCCAATATGCGGTTCGGATATCGCCCGCTAATGTAAGCTGGGCCGCCACCAGCTTCGCATTTACAGCATCGCCAGCTAGCGCCGCTGCGCTGATACCAGAGCGCCCTTCGCCAGGCCATCTGATTGCCGCCGAAACGCGGGCCTCTTGTTCGATTATACCGCCCGAACGGGTCAAAACATCGCCACTTACAACTGGCGGTCCTACAAACGGTCCGCTTGCTGCGCGGCGCTGTGCGTCAACCTGTGCTTTCAACGCGGGGCTGGCAGCAGCCTCGGGTAATCGCGCGGCGGCACGCTCAAACGCATCATGCAACGACGCAACGGGGGCATCGTCCTGCGCCAAGGCCGGTGACAACGCCATAACCGCCGCGCCGAGCAACATCACGCCGACACCAAATGGCAGCCGGATCAGCATCAGGTTCATCGGATAATCACTCTTGCCATAACTGTTATACGCGCGGAGTGGGAGTAGCCCCCAAAGCGTGATCTTTTTTACGATGTCGGCACGATTGGCTTGATGTCCGCTGACGACCAGTGGATGTGGATGATCTTCCATTGGCCGTCGATCAGGCGCAGCACCATCGTTTCGGCCGAGGTGCTGTTGATTGCTTTGTCCTTATACGTGCCTTTCGTCACGCCTTGGCTCGTTACCAACACCATATCGCCCGTCGCTTTTGCGGAACGCGCTGATAAGCTTTGCTTGATCCCTTTCAAGAACGCGATGTCGGCCTCCAAATGGTGCGACGCATATTCAGCCTTGCTCTTTTCAGCACCTCCCCCTTCGTATATCAGCACATCGTCGGCCAGCAGCTCCATTGCTCCCTCAGTATTGCCAGCTTTGAGTGCTGTGTGAAAAGCATCAACCACCTCTTCAGCAGCGTTGGTCAGCGAACCGCTGCTTGCCTCTTCTACATTCGATGCTTTTGTGTCTTGGGGACTCGACCCACAACCTGCCAGCATGGCCGACGCCAAAAAAATGACGAAATAATGTCTCATGTTCAATCCTCTCTCAAAAATTGTTTGCCCACTTATTGATTTGAAGTTCCAGAGCTTGGCGCGCGCGACGCGTTTTGCCTTCGACAGCTTTTGCGCTGATTCCAAGCTCTGCGCCTGCTTCACTATGGCTGAGACCTTCAAAGACGGTCAGTAACAGCGGTTCTTTGAGCGCGGGCGGCAGTTGCGCAATCGCCCTGTCGAGCAACACCAGATCTTGGTCCGCATTCATCTTTTGATCGGCAGTCGGCGCGGCATCTGGAATGTCAGCTGCGTCTATTGGCCACGAAAGCTGAAAAAACCGGCGAACCTTGGCCTTGCGGCTGTGGTCACGGCATTTGTTTAACGCGATGGCTGTTAGCCAACGCCCGAGTGGGCGGTCGACATCGTAGCTAGCGAGCGATTGCCAAGCAGCGATGAAAACCTGCTGTAGCAAATCATGCGCATCTTCGTTGCCTCCAACATATCGCCGGATAAAAGAAAATACCGGCAACTTGTAGCGATGCATGATGGAAGCAAAGGCCGTAGCGTCGCCAGCGACAGATCGTTCACATAACGCCCCGTCAGAGAGCTCAGAATCCGATATCACTGTTGCTCTTGCATCAGCGCTTGCGAGACAGAGCGGTCAAAAATCTTTGCCTGCTCTTCCGTTAAAACCGCGCGCATCCTGAAAATATGACTGACGGTTTCCTTTTGGTAGCGGCCAAGAGCGATGTGGACATGCTCAATCGCCGCTTGCACATCAGGTCCGTCTCGCTTGCTCGTTTGAATTGCTTTAGCCAGTTCTACATTGGCGGCATGTGCCTCGGCCTCAAGTTGTGCGCGCACGAGTGCAAAACGCTTCTCTTCCTTTGCAATATCATTGTCCTGGTCTGCTGACAGGTTCAATTTGCTATGGAGCAACTCGTGCAACGCATTATCCTGTCGCGCGTCGGGGGTAAGCAATTTGGTGCCTACAAAAGCACCGCCAATGCCGGCCAGAAACGCGAGAATTAGAGTTGCGATAATTGCTCGGCGGGCGGGATTCATTGAGCAGATACCAACAAAGCTGAAGGTGCCAGATGTGCCCCAGAGACCAGTGGCGCGCTGCTTTGACTGTTTGCCACCGCTACTCCGCCGAGGCTGATACCAACAATCATTGCGGCCGCGATAGCGCCAAACCTTATCGGTGTTTGCAATCTGACAACTGACGTGATTTGGGCGAGACCGCTCATTACGCCCGTCTCAACTAGCGACAGATCAATATCATTCAGGGGCGCGTCCGCCAATCGCGCCAATGCTTTGTCTATGTCCATGATCTCACCTCGTTCGCTTCGTTAGTTATACGCGCGACTATGCCGCAGCCCCCATAAATTTTTGCCGCGTTGGAGATGCGCCTTCGATTTCTGCGGGCTACCTAAAGCAACTCCCGCAAAAGACAGCGTTGAGTTTTGCCTTCGGCAGCCCAACCTAAAGCTGGTAAAACGACGCTATTGTGCATTCATGGACCTTTTCGGTGCAAGCGCATTTCAAAAAATGGTATGCCCATTCGGCGGATATGAGCAATTCGAACGACTTTACACGCGCAGCGGGGCGTTTTGCTCCGACCGCTCTATATGACAGCGGCGTAGCTCTGCTAACGCGCGAGGAGGTCTGGCGGAACGAGCTTCTCCGCATGTTGTCGCCTCTGCCCGGCGAAACAATTCTCGATGTCGGTTGTGGTACAGGCTCACTCGCGATTTTATTGAAAGAGGCTCAACCCGAAGCACATATTACTGGATTAGACCCGGACTCCGAAGCCTTGATTATCGCCGAGCGCAAGGCTGATGCCGCAGGCGTGTCCATTTCGTGGCGGCAAGGTTTTGCGCACGACGCAGCCAATTTAGGTGTCTTTGACAAAGTGGTTTCAAGCTTGGTCTTTCATCAGGTGTCGCTTGACGGAAAGCAATCAGGAATTGCCGCCATGTTCGCCGCGACCCGGCCGGAGGCGTGGTTTGCATCGCCGATTATGCCAAGCAAAGCCCATGGCATATGCGGCAAGCATTTGATTGACGGGCGAACCAACACCCAGCTCAATGCCGATGGGTTTATTGAGAACGAGTTGGGTGCCATCACCGGCAGTAGCATCCTTCCGGCTTATGCGATCAACACACCTACTGGCACAATCTCTATATTCTGTATGACAAAGCTGAAATCATCGGAACGTTCATCTATCTGACGCCTTGTAATACATTCCGAATCCATCAGAGACGAGACATGCGAAACAAGTTAATGCTGGATGCTCTGGCAACGTTGCTCACTGTTCCGGCATTCGTGCAGAACTAGGTGTATGACATGGAAACAGGCCGATTTTCACCGCCTTGCCGCTTGCGAAGTTGGCGACGAACCTGACAAAGCGTTCAAAATCGGGCAGCCGCCGAAATCGCGCGACTCGCAACCGGCAACCGCACTCGCAAGTATTGCTTCCATTTTTTTCAAATCGGAAAGTTTGGAGCGCACCGCAGCCAGATTGGCCTTGGCAATACCATGAGCGTCGTTGCAGGCATTCGGTTTAACTGCATCGAGACCAAGCAGTGCTTTGATTTCTTCGAGCAAAAAACCCAGTTCGCGCGCGCGCAGTACAAACTGTAATCTTTGCACCAGTTCCGGCGAATACACCCGGTAACCGTTGGAACTGCGCGGCGGCTCCGGCAGCAATCCAACCTTCTCGTAATAACGGATGGTTTCGAGGTTGCAGCCGGTCTTCCGGGCGAGTTGCGCACGCAAAATACCGTTTTGCAGTTCCATCAAAATACCTCTTGAGTCTGTAGCCACTACAGGGCTTACACTGCGAATCAGTCAATCGGAAGAAAGGATTTTAGTCTTGGCCTCAGCGCCTAAACAGGAGCAACCTGCCATAACTGAAACGCCGAAACCCAAATCGGCGAGCTGGATTGCCACTGGTGCTTTGATCGGCGCGGGGCTGGCCTCGGCTTGCTGTGTCGTGCCTTTGCTGTTCGTCACGCTAGGCATTTCCGGTGCTTGGATTGCCAATCTGACCGCACTCGAACCCTACAAACCTTATGTTGCGGCGGTGACGCTCACGCTCCTTGGGTTTGGCTTTTTGCATGTCTATTTCAAACCGCAGCCCTCTTGCGAAGATGGGTCATACTGCGCCCGTCCGCAATCGGCTCGCATCACCAAAGCGGTGCTATGGCTAGGCCTTGCCGTCGTCACCCTCGCGCTCACCATCGACTGGTGGGCACCCTGGTTCTATTGAAAGGAAACACCCATGAAGAAAATACTGCTCATTGGGCTGGCTGTTCTCGTTACGGCTGGCGGCGGGATCGCCTACGCGGTTGGCGGTAAGGCGCAAGATCGCCCTGCTACGGCAACGGCGCAACGGCAAACCACCTTTGCCATTGAAAACATGACCTGCGCCACTTGCCCGATCACCGTTAAGAAGGCGATGGAAGGCGTACCTGGCGTGACTGCGGTTAGTGTCGATTTCGCGTCGAAAACCGCGCGTGCCACTTATGATCCGCGCCGCACCAATGCGGCCACGATAGCCGCTGCATCGACCAATGCGGGCTATCCGGCGCGTGCCGTCCAAAGCTAATTGAAGGCAGCGTTCGCGCTCCAGGAAAGCAAAATTAAATGAACGATTGTTGCAACCGCTCTGGGCGGGATGAATTCGACGTGGCCGTCATCGGTGCAGGCTCGGCAGGATTCTCCGCCGCGATCACCGCCGCTGAACTTGGGGCCAAAGTCGCGCTGATCGGTCATGGCACAATTGGCGGGACGTGCGTCAATGTTGGTTGCGTTCCGTCCAAAACGCTGATCCGTGCTACCGAGGCGGTGCATGGTGGACGCGCCGCCGCGCGCTTTCCCGGTCTTGGTGGAAGTGTCGAATTAAGCGACTGGACACAGCTCGCTGCGTCAAAAGATGATCTGGTCGCGGAGCTGCGCCAAAAGAAGTACATTGACCTTCTGCCGCTCTATGAGAACGTGCGCTACATCGAAGATAGGGCGCGCTTTGCCGATGGCAATTTGCTGGTCGGCGACGCGCCGATAAAGGTCGGCAAAGTCATATTGGCCATGGGCGCGCGCGCCGCAGTGCCGCCCATACCGGGGCTGGACAGCATACCCTTTCTCACCAGCACTTCGGCATTGGCACTTGATCGTCTACCAAAATCGCTGCTCGTGATCGGTGGAGGAGTCATTGGTGTTGAGCTGGGGCAGATGTTCGCGCGCCTTGGTGTAGCTGTCACCATCTGTTGCCGCAGCCGCTTGCTACCCGAAATGGACCCCGAAGTGAGCGCAGCACTGCAATCCTATCTCGAAGCCGAGGGTGTGCGGGTGTGCGCCGGTGTCGCTTATCAGCGCATTGACAGCACGGGCGAGGGTATCGCGTTGACCTGTGAGACCCTATCCTGTGACAGCGGAGGCCATTGTGAAACTGTCGCTGCGATTACGACCATCGCGGCGGAACAAGTGCTGATCGCCACCGGACGCCGTGCGAACAGCGATGGTCTGGGCTTGGAAGCGCATGGCATCGGCGTCGCCGAAGGCGGAGGGGTCATCGTCGATGATTATCTCGAAACGACCGTCCCAAGCGTTTACGCTGTCGGCGATGTCACGGGCCGTGACCAGTTCGTCTACATGGCCGCCTACGGAGCGAAGCTGGCCGCACGCAATGCAGTTCAAGGAAACCTGCATCGTTATGATAATAGTGCGATGCCATCTGTTGTGTTCACCGACCCGCAGGTTGCCAGTGTCGGCCTCACCGAAACGGCAGCCCGAGCGAAGGGACTGGACGTCAAGGTGTCGCTACTCCCGCTCGACGCTGTTCCACGGGCATTGGCAGCGCGTGACACGCGCGGGCTAATCAAGCTGGTTGCGGATAAAGCAACCGACCGTCTGCTTGGCGGCCAGATCATGGCACCCGAAGGCGCGGACTCCATTCAGACGTTGGTTATGGCAATCAAATGCGGAATGACGGCAGCCGATCTTGGCGCGACAATCTTTCCATATCTCACGACGGTTGAAGGCCTGAAATTGGCGGCGCAGACATTCGACATGGATGTAGCAAAGCTGTCGTGCTGCGCTGGCTAGCAGATAATTAGGACAGTCCGAGGATGCCGGAACCGTTGGCGGCTGCTGTCGCTGTCCGAATCTCTTTCCGCCACCGAACAAAATAATGACAACACGGCGGTTCTCAATGAGCCGATGCTCGGTGGAACCCGCAAAAAAAATCTACACAGTTCCTGCACAGGTCAAAAATGGTCTATTTTTGTCAATTATATCAGTGACTTGCAAGTCACCGATATAATGGTCGGGGAGACAGGATTCGAACCTGCGACATCCTGCTCCCAAAGCAGGCGCGCTACCGGACTGCGCCACTCCCCGACCGATTTCACCGCATTCGCTTGCCGCAGATGGTGGGCCCGGCAGGATTCGAACCCGCGACCTAGCCGTTATGAGCGGCCAGCTCTAACCACTGAGCTACAGGCCCGTCACGGGCAGCGATGCTGTGGCTGCGCGCCCTACAATGGGTTCCCGCCATATACAAGCGCCCTGCAGCGCTATTGCGCGTTTTCGCGCGGGCGGCGTTCGGGGCGGCGATCGGGAGTGGTGTGCGTATCCGGCCATGCGGACGCCGCACGCTTCATCGGAATGGTGAGGGAAATGCGGCCATCGAGCTGCACGAGGTCGCCTCCCGCGGCGCGCGCCTCGGCCCGCGCCAGCCGCAGACTGAACCCTGCACCGAAGAAGCCCGCGCTCAAACCCCAGGATGCCGCTTTCGTCCGCGCAGCAAAGACATCGTCTTCGGCCACCAGGCTTGCCGACAGGTCGCATGTCAGGCGGGTCGCGCCGTGCTTGAGCGTGAGGCTCACCTCCAGCGATTCGCCTGCCGAACAGCCGCTCGCCAGCGTGGCCAGCACGCGCCACACCAGTGCCTCGGCCTCTTCCCCGGCCATGGCGACAAGCACCGGCGTGTCTGGCAGCGGCACGAGGTCGAAACCCGCCATGCGCGGCGAGAGCACATGCTGGAGTTGATTGACCATGCGTTCAACCAGTGCGGACAGATCGCATTCGCCCTGCGCCAGCGCCAATGCGCCGGATTCGAGCCGCGCCAGCCGCTCGAGTTCGTCGAACCCGGCGAGAATGCGCGCCGCGTCGCCTGCGATGTTGGCCGCCAGCGCGCGATATTCATTGGGCGCCGGGCCGAACAATTGCTGCTGGATGACCTCGGCAAAGCCTTGCAGCGCGTTCACCGGGGTGCGCAATTCGTGCAGCAATTGCCGGATACGGTCGGCTTCGCGCGCCTGCGGTGTAAGCTCCGCAATGACGGGTTCGGGCCTGCGAAAGCGCCCGATGTAGCCGTGGAAGCGCCCGCTCGCGCCTGAAAAGCGCGGCTGTGCATCGACGATCCACGGCCCTTCGATTGCAGGGGCGCCATCGAGTGCGATCGCGCAATGTTCGATCGGCTGGCAGGTCGAGAATGCGCGGACCAGCGGGTCGCGCGAGCCATCGCCGCCCAGCCTGCGCGGTGGGAGCAGGCGCTTGCCGATCACCATCGGCGCCGCTTCGTCTTCCGCCCATTCGATCCGGCCGGCGGCATCGGCCACGAAACCGAAACCGGCGATGGTGCGCTGTCTGGCTTGCGGTTCTTCTTCGAGCGGGAGGCGCGGCGAGCTTTCGTTCGAAATCGGCGGACGGTCCTGATGTTCGCGGCGGAACTGCGCGATCCGTTCGACCAGTGCGGAGATTTCGGACTTTTCGGATGGTGACGTGGGCGGTGGGGGGCTGGTCTCAAGGGCCTCGGTCAGATCGAGAATTTCGGGCTCTTCGAGATGTTCAGGCAATGGCGCGGTGAAGAAGACGCCCTCGCGCGATTCCCGCACCGTGGCCGGATCGAGCACTTCCGGCTCGTGCTCGACCGTCTGCGGCGGTTCCTCGCGCTCCGGCTCGGGCAATCCGCGATCGCCGATGCCAAGCCGTTCCAGGATGGCTTCAATTTCGGGCGGCAGGTCGCGCCGCAGCCGCAGGAACCCGCGCGCATGGACCGGGAGGCGCAGGATCAACTCGCGCCAGTCCTCGGCCTCAAGATCTGCCCGGGCGAGCGCCGCGGCGGCGACGCGCGGGTGATCGTCGGCGAGCCTT
>LOEX01000066.1 GCA_001516125.1 Sphingomonadales bacterium BRH_c42
GTTTGCGCAGCTGGAGGACCAGCTGTGCGGGCTGATGGCGGGCGGCACCTATGAAGGGCCGGGCCGTTCGCCCGACCGCGCCGATGCCCTAGTCTGGGCGCTGAGCGAACTGATGCTGGGCCGCCGCGGCGAGCCGCGTGTCCTGAATATTTGATCTGAAGAAAGGGATCTTCAATGTCCTTCCTCACCACTCTTGCTTCCGCCTTCAAGGGCGGGGGCGAAACCCGTGTGCCATTGGCGCACGGGTACGTCTCGCCCTGGGCAGTCGCCTATGAGCGCGCACGCCCTGGCCATCATTTCGACTATGACAATGCGATCAGGGACGGCTTCCTCGCCAATCCCATCGCGCAGCGAGCCGTGCGGATCGTTGCCGAAGCCGTGGGCAGCGCGCCGCTGATGCCGGTGGATGCCCGGCTGGGCGCTCTGGTCGGTGCCACCAGCGCGGGGCAATCGCTGATCGAGACGCTCGCCGCGCATCTGCTGCTGCACGGCAACGGCTATGTCCAGATCATCAAGGACGCTTCGGGTATGCCGGCCGAACTGTTCGCGCTGCGGCCCGAACGGGTCAAGGTCATTCCCGGCCAGGATGGCTGGCCTTGCGCCTACGAGTATCGCGTGGGCACCAGGGCTATCGAAATCGCGCTCGAGGACACCGACGGCTGGCCCAACGTCATCCACATCAAGGCGATGCATCCCGCCGATGACCATTACGGCGCGGGCGCGCTGGCGGCGGCGGGTCAGGCGATCGCGATCCACAATGCCGCCTCCGGCTGGAACCGCTCGCTACTCGAAAACGCCGCCCGCCCGTCGGGCGCGCTGGTCTATGAGGGGGCTGACGGATCGAGCCTGACGACCGATCAGTTCGAACGGCTCCGGGCCGAGCTTTCCAGCGCCTTTGCCGGCGAGGGCAACGCCGGGCGCCCGATGCTCCTCGACGGCGGGCTCAAATGGCAGAGCATGGCGCTGTCTCCCGCCGACATGGATTTTGCCGTGCTCAAGAGCGCGGCGGCGCGCGACATCGCGCTCGCCTTCGGGGTGCCGCCGATGCTGCTCGGCCTGCCGGGCGACAATACTTATGCCAATTACCGCGAAGCCAACAAGGCGCTGTGGCGGCTGACCTTGCTGCCCTTGGCAAGCAAGCTGCTCGCCGCGCTTCGGGAAGGCCTTGCCCCGTGGTTTCCCGATGCCCGGCTGGCGATCGACCTCGATTCGGTCACCGCGCTGTCGGAGGATCGCGAGCGATTGTGGAGCCAGATTTCCGAAGCCGATTTCCTCAGCCGCGAGGAAAAGCGCGCGCTGCTCAAACTCGATATGCCGGGAGAACGCCGATGAAACGCGAAGAATTGCTCGCCCGCCTGATGGCGCAGGCCGCCAGCGAAGGCGGCGAACTGGTAACCCTGCGCGCGATAGTGGAGGAAACCAGCGAGCTTACCGCCGACAGGGTTCTCGCCCGGCTTGGCATGTCCGACGCCAGGGCGCAGAAGGATCTGGGCGAGCTGCGCGAACTGCTGCGCGCCTGGCGCGATGCCAAGGCGAGCGCGTGGAAGGCGTTTGTGGGATGGGCGGTGCGCGCGGTGCTCGCCCTGCTCTTGATCGGCATCGCCGTGCGGCTTGGGGCAGGGGACCTCCTGCAATGACCGGCACACCGGCCCAGCCGCTTCGCTTCGCCGGGTATGCGGCGCTGTTCGGCATAGCCGATGCGGCGCGCGATACGATCCGGCCCGGCGCCTTTGCGCAAACCCTGCGCAAATCGCAGCGCCCGATCCATCTGCTCTGGCAGCATCGCGGCGATCAGGCCATCGGCGTGATCGAGACGATCGCGGAGGACGCAAGGGGCCTGCGCGTCATCGCCCGGATCGACAATCCCCGCGGACGCGCCGCGCAAATGCTGAGGCGCGGCGAGGTTTCGGGCCTCAGCTTCGGTTACCGCGCCCGTGACTACCAGCGCAGCGACCAGGGCCGGACGCTGACCGAAATCGAATTGTTCGAGGTGAGCCTCGTCACCCACCCGCTCCAGCACGGTGCACGGGTCCATTTGATTGCTTGAATACCTCAACCCCAATCCCCGACCGGCCGCCATTTTGGGCGGCCTTTTTTATGACCAGCAGAAAGGTTGAATGCCCCATGGAAACATCTGAAACCCAAACCGCCGATCAGCTCGACGCCAGCTTCGATATCGTCGCCCGTCAGGACAAGACCGAGGAAGCGGTGACCGCGCTGCGCAGCGATGTCGACGAGGTGAAGTCGCGGCTCGACAAGGTGGCGCGCGCCGCCGCCCGCCCGGCCATCGGCGGCGGTCCGGCCTCGTCATCCGCCTCGCCCGAGGTCAAGGGCTTCGTCGATGGCTATCTGCGTCATGGCCGCGAGACCGAGATCAAGTCGATCAGCGGCGCCGCGCCGGGCGACGGCGGCTATGCCGTGCCCCGCGTGATCGACGAGATGATTGCCCGCGAAATGGCCGAGATCAGTCCGATCCGTTCAATCGCGCAAGTGGTGCAGATCGGCAGCGCCGGTTATCGCAAGCTCATCAGCGTGGGCGGAACCGCATCGGGATGGGTCAGCGAGACCGCCGCCCGCCCTGAAACCGATACGCCGCAATTCGCCGAAATCGCCCCGCCGACCGGCGACCTCTATGCCAATCCGGCAGCGAGCCAGGCCATGCTCGACGATGCCGGTTTCGATCTCGAATCGTGGCTCGCCAGCGAAATCGCGATGGAATTCGCGCGCGCCGAAGGCACTGCCTTCGTCAACGGCAATGGCGTCAACCAGCCTTCCGGCTTCCTCAATGCGCCGGTTTCGACTGCGGAGGACGGCATCCGCGCGTTCGGCACGGTGCAGTATATCGGATCGGGCGATGCAACTGGGTTCGACGCGGCCCCCGATGCGCGTCTGATCGACCTCGTGCATACGATGAAGGCCGGGCACCGCCAAGGCGCGAATTTCGTGATGAATTCAGCCACCTTGGCCGAAGTGCGCAAGCTCAAGACCGCCGACGGCGCCTTCCTGTGGCAGCCCGGCCTGGTCGAGGGGCAGCCCGATCGCCTGCTAGGCTATCCGGTGATCGAGGCCGAGGACATGCCCGATATCGCAGCCGGCGGATTCCCGATCGCGTTCGGCAACTTCCGCCACGGCTATCTGATCACCGAACGCAGCGCGACCCAGATCCTGCGCGATCCCTTCACCAACAAGCCATTCGTCCACTTCTACGCCACCCGGCGTGTCGGCGGCCAGGTGCTCGACAGCGCGGCGATCAAGCTGCTCAAGATCGAGCTCTGATCGCTCTCCCCGGCGCAGTCGAGTTACCCCTTGCTCCTGCGCCGGACCAGCGCGCCCGCATCGCCGCGACAGATCCAGCATCGCGCGGCGGTGCGGGCGCCACCCCTTTCTTGAACCATCCAGGAGACCGCAATGCAGCGGGCAATCATCCAACCAGCAGATCTGTCGGGCACCGCGCTTGCCGAACTGAAACAGTGGCTGGGCATCACCCGGCCAGGCGAAGACGGCCTGCTCGAAGGCCTGCTCCATTCAAGTCTCGATGTGTGCGAAAGTTTCACCCGCCAGATGCCGATCGAGACCGGGTTCGAGGAGATCATGCCAGCCTCCGGTGCCTGGCAATGCCTTGAGACCCGCCCGGTGCGTGCAATCACCGCCGTGACCGCAATCGGCAAGGACGGCGCGCGCGCGCCATTGGCATCGGGCCAATATGAAATCGAGCTCGATGCCGCAGGGGTGGGCAGGGTGCGACTGCTCGCGCCGGTCGAGGCGCGCTTGATTGCCGTGAGTTTTGCCGCGGGCATTGCGGCGGATTGGCCGTCCATGCCCGATGGATTGCGCCACGGCGTGATCCGCGCCGCCGCGCATCTCTATCAGGACCGCGACGACGCGCAGCCGGGCGCGCCGCCATCATCGATTTCGGCACTGTGGCGTCCGTGGCGCCTGCTGCGGCTCGCCTGACCATGCTGCGTATCCGCCAAAGCGACAGCGGGTTTTATGCCCGCATCATCCGCAAGGCCGAAAGGGTCGCGCTCGCCCGCTTCGAAAGCCGCCGCCGGGCTGCCTCGGAACCGGGCGCACAGTGGAGATCGGCTGACCTCCTCTGGCCCCTTTTCAACCGGAGCTGACCACGATGGAAAATCTCTTGCGCGCCGCGCTGATCGACTGGCTGCGGAGCGATCCGCAGCTCGCATCCCTGAATGCGGTCGAGGAAGAAAGCCCGCTGACAGCGAGCGTCCCGTGGCTGGGGATCGCGGCCAGCGCCGCCGCCGACTGGGGCACGAAGGAGCGGGCGGGGCGCGAGGTGCGCATCGCCATCGAACTGGTCACGCGCGGCGATGATCCCGCCGCCGACGCCGCGCTTTCACGCTCGATAGAGCAGCGCATCCAGTCGCTACCCTCAGCGCAGCCTGAATTCGCCGTGGTCACCATCCGCTTCATCCGTTCGCGCGCCGAGCGCCGGGCCGGGAACCTGCGCGCGCTGCTGCTCGAATACCGCTTTCGCCTTCTCGCCAACCTCACGGAGTAAACCTGATGACTGCCCAAAAAGGCTCTGCCTTCCTGCTCAAGATCGGCGACGGCGCCGTCCCGCCCGCCTATGAAACCGTTGCCGGCCTCAGAACCACACAGATGTCGATCAACGGCGACACGGTGGTGGTAACGCACAAACAGTCGGGCGGATGGCGCGAATTGTTGTCGGGCGCCGGAACCCGCTCGGTATCGGTCAGTGCGGCGGGGATATTCCTGGGCAGCAACGCCGAGAATGCGGTCCGCACCAACGCGCTGGCGGGCACTATCGAGAATTACGAACTCTCGTTCGAGGATGGGGCGCGGATGCAGGGCAAGTTTCTGGTCCAGCGGCTCGATTATGCCGGGGATTTCAACGGTGAGCGCAATTACACGCTCCAGCTTGAAAGCTCGGGGCCGGTAACCGCACTATGACCCGCGCGCCCAACCCGATGAGGGGCGAAGCGGCGATCACCATTGCAGGCCGCGAATATCTGCTGCGCCCCACGTTCGAGGCGCTGGTTGCCGCCGAAGAGGAGCTTGGTTCGCTGTTCGCCATGGTCGAGCGCGCCTCGCAGGGATCGCTCGGCCTTGGCGAAATGAGCGCGCTGGTCTGGCACTGCCTGCCCGCCGCCAACCGTCCCGATCGCGCGGCGGTGGGCGACGCGGTTCTGGCCATGGGCCTTATCGAGGCGACACGGCCGCTGCGTGCAATCTTTACCCAGGTACTGAAGGGCATGGGGTGATCCGCCGCTTTTCGCAGGAACTGCCCGGGCTCCTGTCGATGGCCGCCCGGCTCCTCCAATGGAAGCCCGGCGATTTCTGGAGCGCAACGCCCGAAGAACTCGCCATGGCTCTCGCCGACCCGCAGGTCGCCCCGGCCCGGCCTATGTCCCGCCAATTCATCGAACAGCTAATGGAGCGCGAGCGCAATGGATGACGCATTTGAAGAGCTGGTTATCGATGTGCGCGCGGCCAGCGATGGCTTCGCCAGCGATCTGGCGCAGATCCGGGGCCTGATCGACACGTCGCTGGGCGACGGATTCGAACGGGCAGGCTCGATCCTCGAGCGCGGCCTGCTGACCGCGATCAGGAACGGAGGGCTGGGGTTCGAGGATCTCAAGCGCACGGCATTTCAGGCGCTCGACCAGATTGCGGCGCACGCGCTGCAGGCCGGGATCGGTTCGATTCTCGGCGGCGGCGTGGGCGGACTGGGCGGATTATTCAGCGGCGCGATCGGCGCCTTGTTCGGCCTGCCCGGCCGCGCAACCGGCGGG
>LOEX01000067.1 GCA_001516125.1 Sphingomonadales bacterium BRH_c42
GCGGCGGCAGCCTGGAACTCGTGCGGATCGGCAACGGCGGGGTCGAGCACGCGACCAGCCTGCCGCTGGGCACGCTGCGGCTTGGCGAATACCGCGATGGTGACGAGCCGGCCATGGTTCGGCGTCTGGCCGATCGGCTCGTTCAGGCGGGCTGGGGTAGCGCGATCGAAGCGCCGCTCTATCTGGTGGGCGGGACGTGGCGCGCCATCGCGGTGCATGACATGGCGCGCCGCAAATATCCGCTCAGCGACCCGCACGGTTACGAGCTTGACGCCGGGCGAACCGCAAAACTGGCAGCCAGGATCGCCGCCGCGGCGCCCGAGCGCCTGCTGATCGATCCGCGCATATCGATCATGCGCAGCGAGATCATGCCCGATGCCGCCGTGCTGCTTGAGGCCATGCTCGAAACCCTCATGCCCGAGCGGATCGTGTTCTCATCCTGGGGACTGCGCGAAGGGCTGCTCTATGATCGCTTGCCCGATCACACCAGGGCGCAGGACCCGCTGCTGGCAGGCGTCGCGATTTTCGCCGCGCAATGCGGCGCGCCGCCGGTTCTGGCTTCGCATATCGCCGGATGGACCGCCGATGTCGCGCCTTCGCGTGCGGCGGGGGCCGAGCGGATCAGGCTTGCAGCCAACATGCTGGCGCTGGCATCGATGCAGCTTGAGCCAAATCTGCGGCTCGACCATGCGGTGGACTGGGCACTGCATAAACGGTGGATCGCGTTGGATGCCGCGGGGCGCGCGATGATCGCCGCCGCGGTTGCTGCAAATCGCAATGTTGCCGACCGGCCGAAGGGGCTGGAACGGCTGGCTTCCCAGGAGGAGCTTGACGAAGCGATCAGCTGGGGCCTGGCGACGCGGCTGGCGCGGCGGCTGGGCGCACGTTCGCGCCAGTCATTGCAGGTCAGCCGGTTGACGGCGGACAACGGTGCGCTGGTACTGCGGCTGAGGGACAGCCACAGCAACCTGTTCAGCCTGGCCAATGAAAGGGACATGGCGGCGCTGGCGGAACATATGGGGCTGCGCGCCGAGTTGCGGCTGGTGCCGGACGGCGAGGCACTGTGAAATTTAGGCTGTATCGACATTCACCCCATGGCCGTGGCTTGAGCCGGAATTGTTCAGGGCGCGGAGTGAGCGAAGGGGAATAGTGGTGCTATTGGCCGAGCGAGCGACAAAGCCCTGGGCAATTCCGGCCAAGCCGCGTGGCGGTGGCCGTTTGCGGGCGAACTGCATCGTCGAACCGCTCATCCGGGGCATTGACCCCGCATTTCGCGGTTCTCCTCGCATTTCATCCCGCAAACGAGCCACCACGGCTCATGCGGTGAATGTCGATACAGCCTACGTCCTGGCAAAGGGCGAGAAATCGGTTTCGGCGTCAAACAGGTCGATGCCCTCGCGCCGCTTGAGGGTATTGACCACCAGATAGGTCACCGGCGTCAGCACCGCTTCCCACATGGTCTTGATGAACCATTGCGAGAGCACCACCTGCATCAGCAACTCTGGCGGCCAGCCTGCGAGGCCCCAGAAGGCGAGTGGATAGAAAATCAGGCTGTCGAGCCCCTGTCCGACCACGGTCGAACCGATCGTGCGCATCCACAGGAACCGGCCCCCGCTCCACAGCTTCATCTTGGCAAGAACGAAGGAATTGGCGAACTCGCCCACCCAGAAGGCTGCCATGGAAGCGATCACGATCCTCCAGCTGTTGCCGAATACCGCCTCGTAGGCGGCCTGGTGCGGCCAGCCTTCGGCAGGCGGCAGCTTGACGACGGCCCATGCCATGAAGGCCATGAAGGCGAGCGCGGCAAAGCCGGTCCAGATCACGCGCCGGGCCCGGGCATAGCCATAGACCTCGGTCAACACGTCGCCGATGATATAGCTGATCGGGAAGAACAGCACGCCAGCGCCGAAGGGCCACTGGCTCCCGTCGGGGAGCAGGACGTAGGACGGCTTTGAGGCCCCGATCACGTTGGATAGCAGCAGGATCGCGACGAATGCCGCCATCACGATGTCGTAATAGCGGAACGACACAGGAGCGGAGGTTGCGGGGAGCGGGGTGCGGGATTTTTCCATCGTCAAGCTGCCTAACCCGATTTCAATGCGAGGCAAAGCCAGCTAATGGCGAATGCGCGCGCGCCCGTAGCTCATCTGGATAGAGCGCGAGACTTCTAATCTTGAGGTAGCAGGTTCGAGTCCTGCCGGGCGCGCCAGACACCGGGCATCCCGCAGGGATCGCCGGTGGCTGTTGCGGCGGCGGGCTCGAACAGAGTTCGGAATCGGAGCGCCGAAGGCGCGGAGATGAACGAGCCGCGTAGCGGCGAGGACAGTCCTGCCGGGCGCGCCAGTCGGCCAAGGCCTACTTAGAGTTCTAGCAACCAGTGTTCGCTCACCTCGGGCTTGCCGAATTCGTGCTGGGTCTCGGTGGCGGTGATCCGGTATCCTTCGGCGGCATAGATGCGCCGCGCGCTCTCGAGCACCTGGTGCGTCCACAGCGCAATGCGGCGATAGTCCGCCTCGCGCGCGAATTCGGTGCACTGGTGGACGAGCGCTGCGCCGATGCCCAGGCCGCGTGCCTCGGGCTCGACATAGAGCAGCCTCAGGCGCGCGGTTTCCGCGTCATCCTCGACCAGCAGCACCGCGCCCAGCATCCTGCCGTCACATTCGGCAATCCAGCACTGCTCGCGGCCTCGCTTGAAGTCGCGCAGGAATTTCGCAGCGATGTCGTAAATCAGGGCCTCGAGCGGCCTGCCCCAACCGTATAGCTCGTCGTAGAGAATCGCTTGCCGCGCGCCGAGCATTCCCACATCGCCCGAACGGAACGGGCGCAAGGACCAGCGGGGTTCAGTCGCCATCTTCGCCAAGGTCGCGCGCCACGCGGGGGTCGCGAAGCAGGCGTTCAATCCGCTCGGCCTCATCGAAGCTCTCGTCGGCCATGAAGCGCAGCCTGGGCGCAAATTTGAGCCCCAGCCGTTTCGCCACCTCGCGCTGGAAGTAGGCAGTGTTCTGCCGCAGCGCCCGCAAGACGTCCGCCTCATCAACCCCCAGCAGCGGCTTCACATAGGCAGTGGCGCTGCGCAGGTCGGGCGTCATGCGGACTTCGGTGACAGCGACATTGGCGGCGCTGACACGCTCGTCATGCACCGCCTGCCGGCTGAGCAGTTCGGAGAGGATATGCCGCACCCGCTCGCCCACCTTGAGCACGCGTACCGAGTGCTGTTCGGGAGTGATTTGCTGGCGCGGCATTCAGTTCCTCACAGTACCCGTTCGCGTTCTTCCACCTCGAACACTTCGAGGTTGTCGCCCGGCTTGATGTCATTGGTGTCGCTGAGCACCACACCGCATTCGAGCCCGGTGCGGACTTCGTCGACATCGTCCTTGAAGCGCCTGAGCGAGGCGATGGTGGTGGCCGAAACGATGACGTCGTCGCGCGTGAGGCGCGCATGCAGCCCCTTGCGGATGACCCCGTCGAGTACCAGCAGACCCGCCGCCTTGTCGCGCTTGCCAGCGGGGAAGACCTGCTTGACCTCGGCCCGACCGAGCACATGTTCGATCTTTTCGGGGCCAAGCTCGCCGGCCATTTCCTTGGCGATCTCTTCGGTCAGGTGATAGATGACGTCGTAATACATCATCCGCACCTTGTCCCTCGTGATCAACAGGCGCGCATTGGCATTGGGGCGCACGTTGAAGCCGATGATCGGCGCCTTCGATGCGGCGGCCAGCGTCACGTCGCTTTCAGTGATTGCGCCCACGCCGGCATTCAGCACGCGCACCTTGATATCGTCGTTCGAGATATTGTGCAGAGCGTTGACGATCGCCTCGACAGACCCTTGCACATCGGCCTTCACCACCACCGGATATTCGACGACATTGCTCTTCAGATTGGTGAACATCGTGTCGAAATTGGTGGGGGCAAGCGTGGTGCGCTTTTCGGTCGCCTTCTGCTGGCGGAAGGCAGCAACTTCGCGCGCGCGCTGCTCGTTCTCGACCACGGTGAGCGGATCACCGGCGGAGGGGACCCCGGCCAGACCCAGCACCTCGACGGGCATGGCCGGCCCCGCTTCATCGATCTGCTTGCCCTTGTCGTCCACCAGCGCGCGCACGCGCCCGCTCTGTGTGCCGACGACGAAGGTATCGCCGCGTTTCAATGTGCCGCGCGTAATCAGCACGGTCGCGACCGGGCCGCGGCCCTTGTCGAGCTGCGCCTCGATCACTGTCGCCTCGGCATCGCGGTCGGGCCGCGCCTTGAGCTCGAGCAGTTCGGCCTGGAGCAGGATCTTTTCGATCAGATCATCCAGCCCTGCGCCGGTCTTGGCCGAGACTTCGACATCCTGCACATCGCCCGACATCTGTTCGACCACCACCTCGTGTTCGAGCAGTCGGTTGCGGATGTTGCCGGGATCGGCCTCGGGCTTGTCGCACTTGTTGATCGCAACGATCATCGGCACGCCAGCGGCCCTGGTGTGGTGGATTGCCTCGATCGTCTGCGGCATGATGCCGTCATCGGCGGCCACCACAAGCACCACGATGTCGGTGACGTTCGCGCCGCGCGCGCGCATTTGCGTGAAGGCCGCGTGACCCGGCGTATCGAGGAAGGTCAGCTTGTGCCCGTCCTTGGTGGTGATCTGGTAGGCGCCGATATGCTGGGTGATCCCACCCGCTTCGCCCTTGACCACATCGGTACCGCGCAGCGCGTCGAGCAGCGAGGTCTTGCCGTGATCGACATGGCCCATGATCGTGACAACCGGCGGACGCGTGACCAGCGTCTCTTCCGGATCGACATCGTCTGTCGAAACGATATCGACATCGCTTTCGGACACGCGGGTGATGTTGTGGCCGAACTCCTCGACCAGCAGTTCCGCCGTATCCTGGTCGATCGACTGGTTGACGGTTACCATCATCCCCATCTTGAACAGCGCCTTGACCAGGTCCGCGCCCTTTTCCGCCATGCGGTTGGCCAGTTCCTGCACCGTGATCGCTTCGGGCACCACGACATCGCGCACCTGCTTGTCGCGCGGCGACTGCGGCCCCCCATGCGCGCGGCGTTCCTTCTCGCGCGCACGCTTGAGCGCGGCGAGCGAACGGGCGCGGCGGCCCTCGTCCTCGTTCAGCG
>LOEX01000068.1 GCA_001516125.1 Sphingomonadales bacterium BRH_c42
GGGCAGCGGCGCGGGAAAGCTCTCGAAGGTCTTGCGGCCCATTATCATGGCACGGCCTGTTGTGAGCCGCTTGAAGCGCCTGAGGTCGGCCGGGATATGCCAGGGAAGCCCGCCCTCGCTGCCGATCACGCCGCTGCGCGCGCGGGCATAGATCAGGAACAGCCCGCTGCTCATGGCGCGGCGGGCGCGTCCCACACGCGCGTCACATGGCCCATCTTGCGCCCTTCGCGCGCTTCCTTCTTGCCGTAAAGGTGCAGATGCGCTTCGCCATCCTCGCCCAGAACCGCGCGCGCGGTCAGCGCCTCGGGGCCGACGATATTGCGCATTTCGACGCGCGCGAAACGGGTGCGGGTCGATCCCAGCGGCAGGCCGCAGATCGCGCGGATGTGGTTTTCGAACTGGCTGGTTGCAGCCGCCTCGATCGTCCAGTGGCCCGAATTGTGCACGCGCGGGGCCATTTCGTTGAACACCGGGGCCCCTCCCGTCTCCTTGGCGCGTGTAGCGAAGAATTCGAGCGTCATCACCCCGACATAGTCCAGCGCTTCGGCGGCCTTGCGCGCGATCTGACGCGCTTCGCCCAGCTGCTGCGCGATCAGCGGCGAAGCGGGCAGGACAGAACTTTCCAGCATCCCGTCATGGTGCCGGTTCTCGGTCGAATCCCAGAAGCCGATCTCGCCGTCCGCGCCGCGCACCAGAATCACCGAGAACTCGGCCTCGAAATCGACCAGCCCTTCATAAACGCAGGGTTTGCCCGGAAAGCGCAGCGCGGCGGCCTCGCGCGCCGATCCGATCCGCCATTGGCCCTTGCCGTCATAACCCTCGCGCGCGGTCTTGAGGATGCCGGGCGTGCCGATCGCTTCCACGGCGCGCGCCAGATCATCCGCGCTGCCGACCGCAGCATAGGGCGCGGGCCTGCCGCCGAGCTGTTCGATAAAGCGCTTTTCCTTGAGCCGGTCCTGCGCGGTTTCGAGCGCGCGCGGATGCGGCACAAGCGGGCAGGCCGAAACGGCACCTACTGCCGCCAGCGGGACATTCTCGAATTCCCAGGTCACCACGTCGCAGCGCGCGGCAAACGCGGCAATCGCCGCCGCATCGTCCCATTCGCCTTCGACAAAATCGGCGCACAGATCGGCCGCGACATGGTGCCCCGCCGGGGCATAGCCGATCGTGCGATAGCCAAGCTGCGCCGCGGCCACGGCCATCATCCGGCCAAGCTGCCCGCCGCCAAGAATTCCGATTGTCGCGCCGGGCAGGATCATCGCTCGCCGGGATGCTCCGCCACCGCCGCGCTGTTGGCGGCGCGCCAATCCTGAAGCCGTTCGGAAAGATCCTCGTCGCTGAGCGCCATGATCGCCGCCGCGAGCAGCGCGGCATTGGCAGCCCCGGCCTCGCCGATCGCCAGCGTACCGACCGGCACCCCGGCGGGCATCTGCACGATCGACAGCAGGCTATCCATGCCCGAAAGCGCCTTCGATTGCACCGGCACGCCCAGCACCGGCAGGTGCGTCATCGCCGCGATCATGCCGGGTAGATGCGCCGCGCCGCCCGCGCCTGCGATAATCACGTCGAACCCTTCGCCCTCGGCCCCCTTGGCAAAACCGGCCATCCGGTCAGGCGTGCGGTGCGCCGAAACGATCCGCGCCTCGTGCGCGATGTCGAGTTCCTCGAGCAGACGGGCGGCGTGGCTCATGGTCGGCCAGTCAGACTGGCTTCCCATCACGATGGCTACCTTGCCGCCCATTGTCCCTGTCCCCTCAGCTGTCCTTGAGATAGTAACGTTCGCCCGGCTGCAACTTGCCCGATGCGTCCGCCTCGAAGTCATAGACGATCGGCTCGCCGGTGGGAATCTCGAGGCCCGTAATCTCCGTATCCGAGATATGCGAAAGATGCTTCACCAGCGCGCGCAGGCTGTTGCCATGTGCTGAAATGATCACGGTTTCACCGCGCGCGAGCACCGGCAGGATCGCCTGCTCCCAGAACGGCAGCACCCGTTCGATGGTGAGTTTGAGGCTTTCGGTCACCGGCACGTCGATCCCGGCATAGCGCGGGTCCTGCGACAGGTCGAAGGCGCTGCCCTTCTCCAGCGGCGGCGGCGGCACGTCGAAGCTGCGGCGCCAGACATGCACCTGCTCATCGCCATGCCGCTCGCGCGTTTCCTGCTTGTCGAGCCCGGTCAGCCCGCCATAGTGCCGCTCGTTGAGCCGCCAGTCCTTGACCACTGGAATCCACAGCCGGCCGCATTCTTCGAGCGCGAGATTGAGCGTGCGGATCGCGCGGGTCTGAAGCGAGGTGAAGGCAAAGCTGGGCAACGCACCCTTCGCCTTCATCAGCGCGCCCGCCGCGCGCGCCTCGGCAACGCCTTGCTCGGTCAGATCGACATCCCACCAGCCGGTGAACCGGTTTTCGAGGTTCCACTGGCTCTGGCCATGGCGCACCAGGATCAGTTTGGGCATCGTCGGCTCCGATTGCGGGCAGGAGCGCGCCGGTTAGCCATTTGCACCCTGTTTGGAAAGGGGGCCTTTGGCGGGCGGGCCTTGCGCCTCGCCCGATTCGCCATGTTCAATCGCGCGCGCCTGCGCCTTGCGGAGGCGCAGGTTCTCGCGCAGCTTCGCGGCCAGACGCTCCTCGCGCGACATTTTGTTGCTGCGCTCTTCACCCATGAGAAACGCCTTGCCTGTAAACGCGCCGACGCTCAAGCTTGGCTTGACATTGTTCATGCGCGTGACAATAGGCGCGCACCCTGCATGCGGGCTGCTGTAGCTCAGTGGTAGAGCGCACCCTTGGTAAGGGTGAGGTCGGGAGTTCAATCCTCCCCAGCAGCACCATTGCTTGTTTGCGTAAGCGCATCCGCGCTCGCGATTTCCTCGCTTTGCTCGCATCGCTGCGGGCGGCGATTCGGCCTTGCGGCCCTTTGGGCCGTTCCTGGCCCCACGCATCACGTTGCCTGAGCGTGTTGTTGTCCGCGCTACCACACATCACACCCCTTTGAGCGCGATCGCTTGACGGCGCAGGGCGTATTGCGCATGTAAGACGGCATGGAGAACGATCCCGCCAGCGGCCCCGTGGGCACCGATGATGCGCTCACCAGCCTGCATCCGAACCATGTCAAGGTGCTGCGTATCAAGGCCGCGCTCGCCGCGATCCCCTTTGTCATCGCCTCGCTGGTTCTCGAAGGCACCGATCGCCTTCCGCCGGGTCTGGTCTTCGGGCCGGTGGCGCTCCTCGCACTGCTGGCGATCGTGCGCGTTCCGCTGCGCCGCCACCATGCGCGCGGTTATGCCATGGGAGATGACCGGCTGCGCGTGGTACGCGGCATCCTGCTGCGGTCGGACAGCGTGGTCCCCTTTGGCCGGGTCCAGCATATCGACGTTAATCAGGGCCCGCTCGAGCGCTACTACGGCCTCGCCGCGCTCACAGTGCACACGGCGGGCACGCACAATGCATCGGTCCATCTGCCGGGGCTCGAACAGGGGCTGGCGCGCGCCATGCGCGAGGAAATCCGCGCCCACATCCGCCGCGAGACGCTGTGAACGAAACGGCCGAACCGGCGCAAATGGCCGCCATGCCCGCCGGTCACAGGCGCACCGATCCGCTCAGCTTTGCGGTGAACGGCGTGACGCAGCTCACGCGGATGGCGGTTCCGCTGGCAATCGGCGCGGTCACGATATTCAACGACGGTGAACTGGGCAAACTGCTGCTGATCGCTCCAATGGTGCTGGGCGTGCTGGGCGTGAGTTTTCTTATCGCCTGGCTCCGGTGGCTGCGGCTGACCTATGTTGCAGGCGCCAGCGACATCAGGGTCGAAAGCGGGATCGTGAGCCGCGCGGCGCGCTCGGTCCCATACGAGCGGATTCAGGATGTCAGCCTCGAACAGAAGCTGATCCCGCGCCTGTTCGGGCTGGTCGAGCTGCGCTTCGAGACCGGCGCCGGGGGCAAGGACGAGCTGAAGCTGGCCTATCTTTCGCGCGACGAGGGTGAGGCGCTGCGGCGTCTGGTGCGCGCGCGCCGTACCGGCGAAGCGGTGGTTGATGCCGGGGGCGCCGTCGATGAGGCGGACGAAGATGCCGACGAGCAGGCGCAGGTGCTGTTCGCCATGGACCGGCAGAGGCTCACCACGTTCGGCCTGTTCGAATTCTCGCTGGCGGTGTTCGCGGTTCTGGGCGGCGCGGCGCAGTATGCCGAAAGCTTCATGGGGATCGAAATGTGGGATCCCGATCTGTGGCGGCGGCTGTTTGCGCTGCAGGAGGAATGGATCCTCGGCCTCGGCCCCATGGCGCAGGTGCTCGGTGCAGTTGTGGCCGTTTTGACGCTGCTTGTGATCGGTTCTGCAACCGGTCTGGCGCGCACATTCCTGCGCGACTGGGGATTTATTCTGGAGCGCACCTCGCGCGGATTTCGCCGCCGCCGGGGGCTGCTGACCCGCACCGATGTGGTGATGCCGCTCCACCGGGTGCAGGCGGTGAGCATCTCGACCGGCATCGTCCGTGGCCGCTTCGGCTGGAAATCATTGAGCTTCGTCAGCCTGGCGCAGGATAGCGGATCGTCGAGCCACGTCGTCGCGCCGTTCGCGCAGGACGAAGAGCTTGAACCGATCATCCGCATCGCCGGGTTCGCGCCGCCTGCCGACGGGCTCGACTGGCACCGCGCCAGCACGCGCTACCGCTTTGACGGTATCGCGCTCAAAAGCGGGGCATTTTTGCTGGCGGCGATTCCGGTGGCGCTATTCGCGCCCACACCATTTGTTATCGTGCCGCTGGCATTGGCGGCGGGCAGCGCTGCGGCCAACCTCTACGCTTGGCGTTTCCGCCGCCATGCGCTGGGCGGCGGCCAGATCATCTCCGCGAGCGGCCTGCTCGCCCCCCGCACGCAGATCGCGCAGCGCGTCAAGCTGCAATCGGTCGAGATTGCGCAGGGGCCGATCGCGCGGCGGCGCGGCTATGCCACGCTCCATCTGGGGCTGGCCGGCGGGACATTCACGATTCGCGGGATCGCGCTCGAACGCGCGCGGGCGCTCAGCGATGCGGTGCTCGCCAGCATTGCCGAGCGCGATTTTTCCGAGCTCACTTGATATCGGCAAGCTTGCGGTTAAGGCCTGCTTACATGACCCAGCCCAAGCTGTTCCTTTCGGACAATGCCGCCCCCGTCCACCCGCGCGTGTGGGAGGCGTTGCAAGCGGCCGATCATGCCGACGTGCCCTATGACGGCGACGGCCTGAGCGCTGCGCTCGACGAGCGCTTTTCCGACCTGTTCGGTCGTCCCTGCGCAGCCCTGTGGGTGGCGACGGGGACCGCGGCCAACTGCCTGGCGCTGGGCACGATGGTGGCGCCGCACGGCGGCGTGGTGTGCCACGAGGAAGCGCATATCGAGGCGGATGAGGGCGGCGCGCCGGGCTTCTACCTTCACGGCGCCAAGCTGATGCTGGTGAGTGGTGCCAAAGACTCTGGGGGCGCCAGGATTGCCCCCGCCGATATAGCCGCGCTGATCGATCCGATCCGTGACGATGTGCATCAGGTCCAGCCGCATGCAATCGCGATCACGCAGGCGAGCGAATATGGTCGCTGCTACCGCGCGGACGAGCTTGCCGCGCTGGGCGAGTTTGCGAGCGCGCGGCACCTGGGCCTGCACATGGACGGTGCGCGCTTCGCCAACGCGGTTGCCTTCCTCGGCTGCTCTGCTTCGGAGGCGGTGGGACCGTGCGACACGCTCAGTTTCGGCTTCATCAAGAACGGCGGCATGGGGGCGGAGGCGGTGGTGCTGTTCGATCCCGCCGCCGCTGCCCATGTCCGCTATCGCCGCAAGCGCGCCGGGCACCTGCAATGCAAGGGGCGCTATCTCGCCGCGCAGATTCTTGCGATGCTCGACGGCGACCTGTGGCTCGAAAATGCCCGCGCCGCCAATGGCGCGGCGGCGCAGATCGCGCAGGCTTGCACCGCACGCCTGCTCCATCCGGTCGAAGCCAACGAGATATTCATGCGCTGCACCGCCGCCGAGCGAGAGGCGCTGCGCGCGCAAGGCTTTGCCTTCTACGACTGGGGCGAGGATGCCGCGCGGTTCGTCACCGCGTGGAACACCCGGCAGGAAGATGCATTGGCGCTGGCGAAAGCAATCGCCGCATTATGAGCACGCCGGACGCTGCCGAAACCGCTGCCTCGCCGCCGCATGCGCTGCTGCGCCCGCAGGTGCTGTGGCCGTTCCTGCTGACCGCGCTGATCTGGGGTTCGACCTGGTACGTCATCACCGGGCAGATCGGCGATGTGCCGGCAAGCTGGTCGGTCGCCTGGCGTTTTGCGCTGGCGGCACCGTGCATGTTCGCGCTCGCGGTGCTGACCGGCAAGGGCCTGCGGCTGGGGCGGCAAGGCCATGTGCTCGCGCTGACGCTCGGGCTGTTCCAGTTCTGCGGCAATTTCAACTTCGTCTATCGGGCAGAGATGCACCTGACTTCGGGCGTCGTCGCGGTAATGTTCGGCATGCTGATGGTGCCCAACGCCGTCCTCGGGCGATTGCTGCTGGGCGAGCGGGTGACGCCGCGCTTCTTCCTTGGCAGCCTGGTGGCGATTGCGGGCATCGCACTGCTGCTGGTGCACGAGGCGCGGCTGGCGCCGCTGGGCGATAATGTTGCCCTTGGAATATGGCTCACGCTTGGCGGGATTCTCGGCGCCTCGGTCGCCAATGTGCTCCAGGCCCACCGCGCCCTGCGCGCGCTGCCGATGATGAGCCTGCTTGCCTGGGCCATGCTCTACGGCGCGCTGATCGATTTCGCCTTTGCCTGGATCACTTCGGGCCCGCCGGTGTTCCCCGACAGGTGGAGCTATTGGGGCGGGATCGCCTATCTGGCGATCGTGGGTTCGGTGATCACCTTCCCGCTCTATTACCAGATCGTGCGCGACATCGGCGCGGGCCGCGCGGCCTATAACGGCGTGGCGGTGATCGTCATTGCCATGCTGATCTCGACCGTGATCGAAGGCTATCAATGGTCGGCACTGGCGGTCACGGGCGCGGTCATGGCGATGGGCGGGATGATCGTGGCGCTGCGCGCGCGGCACCATTGACGGTATTCACATCAGGCCGGCGAGCCCTTCACGGTAGGTCGGATAGGCGGGCCGCCAGCCAAGCACACGCTTCGCCTTGCCGTTCGCCACCCTTCGGTTCTCCGAATAATAGGCGCGGGCGGCGGCGGTCAGCCCGGCTTCGTCAAGCGTTTGCAGCGGCGGAAAATCGGCACCCAGCAGGCGGCAGGCATGCTCGATCACAGCGTTCTGGCTGCATGGCAGATCGTCGGCGAGGTTGTAGGCATCCGGCGGCGCTTCGCAGCCCAGCGCCGCAATCACGCCGCTGGCGATGTCATCGACATGGACGCGGCTGAACACCTGACCTGATGCGTCGATCCGTTTCGCCTTGCCTTCGTTCACGCGGTCAAGCGCGCTGCGGCCGGGGCCATAGATACCCGGCAGGCGGAACACCCGCGCCCCTGCCGCCATCCAGCGGGCATCAGCCAGGGCGCGCGCGGTGCGCCGCCCGCTTCCCGCAGGTGCGCTTTCATCCACCCAGGCCCCCTTTGTGTCACCGTAGACCCCGGTCGAGGATAGATAGCCCAGCCACTTTGCGCCAAACGCCTCGCCGTAGCGATCCAGCACCGGGTCACCGTCCCCGGCGGGCGGGACCGATGACAGGACATGGCTCGCCGCACCCAGCGCCCGCCTGACGCCAGCTTCGTCCGCGAAATCGAGATTGCCCGCGCTGCCCGTCGCATCGACCTGCCAGCCGCGTGCCCTTAACGCTGCGCCGATGCGGCTTGCCGCATAACCCAGCCCGAAGATCAGCAAATGTGCCATCGCCCCAATCTAAGCGTTGGACAGGGCGGCAAAGCAACCTAAATCGACCGCCATGGATATTGTGCAAGAAACCGAGATCGTCCCCGGGATTGGCCCAGAGATGGCAGACGCCGCTGCCGCTCCGCATGTGCCGGTGGAAATCCGCCGCGAGGATTACAGGCCGTTTGCATGGCTGGTCCCCGAGATCGAGCTCGATTTCGACCTTGCGCCCGGATCGACCATGGTCACCTCGAGGCTCACCGTGGCGCGCAATGCGGCGGCGCATGGCGAACCGGCAATCCGGCTCAATGGCGAAGGGCTCGATCTGCTGTCGGTCAAGGTCGATGGCATGCCGGTCAATGACTATTCGCTGGATGGCGGCGATCTGATCCTCCCCTTGTCCGGCGATGCACATCTGGTCGAGATCGCCACACGGATCGATCCGTCGGCCAACACCCAGCTCGAAGGGCTCTATGCCTCGGGCGGGATGCTGTGCACGCAGTGCGAGGCCGAGGGTTTCCGCCGGATCACCTTCTTCCCCGACCGGCCCGATGTGCTTTCGACCTGGCGCGTACGGATGACCGGGGCGAAGGACCTGTTCCCGATCCTGCTCGCCAATGGCAACCGCGTTGCCGCAGGCGATAACGAAGACGGCACGCATTGGGCGCAGTGGCACGATCCCTGGCCCAAGCCGTGCTACCTGTTCGCGCTGGTGGCAGGCGATCTGGTGGCCAATTCCTCCACTTTCACCACCTGCTCCGGGCGCGAGGTCGCGCTCAATGTCTGGGTCCGGGCCGAAGATCTCGCGCGCACCGGCCATGCGATCGAATCGCTGCGGCGGGCGATGCGCTGGGACGAGGAGGTATTCGGGCGCGAGTACGATCTCGACCTGTTCAACATCGTTGCGGTCAGCGATTTCAACATGGGGGCGATGGAGAACAAGGGCCTCAACATCTTCAACACCAAATATGTGCTGGCCGATGCCGAAACCGCGACCGATGGCGATTTCGACGCGATCGAAGGCGTGATTGCGCACGAGTATTTCCACAACTGGTCGGGCAACCGGGTGACCTGCCGCGACTGGTTCCAGCTTTCGCTGAAAGAGGGGTTCACCGTGCTGCGCGACCAGCTGTTCAGCCAGGACATGCAGGGCCATGCGGTCAAGCGGATCGAGGATGTGCGCATCCTGCGATCGGCGCAATTCCCCGAGGATTCGGGCCCGCTGGCGCATCCGATCCGGCCCGACAGCTACCGCGAGATCAGCAATTTCTACACCGCCACCGTCTATAACAAGGGGGCCGAGGTGATCCGCATGATGCGGACCATGGCGGGGCCGGAACGCTTCCGCGCCGGCACCAATCTCTATTTCGCGCGGCACGACGGCGAAGCGGCAACCTGCGAGGATTTCGTGCGCGCGATCGAGGATGGCGCCGGGCTCGACCTTGGGCAATTCCGCCTGTGGTATTCGCAGGCGGGGACGCCAAGGGTCGGAGTGCGGCTTGAGCATTCGGGCGATGTCGCCACACTGCATTTGCGCCAGGTTGTTCCGCCAACCCCAGGCCAGACGGAAAAGTCGCCGATGGTGATCCCGCTGCGGATCGCGCTGCTCGACCGGGAAAGCGGGCACCATCGGGGCGAGCAGTTGATCGTACTCGACGGTGAGGAACAAAGCCTCATCTTCCCTGGATTTGCCACACGGCCTGTGCTTTCGATCAACCGCGGCTTCACCGCACCGGTCGTGATCGAGCGCGAGGTTGCGCGTGAAGATCTGCTGCTGCTCGCCGCGCACGATGACGACGCCTTCGCGCGTTACGAGGCCCTGCAGGAGCTGATCGGCGGCCATCTGGCGGCTGCGGCAAGCGGTGCGCTCGATGCGGGCCAGCGCCAGGCAGGAGTCGATGCGATCGCCGAGGCGGCCGGGTCGATCATCGCCGATGAACGGCTCGACGATTCGATGCGCGCGGAATTGCTGATGCTGCCCGCAGTCTCCTATTTGCTCGAACGGATCGACCGGCCCGATCCGTGCCTGGTCCATAATGAGCGCGAGGGTCTGAAGGCGCTTCTGGGGTTGCGGCTCGAGGCCCCGCTGCGCGCGCAATATGACCGCGCTGCGGCCTGGGCACACGATGCGCCCGGCGCACGCGGTGCGCGCAAGGTGAAGACGCAGGCGTTGGCCTGGTTCGCCGCCAGCAATCCGCAGCTCGCCGCCGATCTCGCTGCGCGCCAGTATCGTGACGCGACCAACATGACCGACAGGCAGGGCGCGCTGATGGTGCTGTGCGGGCTGGATACCCCGGCGCGCGAGGAATGCCTCGCCGATTTCCACCAGCGTTTCCGCGATAATGCGCTGGTGATCGACAAATGGTTCAGCCTTCAGGCGCTATCGCTCCATCCGCAGGTGCTGGATCATGTCGCGGCGCTGGCGCAGCATGCCGACTTCACGCTGCGTAACCCCAACCGGGTGCGCGCGCTCTATATGGCGCTGGCGGGCAATCCGCATGCCTTCCATGCCGCGAGCGGCGAGGGCTACCGGACGATTGCCGACCTCATTCTGGCGCTCGATCCGATCAACGCGCAGACCGCGGCGCGGTTCGTCCCTGCGCTCGGACGCTGGCGGCGGATCGAGGAGGGGCGCTCGGCGTTGATGCGCGCCGAGCTGGAGCGAATCGCCGCTGGCAAGCTTTCGCGCGATACCTTCGAGCAGGTGGCGCGCAGCCTTGGCTGAACCGGTCCGCTCTGCTCTGTTGGAGGATATCCCGCACGGCTTTTTCGGGCGGCAAGGCGGGGTTTCGCAGGGGCTCGTCGCGGGGCTGCAATGCGGTTTCGGCGCCGAGGCCGATATCGATGCCGTGCGCACAAATCGCCGGATTGCCACCGAGTCGGTGCTGCCCGGCGGCGTGCTGGTGACACCGTATCAGACGCATTCGGCCGATGTGATGACCGTTATCGAGCCGTGGGACGAAAGAGATCGGCCCAATGCCGACGCGCTGGTGACCGATCGGAAGGGGATAGTGCTGGGCATTGTCACCGCCGACTGCGCGCCGGTGCTGTTGGCGGACCAGGCGGCTGGCGTAATCGGTGCAGCCCATGCGGGCTGGCGCGGGGCGCATGGCAGCATTCTCGAGAACACCGTGACGGCGATGGAGGCGCTGGGCGCGGCCCCCGGTGCCATGGCGGCAGTAATTGGTCCCACGATCCAGCAGGCCAGTTATGAAGTCGATGACGCCTTCCGCGCGCGCTTCGATGAAGCGGACCTGGGTCACTTCATGTCTGGTCGGCCCGGCCACTGGCAGTTCGATCTGCCCGGGTATGTGGCGGCACGACTGGTGCGCGCGGGGGTGGGGCGCGTCGAGAGCGTCGGGCTCGATACCTATGCGCTTGAGGACCGCTATTTCTCGTTCCGCCGCGCCACGCATCGCCGCGAATACGGTTATGGGCGGCAGATCAGCCTGATCGCACTTGCGTGAAAGCCAACAGGTTGTGCTCAAAAGGCGGTTGGCAATGCCTGCCTTTGGAGCTATCAGCGCGCCCAAATCGGGGATCGGGGCAAAGTGCGCCGCGCCTCGGTAGGCTGGCCGTGAAGCGGGTTCTTGCAATTTTGCGCCACGGCTGGAATCGGTTAATGGACGTCCGCCTGGTGGCGGGGGTTTCCGGCATGATCAAGGTTGAAGGCTGATGGCTGATACAAAGGGCACCGTCACTCAGGAATCGTTCGCCGACCACGGCGATGAAGGGGTACGGCGGCGCGACTTCATCAATATCGCGGCGGTCAGCGCGGCGGGTGTGGGCGGGCTGGCAACGCTGATCCCGTTGGTCACCCAGATGTCGCCTTCGGCCGACGTGCTGGCGGAAAGCTCGACCGAAGTCGACGTTTCGGCGATCGAGCCGGGGCAGGCAATCAAGGCGGTGTTCCGCAAGCAACCGCTGTTCGTCAAGCGCCTTACCGCCGGCGAGATCGCCGCTGCAAACGAGGTCGATGTCGCTGAGCTGCGCGACCCGCAGACGCTGGCTGAGCGCACCAAGCTGGGGCACGAGGACGTGCTGGTCACCATGGGCGTGTGCACGCATCTGGGCTGTGTTCCGCTGGGCACCGCGGAAGGCGAGGTGAAGGGCGAGTTCGGGGGCTATTTCTGCCCTTGTCACGGTTCGCACTACGATACGGCCGGCCGCATCCGCAAAGGTCCGGCTCCGGCCAATCTTCAGGTTCCTGAATATGAATTCGCGTCCGACACGGTCATCCGCGTCGGCTGAGGTGTGAGAGAAAATCCATGAGCTTTCCCTGGGCAAACCAGTATCAACCGCAGAACGGGTTCATGAAATGGATGGACGAGAAGCTGCCGCTTCCGCGCCTCGTCTATAACGCGATCGGTGCGGGCTATCCGGTACCGCGCAACCTCAACTACATGTGGAACTTCGGCGTGCTGGCGGGCTTCTGCCTGGTCTTGCAGATCGTTACCGGCGTGGTTCTGGCGATGCATTACGCATCCGACGCCAGCCTGGCGTTCGGCAAGATCGAACACATCATGCGCGACGTGAACTGGGGCTGGCTGATGCGCTATGCCCATGCCAATGGCGCCAGCTTCTTCTTCCTGGTGATCTATCTGCACATCTTCCGCGGCTTCTATTACAGTTCGTACAAGGCCCCGCGCGAGATGATCTGGCTCCTGGGCGTGGTCATCTTCCTGCTGATGATGGCGACCGGGTTCATGGGCTACGTCCTGCCCTGGGGGCAGATGAGCTTCTGGGCGGCGCAGGTGATCACCGGTCTGTTCGAGGCGATCCCGCTGGTGGGTGCGCCGATCAAGACCTGGCTGCTGGGCGGTTTTGCGCCCGATGACGCCACGCTCAACCGCTTCTTCTCGCTCCATTACCTGCTGCCGTTCGTGATCGTGGGGGTGGTGATCCTGCACGTATGGGCGCTGCATATCCCCGGTTCGTCCAACCCCACGGGCGTCGAGGTCAAGAGCGAGAGCGATACGGTGCCGTTCCACCCCTATTACACGGCCAAGGACGGCTTCGGGTTGGGCGTTTTCATGATCCTTTTCACGATCATGGTGTTCTTCCTGCCCAACGCGCTTGGCCATCCCGACAACTATATCGAGGCCAACCCGCTGTCGACGCCGGCGCACATCGTGCCCGAATGGTATTTCTGGCCGTTCTACGCGATCCTGCGCGCGTTCACATATGACTTCCTGTTCGTGCCCGCCAAGCTGCTGGGCGTGATCGCGATGTTCGGCTCGATCCTGATCTGGTTCATCCTGCCATGGCTCGACAAGAGCCCGGTGCGCTCGGCCAATTACCGCCCGACCTACCGCATGTTCTTCTGGATACTCATGGTGGACATGGCGGTGCTGTTCTGGTGCGGCGGCGCACCGGCGCAAGAACCCTATGTGATGATCAGCCAGATCGCCACGGCTTACTACTTCATGCATTTCCTGGTGATCGTGCCGTTCATCAGCAGGAGCGAGAAGACCGCGCCGCTGCCCAAATCGATCACCGACGCCGTGCTGGGGCAAGCGGGCGCGACCGCCAAGGGCGCGCGTGCCTGACCCGCCAGAGGACAGAAGAAAGACAAGCCCATGATTCGTTACATTTCTCTCTTCCTCGGTCTCGCCTTCACCGCGGCGGTCCTGTGGGCCTTCGGCAATGGCGCATTCGTCGCTGCGACGCAGGGGCTGGGCGAAAAGACTGCGGACGGCGTGTTCCATGCCCATCCGCACGCCCCCGAAGGCGGCTTCAGCTTTGAAGGGCCGGTTGGCCGGTTCGACCGCCAGCAGCTCCAGCGCGGCTATCAGGTTTACAAGGAAGTCTGCTCGGCCTGCCACAGCCTCAAGTTCGTCGCCTTCCGCGATCTTGCCCAGCTTGGCTACAACGAAGCCGAGATCAAGGCCGAAGCGGCGAGCTGGCAGGTGCCCGGGATCGATCCCAATACCGGCGAGGCGACGACGCGCGCCGGGCTGCCGACCGATCATTTCCCCTCGCCCTTTCCTAATGCAGTGGCCGCCGCCGCCGCCAACAACAATGCCGTTCCGCCCGACCTTTCGCTGATGACCAAGGCGCGCCACGAAGGCCCCGCCTATGTCTATTCGCTGATTTCGGGCTATGGCGCTCCCGATCCGGCACTGCGGGCCGAATTCCCGGAATTCGAAACGCCGACCGGGCTCTATTTCAATAAATATTTCGCCACCTTGAATCTGGCGATGGCGCCGCCGCTCACTGCCACGGGGCAGGTGTCTTTTGCCGACGGTACCGAGGCGACCATCCCGCAGATGGCGGCCGATGTCGCGGCGTTCCTCGCCTGGACTGCCGAACCGACGTTGGAGCAACGCAAGCAGACGGGCGTGTGGTTCCTGGGTTTCATGATATTCGTCACCCTGCTTGCCTTCCTTTCGAAGAAGCAGGTCTGGTCGGCGCTTCATACTGGCCGCAAGGACTGATCCTGAGCGAAATTGCATACCAGGCACCCCGCTATCCTGGTGATGGCGGGGTGTTTTCTTCGGGAACCGCCAAATGAGCCCGAGCGAGCTGAAACAATTGATCCGCACGGTGCCCGATTTTCCGGGGCCCGGCGTCCAGTTCCGCGACATCACCACGCTTATCGGCCACGCCGAGGGCTTTGCCGCCAGCGTGCGGCAGCTTGCGGCGTGTGCGCATGATGCGGGCGCTCAGGCGATCGCGGGTATGGAGGCGCGCGGGTTCATTTTCGGCGCGGCGGTGGCGGCGCAGCTCGATCTGGGATTTGTCCCGGTGCGCAAGCCTGGCAAGCTGCCGGTGGCCAGCATCGGGATCGATTATGCGCTCGAATATGGCAGCGACCGGCTGGAGATGGACCCCGGCGCAGTCGATGCGGGCCAGCGCGTGGTGATCGTCGATGACCTGATCGCCACTGGCGGCACCGCGCTGGCAGCGGCGCAGTTGTTGCGGCGAGCAGGCGCCAGCGTCGAGCACGCGCTGTTCGTGATCGACCTGCCTGACCTTGGCGGGGCGCGCAAGCTGCGCGATGCCGGGGTTGCCGTGCAGGCGCTGATGCAATTCGAGGGCGATTAATCGGCGATCAGCCGAGCCTGCGCACCTCGTCCAGCACACGCTCTGCCCATTCTATCCGGCAGATCAGCAGGTCGGGCAGATAGGTATCGCGCTGATTGTAGACAAGCGGCGATCCGTCGATGCGCGAGCAGTGCAGCCCGTGCGCCTTGGCGACCGCCACCGGCGCGCAGCTGTCCCATTCATACTGCCCGCCCGAATGGAGATAGATTTCCCCCTGCCCCAGCACCACGGCCATGGCCTTGGCCCCGGCGCTGCCCATCGGCACCAGCTCGCCGCCGATCGCACCGGCCACGGC
>LOEX01000069.1 GCA_001516125.1 Sphingomonadales bacterium BRH_c42
GACGGCGCGGGGCGACGGCGTTCCGTTTGCCGCCGACTCGCTGACGGAGGATTACGAGCTGGGGCTGGGCATTGCCGCATTGGGCGGCCGGTGCCGCTTCCTGCGTCTGCGCGGCGAGGACGGCACCCTGGTCGCGACCAGGGCCTATTTCCCCGACCGGATAGACCATGTGGTGCGTCAGAAGACGCGCTGGGTACATGGAATTGCCTTGCAGGGGTGGGACCGGACAGGATGGTCGCTGCGCCCGGTCGAGTTCTGGATGCGCCTGCGCGACCGGCGCGGCCCCCTCACTGCGCTGGTATTGCTGGCAGGCTATGCGCTGCTGCCGCTCTCGATGCTGGGCTGGGGGGCAGCGCGGCTCGGGCAGGTCGAACACGAGCAACTATCGGCGGGCGTATGGGTGCTTCTGGCGATCAACGGCTTTGCCCTGACATGGCGCGTAGCCATGCGATTTGCATTCACCGCGCGCGAGTTCGGCATTCCCGAAGGTGCCCGTGCCGTTCTGCGCATGCCGATCGCCAACATCATCGCGATCATGGCCGGACGACGCGCGCTTGTCGCCTATGTCCATAGCCTGCGGGGCAATGGCGTGGTGTGGGACAAGACACCGCACTTCACGCACCCGGCCGATGTGAAACCGGTGGCTGCACCGGTATGACCGTTGGCACCACGCGCTCGCGCGGTCAGCCGCTGCTGATGCTGGCGGCATTGTTCATGGCCTGGATCGGCGGACGAGCGATACTGTGGGAATCTCCCTTTGCAGTGGTGGACGAGCCGATCGGGGACAGCGGATCGATACAGGGCGGGTCGGGGAAGATTGCGAGCTCCGCAGCTTTCTCGAATTTTGGCGGTGTTTCGGCCACTTTTGCCCGCGGCGGGGCAGAGCTGCTGGCATTATCGGCGCGGCGCGCCGCACCGCGCGGCCCGTTCATGAATAATGCGGGCGAGTTTGCTCCCACTCCTGAAGGTGCCGCAGGCAACCTGCGTTCAGGGGTCGTTGCTCCGGCGCATCAGCCGGTGCCTCCCGCGCTGAGCGAGCGAATCGTGACCGGTGCTGCGCCAGATCGCGCGCAGCCCGCCGCGATGCCCCGCCGCGATCGCTGGTCTCTCGAAGCGTGGGCTTTCTGGCGTGATGGCTCGGACTCGGCGGCAATCGCCCAGGGCCGTGTGCCCAGCTACGGCGCCAGCCAGGCCGCGGTGGTTCTCAATTACCGCCTGGCGCCCGGCAACCACCGCGATCCGCGCGCCTATGCGCGGGCCTACAAGGCGCTGATAGACGGCGGCGAGAAAGAACTGGCAGCGGGCCTTTCCGCCCGCCCGCTGGCCGCGCTGCCGATGCGCATGTACGCCGAACTGCGCGCCACTCACCGCGGCGGAAGGGTCGATGTTCGCCCCGCAGCCTTCGTCACCAGCGAATTTGCCCCGCTGGCGCTGCCGCTGCAAATGCGGGCAGAAGCCTATGTCCAGGCAGGCTATGTCGGCGGACGGAACGGCACCGGCTTTGCCGACGGGCAGGTGCACATATTGCGCGATCTGGGGAAATTCGATCTGGGAACGGTCAGCCTGGGCACTGCGGCCTGGGGCGGGGCACAGAAAGGGGCGGAACGGCTCGATATCGGGCCCAGCCTGCGGTTCGACGTGAAGCTCGACAAGATCCCCGCGCGGCTTGCGCTCGACTATCGTGAGCGCGTTGCTGGCAATGCCCAGCCCCCTTCAGGCGCCGCCCTGACGCTTTCAACACGGTTTTGAGGTTAAGTTTGGGGGCAGGGCGATGCTGCGCCTTTAATATCGGCCTGCGCTAAGCTACGCCGTCTTCATGGACGTTTACCTGCCCATCGCGAATCTTTCGGTCAACGGCCTGTTGATCGTGGCGCTGGGTGTCCTGACGGGAATTCTCTCGGGCCTGTTCGGTGTGGGCGGCGGCTTTCTCACCACCCCGCTGCTGATCTTCTATGGCATACCGCCCACGGTTGCGGCGGCATCGGCCGCAACGCAGGTGACCGGCGCCAGCGTGTCGGGCGTACTTGCGCACCGCCGCCGCGACGGGGTCGATTACCGGATGGGCCTGACCATGGTCGGTGGCGGGATCATCGGCGCACTGGTCGGTGCACTGCTGTTCCGTTTCTTTCAGGCGATCGGCCAGATCGACGTGGTGATCAGCATCCTCTACGTCATCATGCTGGGCACCATCGGAACGTTGATGATGCGCGAGGCGATCGAGGCAATCCGACCGATCGAGGGGAAGAGCAGCGCCCCGCGCAAACGTCGCCATCACCCGATCGTCGCGGCGCTGCCGATGCGCTGGCGCTTTTACGGCTCGGGCCTTTACATATCGCCGCTGGCACCCGCCATTCTGGGCTTTCTGGTGGGCATACTGACGATGTTGATGGGCGTGGGCGGGGGGTTCATACTTGTGCCTGCGATGCTCTACATCCTGGGCATGAGCGCCAACGTGGTGGTTGGCACATCGCTGTTCCAGATCCTGTTCGTGACCATGGTAACAACCATGATGCACGCGCTGACCACCAAGGCGATCGATCTGGTGCTGGCCGGGCTGCTGCTGCTGGGATCGGTCATGGGTGCGCAGTTCGGCACGCAGATCGCGCTCAAGGCGCGTCCCGAGATCCTGCGGCTGGTACTGGCGGGGATTGTGCTGCTGGTGGCGATCCGCATGGCAGCGGGGCTGGGTTACCGGCCCGAAGAGATCTACACAGTTTCGCCGCTATGAGATGGGCGTTCCTCATCCTGGCCGGACTGCTGCTTTCGGGGCAGCGCGAAGCGATTCTGGTGCCCGAGGTGTCGCAAAGCGAAGTCCAGATCCGCCAGGGCTTTACCGGCACGGAATTGCTGCTGTTCGGCGCGATCCTCGACCCTGGCGGGCGCCGGGCGGGTGCAGCATATGACATCGTGGTGGTGCTCAAGGGGCCGACCCAACCCATCCGTATGCGCGAAAAGAAGCGGATCGCGGGGATCTGGATGAACGCGGAAACCAGCGATTTTCGATCCGCCCCATCGTATTTCGCTGTCGCATCATCGCAGCCGATCCGTGATATCGTCGATGAACGGACCGCGGCGATCTACGAATTGGGAACGCAGTTTATCCAGCTTTCGCCCAGCGGTGAGATCAATCCCCAGCAACAGGCCCGGTTTTCAGCAGGATTGGTCGATCAGCGCCGACGCCAGGGGCTCTACAAGCAGGAAGAAGGCGGCGTCAGGATCAGCGAGCAGGTGCTGTACCAGGCGCGGATCAGTCTGCCGTCGAACGTGCCGATCGGCCAATATACTGCCGAAACGTTCGCGATCACCGATGGGCGGGTGATCGCCTCGGCAGTGGCGGATGTCGAGGTGCGCAAGGTGGGTTTCGAGCGGTTTGTCGAATACGCTTCGCAGCGGTGGTCGTTGTTCTATGGCGTCACGGCCGTGTTGCTGTCGATCTTCATGGGCTGGCTGGCCGGGCGGCTGTTCGCGATGACTTGACGCCTGAATGGCGATGCAGCCCAGTTTCTTGTTTTAACGTGATTTTCGAGTCGTGAAATGTTCCATTGCACTCGAAATCACTCTAACCCGGCGGCAGGCCCCTGCCCTTGGGTGCAGCCTCGAGCACCTGGCGTGCCCGGTGAAGGTCAACCGGCTCCAGGACCCTGTTGCCAAGCGTGACAAGTTCGGCATGTGCGTTCGCAGTAAACTGCATTTCGATCCGCCGCGCCTGAGCAATCTCGCCTTCGTTGGGGGTGAACGCCCGGTTGATTGCGGGAACCTGCGCCGGATGGGTAGCAAACATTCCGGAAAAGCCGTCGGCACGGGCGATTTCTGCAATCCTCTCCAGCCGGGCCGGGTCGGTATCTGCCGCTTGCGCGCTCTCGATTGCCTTCAGCCCCTGCGCCTTGGCGCATAGAACTATCTGGGCGCGGGCATATGCGAACGCGCCGCACCATTCATCCCGCTCGTTTCGCTGGCGCCGGGCATCGATCCTTTCGCCGAGCTGCGCGGCATCCCATGCCAGGCCGGCCAGCCGCGGGTGCGGCTCTCCTGCGAAGGCGGAAAGAGCGAGAGCGCCGCCGGGGCTGCTCGCAACCATTGGAACGATCTGCGTCGCGCCATAGGCGATACCGGCGCGTTGTTCGATTTCATAGAATTCGGCGCCCAATTGCTGGATATGAGCGGGGCCGGGAACCTCGGGCAGGAAAATGCCCTGCGGTGCGCCGGGCATGACTGCGAACAGATCGTCACGCCAATGGCGCGAGCCGAGGGGTGAAATCCGCACCCAGCGCGCGAAATGCCGCCCCTCGATAACCTGCAACCGGTGACTAGAGAGCCAGTCCCGCGCTCGCTCGCGGGCGTCCTCGCGCTGGCTCGTACCCATGTCATGGTCCAGGTCGAGCACCACCGCATCCGCGCCCGCAACGACCGACCGCTCAAGCGCCTGCGCATCATCCGCCGCAACGATCAGCCAAGATCGCATCACCGAAACTCCTGTTCCCGGCAGGATGCGTTCGCGCCTGGACTAGCCCGCTCCGGCCAGCACGGGATAATCGATATATCCCGCGGGACCGGGGAGATACCAGCTTTGCGGTACATCCCGGTTTGGCGCCCATTCCGCCCCGATCCTGATCCGTTCGGGCAGATCGGGATTGGAGATGAATGGCCGCCCGAAGCTCACAGCATCGCAGGCCTTGGATTCTATATCGTTAACGGCGCGCGCGGCATCGTAATCGCTGTTGAGCACCAGCGCGCCCGAATAGATCCGCCGGATCAGCGGACTTTGCCCGGGCACGTCGGTGCGCCCGAAAGTGCCATCGGGGCCGGGCTCGCGCAGCTCGAGGAAGCCAAGGCCCAGCTCCTCGATCACGCGGGCGGCTTCGCCAAAGGTCGCCGCAGGGTCGCTGTCATTGCAGCCCTGCGTCTCGCCATTGGGCGAAAGGCGGATGCTTACGCGGTCCGCACCCCAGACATCGATCAGGGCTTCGAGCACTTCGCGCATGAAGCGCACGCGGTTTTCGGGCGCTCCGCCATATTCATCCTCGCGCAAATTGGTGCCGTCGCGCAGGAACTGGTCGACCAGATAGCCGTTGGCGCCGTGCAGCTGGACCCCGTCGAACCCTGCATTCTTCGCGTTTTCCGCAGCGCGGCGATAATCGCCCACCACCCGCGCAATCTCATCCACGCCCAGCGCGCGCGCCTGCTCGTATGGCTTGCGCCCGGTGGGGGTGTGGGCATGATCGGGCGCAGTCGTTGCCGAAGCCGAAACGGGCGGATTACCACCGAGAAAATCGGGATGGACCAGGCGGCCCATGTGCCACAGTTGCAGCACGATCGCGCCGCCTTCCTCATGAACCGCGCGGGTCGTCAGCTTCCAGCCTTCGACCTGCTCCTCGCTCCAGATGCCGGGTGCGGAAGGCCAGCCCAGCCCTTCCACGCTGATGCCCGTCGCCTCGCTGATGATCAGGCCCGCGCCCGCACGCTGGCGGTAATAAGTCGCCATCATTTCGTTGGGGACAGAGCCGGGCTGGCTCGCCCGCCCGCGCGTCAGCGGGGCCATGACGATCCGGTTGCGGGCATGAATCGCGCCCAGTTTCACAGGTTCGAAAAGCGTTGCGGTCACATGCAATTCCTCTTGTTGTTCAGCAATTCGCTTTCGCACTTGGTGATTTCATGGCTAGTGCGCAAGCCATGGAAAAAGAGGGGGCATTGGAAGCAAATCTTGCAGCGCCGCGCGGCTGGCTGCTGCTGGCCGGCCTGCTTGTGGCCAATGTCGCGCTGGCGCTGGGGCCGTGGTTCGTGCGGCTGGCCGATAGCGGACCGGTCGCGGCGGGGTTCTGGCGGCTGCTGCTGCCGCTGCCGTTCTTCGTTCTGATGGCGCGGCGGACGGGACAGAGCCTGGGCGGCATTCCGTGCAGGACGATGTTCTGGATATGGCTGGGGGCGATAACCTTCGGGCTCGATCTTGCCGCATGGCATGTCGGGATCGAATATACCCGGCTGGGCAATGCCGCGCTGTTCGGCAATTCGGGCAGCCTGGTGGTGATGTTCTGGGGCTTCATCATGGCGCGCCACCTTCCTCACCGTTTCGAATGGCTGGCGATCGCGTTCGCGCTGGCGGGAACCGCGATCCTGATGGGGCGCAGCCTCGAGATTTCGACCGCCACGCTGATCGGCGATCTGTTCTGCCTCGCCGCCGGGCTGCTCTATGCAGTCTATCTGATTACCTTGCAGGACGCGCGCAAGCATATCGGCGCGTGGAGCCTGCTGGTCTGGGTCAGCCTGTTTGCCTGCCCGCTGCTGCTGGCGCTGGCGATCGCATTGGGCGAACCGGTGTGGCCCCAGCAATGGGGGCCGCTGGTGGCGCTGGCCTTCTTCAGCCAGATCGTGGGGCAGGGGCTGCTGGTATGGGTGCTGCGGCACTTCTCGCCGCTGGTGATCGGCCTTGCGCTGTTGACCCAGCCTGCGGTTGCCGCGCTGACGGGCTATGCGGTGTTCGGCGAGGTGCTGAGCCCGCTCGACCTGCTGGGCATGGCGATGGTCGGCGGAGCGTTGGTGATTGCCCGGGCGAGGCGGGGGTAGTCAATCGAAGAAGTCTTCGTCAAAATCCTTGATATGCAGCGTATCCTTGTCGCGGCAGCCGACGTTGTAACGCACCATCAGGCGGCCAAGTTGCTGCCCGTCGATCAGGACGATCCGACCGCCGATCTGAGAAGCCGTGTCCAGTGCGGCCTTGGTGAAACCCGAAGTGGTAACGAAGATACCCTTCTGCGCCTTTCTCATGCTGAGCGCGCCGTAGAACTCGCGGATCGCGGCCGGCCCGACGATGTTCTCCGATTTGTATCGCTTGGCCTGGATGAAGATCTGGTCCACGCCCAGCACGTCCTGATCGATTACGCCGTCCACCCCATCATCGCCTGACTTGCCGATCGCACGCCCGGCTTCCTGCGAACTGCCGCCATAGCCCATTGCCAGTAGCAGTTCGACGATGGCCTTTTCGAAAAAAGCCGGGGTTCCGGCAATCATCCGATCGATCAGTTCGGCAATGAAGAAATCGGTGATCTGTTGATGGGCGGCGTTCAGCACGTCCTCCGGCGAAGCGGAGGAATCCTGTTCCAGTTGAACTACCGGTGCGGCTTCACCGGCCTTGTGCCCCCGCTCACGGAACTGGCGGAACTCCTCGAACTGATCGAGAAAGGCATTGTCGATCTTGGTTGGTGGATTTTGCAGCACAGCTCGGCCACGGTCAGTGATGCGGAAGTGACCACGCTTAGTGGCCTCTACCAAACCTGCTTGTTTTAGATAGGCCTTGGCCCAATGGACCCGACTGCGGATTACGGTCAGTTTGCCACTGGGCAAGAGTTCAATTCGTTCTTCTGGAGAAAGTGAAAACTGGTCAGAAACTGCCTCCGTTGTTAATCCTATATTTGCTTCACCTTCTGCCGCCAATTCCAGCACCGGAAGCATCAAGGTCTGGTAGTCTGGAATCATGTCCTCGCCCCCAAATCCCCCATGCCGACCGTGCCGCCCGCCATTTCGAGCATTCTGTCGAGGCTCTTCTTGGCCCTGAGCCGCAGCCCCTCCTCGATCTCGATCCGCGGCTCGAGATCGCGCAGCGCGGCGTAGAGCTTCTCCATCGTGTTGAGCGCCATGTAGGGGCAGATATTGCACGAGCAGTTGCCGTCAGCCCCCGGCGCACCGATGAAGTGCTTGTTCGGTAGAGCCTTTTCCATCTGGTGGATGATGTGCGGCTCGGTCGCGACAATCAGCGTGTCGCCTTCGAACTCGCTGGCGAACTTCAATATGCCGCTGGTCGAACCGACATAGTCGGCGTGGTCGATGATCGAGGGCGGGCATTCGGGATGCGCGGCGACCGGCGCGCCGGGGTGCCGCACTTTCAGCTTCATCAGCTCGGTCTCGCTGAAGGCCTCGTGCACGATGCACACACCCGGCCACAGCAGCATCTCGCGCCCGAACTTGCGGCTGAGATAGCCGCCAAGGTGCCGGTCGGGCCCGAAGATGATCTTCTGTTCGGGCGGTATCTGCGCCAGGATCGTCTCGGCGCTGGAGGAGGTGACGATCACGTCGGAGAGCGCCTTCACCTCGGTCGAGCAGTTGATGTAGGTCAGTGCGATGTGATCGGGGTGCGCGGCGCGGAAGGCGCGGAACTTTTCGGGCGGGCACGAGTCTTCAAGGCTGCACCCCGCGTCCATGTCAGGCAGCACGACGATCTTCTGGGGGGAGAGGATCTTGGCGGTATCGGCCATGAACTTGACCCCGCAAAAGGCGATGACATCGGCATCGGTGGCCGCCGCCTTGCGGCTGAGATCGAGGCTGTCCCCCACGAAATCGGCAATGTCCTGGATGTCGGGGCTTTGGTAATAATGCGCCAGGATCACCGCGTTGCGCTGCTTGCGCAGCCGGTCGATTTCGGCGAGCAGTTCGCTGCCGGCGGGGATTTTCGTTTCAACGCCCATCAATCTTGTCCGTCAGTTGCCGTTGGCATCCATATAGGGACAGGGCTGCATTTTGCGAGCGTGTTTGGGCCGCTACATGGTGAAGCCGGGCGGGAGGAAGGCTTCCATGGGTCGTTCGGCCCCGGGTGTTCCGGCCAGGACCTGTTCGGTCAACGAAACGCCAAACGGGCTATAGGCGATGAGGTCGGCCACGGCCTGCCCGGCCAACACTATGCCAACTCCCCACAGCCATGCCGGGTGCACCTTACCGCTGCGGCGCCAGTCGGCGATCATTCCGATCACCGGGAAGATCATCGTCACCACCACCATGATGCGCCAGGCATTGGGGATGAGGAGCGGCATGGGCAGCAAACGGCCGAGACCTGGCCCGGTGAGGATCGCCATCGCGCAGAACATCAGCCGCCGGTGCCAGCCAGAATAGCGGCGCGAACGTAGCGAGGCGAAAGCGAGCCCGCCGAAGGTCAGCAGTTGCAACGTATTGCTGATCATGAATTCGTTCTGATCGAAGAAAAATGGGCCGCCATTGCGGCGCATCGAAACGAACATGATCGTGAAGCCCATCACCACCATCAACGGGATCCAGAGGTAGGCGATCTGGCCGAGCCGTTTGTGCAGTGCGATATTGTTGCCCGCTATCAGCGTGTTCTGCGTCAGGAAGATCGCAACCCAGCCGAAGAACACCAGGCCATGGACATGGTACGGCCATGGCACGGCAAAGGTTGACCTGCCCATGGCCAGGTTCAATGCGAACCCGGCCACGATGATGAGCGACATCACCCAGGCCATGATCAAAAAGAAGCGCCGTTCAGGTTCGGCGTGCACCCTGAATGCAGTTGCCATGATTTGAATCCCCCTCGACCCGCCCAGTGTCATAGTGTGATTCCGGCTGGCGGGAAAGTCGACCGCCAAAGGAAGAAACATTCCTGGTCTGACTAGGGGCGGTCGACCAACAGCGACCAATGATCGTCGAAATGCGCCACCATCCCGCGCTTCTCGAGATCGAGCAGATGCGCCGTAACGCTCATCCGCGCCGCGCCCACAAGGCGCGGATCGAGCCCCTTGTACATATCGGGAATGAAATCGGCGACCGGCCGGGCGCGATCAGCCAAGAGGCGCCGGATCTGGTTTTCACGCTGGCGGCGATGGCCGATCATCCCGCGCACCAGCTGGCGGGGCTTCGTGATAGGCTCGCCATGCGCCGAATAATAGACCCGGTCATCGCGCGACTGGAGCAGATCGAGGCTGCGCATGTAGTCGCCCATGTCGCCATCGGGCGGGATCACCACGCTGGTCGACCAACCCATGACATGATCGCCGGTGAACAGCGCGCCCGATTCCTCGAGCGCAAAGCACAGGTGGTTCGAGGTATGCCCCGGCGTGTGGATGGCGCGCAGCGTCCAGCCGGGCCCAGCGATCGCCTCGCCATCCTCCATCACCCGGTCGGGCGCATAGTCGGGATCGAACGCTTCGTCGGAGCGTGCGCCCCATTCGTTCAGAACCCTGCTGTCGATCACCAGCGGCCCGCAGCCGATTATCGGCGCGCCTGTCATCGCCTTGAGCGGCGCCGCAGCGGGTGAATGGTCACGGTGCGTGTGCGTGCACATGATCGCGCTGACCTGCGCGTCGCCCACCGCCGCAAGGATCGCATCGACATGGGCGGGCTCTGCCGGACCCGGATCGATCACCGCCACCTCGCCCGCGTTGCCCACGATGTAGGTCTGCGTGCCGGTATAGGTGTAGGGCGAGGGATTGGGTGCGAGCACGCGCCGGACCAGCGGTTCGCATTGTTCGGCAACGCCGGTCGGCCAGGGCTGGGGGGGCAATTCCATGGCTTGCATATGGCGTGCACCGTGGCACATGTCACCTCTGGCGAGGAGAGAAGGCGAATGGACGATCTGATACTGGTTCTCGATGAAGGCACCACTTCGACGCGGGCGATGCTGTTCGCGCCCGATGGCAGCCTTCACGGCACTGCGCAGCAGGACCTGACCCAGTATTACCCGCAGTCCGGCTGGGTCGAACATGATGCCGCCGAAATCTGGGACAAGACGCTCGCCTGCGCGCGCGAGCTGGTCGCCAAGGCAGGCGGTGCTGACAGGATCGCCGCAATCGGGATCACCAACCAGCGCGAAACCGTGGTTGCATGGGACCGCGAGACGCTCGAACCGCTTGCCCGCGCGATCGTGTGGCAGGACCGGCGCACCGCGAATTTCTGCGCCAGCCTGCGCGAGGCGGGGCATGAGGGCGAGGTGCAGCGGCGCACCGGGCTGCTGCTCGACCCCTATTTCTCGGGCACCAAGATGCGCTGGCTGCTCGATAACGAGCCGACGGTGCGCGATGCCGCGCAGGCAGGGCGGCTGGCGTTGGGAACGATCGAAAGCTGGCTGGTGGCCAAATTGACCGGCGGGGCACACATCAGCGATGCCAGCAATGCCAGCCGCACGTTGCTGATGGAGCTGGCGGGCTCGGGCTTTGACGAGGGGTTGTGCGAACTTCTTGGCGTACCGCATTCGGCGCTGCCCGAAGTAACCGACAATGCCGGTGCGCTGGGGGTGGCGCAGGCGCAATGGCTGGGCCGCGCGATCCCGATCACCGGGCTGGCGGGGGATCAGCAGGCCGCGACCATTGGCCAGGCCTGCCTGAGCCCGGGAGAGACGAAAGCAACTTATGGCACCGGGGCCTTCGTGCTCACCAATATGGGGCGCGATATTCCCGCCTCGAAGAATCGCCTGCTGGGGACGGTGCTGTACCAGCTTGGCGGCGAGCGGACCTATGCGATCGAAGGTTCGGTGTTTGTGGCCGGGAGCCTGATCCAATGGCTGCGCGATTCACTCGGCATCGTCGATGTCGCAGCGCAGACCGAGGCGCTTGCGCGCTCGATCGAGCATACCGGCGGGGTCACGATCGTGCCCGCGCTCGCCGGGCTGGGCGCGCCGCACTGGCAGGCCGAAGCGCGCGGTGTGATCACAGGCCTCAGCTTTGCCAGCGGGAAGGCCGAGCTGGCCCGC
>LOEX01000070.1 GCA_001516125.1 Sphingomonadales bacterium BRH_c42
TCGGGATTGCCGTACATCACGCCGATCTTCATGCGCAGCTGGTTGATGAAGATCACCATGCACTTGGAACGGCTGATCGAACCGGTCAGCTTGCGCAAGGATTGGCTCATCAGGCGGGCTTGCAGGCCGACATGGGTGTCACCCATCTCGCCCTCGATCTCGGCCCGCGGTACCAGCGCGGCAACCGAATCGACCACCAGCACGTCGATCGCATTCGAACGCACCAGCGTGTCGGTAATCTCGAGCGCCTGCTCGCCGGTATCGGGCTGAGAGACGATCAGTTCGTCGATATTGACGCCGAGCTTCCTGGCATAGACCGGATCGAGCGCATGTTCGGCATCGACGAATGCGGCGGTTCCGCCGGCCTTCTGCGCCTCGGCGATGACATGGAGCGCCAGCGTGGTCTTGCCTGAACTTTCGGGCCCATAGACCTCGATCACGCGGCCCTTGGGCAGTCCGCCCACGCCCAGCGCGATATCGAGGCCAAGCGAGCCGCTGGAAATCACTTCGACCTGCATCGCTTCCTTCGAGCCCAGCCGCATCGCCGAACCCTTGCCAAAAGCGCGGTCAATCTGCGCCAGCGCGGCTTCGAGCGCCTTTTGACGATCCACGGAACTTTCCTTCTCTACCAGTTTCAGATTGGTCGTCATCGCATGGCCTCCTTCGCTTGCCTAGGGTCCATCCCCCCTTATCGACTGGCGAGTGTGTACCGTGTTTGTTCTGTTGGAACAAGATGCGAACGAAAAATTTTTTCCAATGCGATTTCAGGTCTCTTTCACGCCCGAAGCCCGCAACACGCGCGATACGGCATCGCCAATTTCCTGCACGCTGAAGGGTTTGGCGATAAAGTGCATGTCGGGAATATCGATATCCTGGCGCAAGTGTTCCTCGGCATAGCCCGACATGAACAGGACCGGCACATCGGGGCGCAATGCGCGAATGGCGCGGACCATGGTGGGGCCATCCATCCCTGGCATCACCACATCGCTGACGACAAGATCGAACGGTTCGCCTGCTTCGATCCTGGTCAACCCTTCCTCGCCGTCGCTACAGGTCGTGACATTGTAGCCCGCCCTGGCCAACGCCCGTTCGGCCACCGCGCGCACCATGACCTCGTCCTCGACCAGGAGCAGCCTCCCGCCGCCCGACCAGTCGCGCGCAGGTTCGCCCGGTCCGGTCTCTACCGGCTTTTGCAGGACTTCACCCTTGTAAACCGGCAGATAGATCGTGAAGCGCGCACCCGGCGCCTTTCCGCCTCTGGCTTCGACATTGTCGGCGAAAATGAACCCGCCCGATTGCTTGACGATGCCGTAAACGGTCGAAAGGCCGAGGCCCGTACCCTTGCCCGGTTCCTTGGTGGTGAAGAACGGTTCGAACAACTTGGGCAGGACCGCAGGCGGGATTCCGCCCCCGGTATCCTCGGCCAACAACACCGTATAATCGTCGGAAGGCAGGATGCTGGACCGCATCCGCGCCACATCGCGCGCGGCAAGCCTGTGGGTTGACAGGGTGAACCGGCCCGAACCGCCGCCGCTCGACATGATGGCGTCGCGTGCATTGACCGCCAGGTTCATGATCACCTGCTCGAGCTGTTGCGGGTCGGCCCGCACCGGCCCCAGATCGCGATCGTGGCGGACGCGATACTCGATCTGCTCGCCCAGCAGGCGCCGGATCAGCGGGCCGATTTCGCTCACCACATCGGGCAGTTGCAGGATTTCCGGGCGCAGGGTCTGCTGTCGCGAGAATGCCAGCAGCTGGCGGGTTAGCGCCGCCGCGCGGTTCGAGTTCTGGCGGATCTGCTGGATGTCGTCATAATCGCTGTCACCCGGCGTATGGCGCAGGAGCATGAGATCGCAGGTGCCGATCACCGCGGTGAGCACGTTGTTGAAATCGTGCGCCACCCCGCCTGCCAACTGCCCGACAGCCTGCATCTTGGTGGCCTGCGCCACCTGCCGCTTGAGCCGTGTCTCTTCGGTGGAATCGGACAGGCTCAGCAGCACCGCCGCATCGCCCAACCCGCGCACGCCGGCCAAGCCCAGCATGACCGGCTCGTCGGGTTGCGAAACCAGCCGGATCGCCATGTCGCCGCTCGACGCTGGACCGCGCCCATGCCGCCGAACGGCGTCCGACAGCGCAGGCTTGTCTTCGCGCACCACAAGATCGGTCGGGAATGGCGGGAGTCCCACGCCTTCACGATCGACCGAACGCAGAAAGGCATCGTTCCCGAACAGGAACCGGCCATCGCGATCGGTCATGGCCAGCCCCAACGGCAACTGCGCCAGCAGCGCCTCCAGCTGGAGCACGCCGGCCTGCGAGGTGCCATCCCAGCTGCCGCCCAGTCCGACTCCGCTGTCGACCAGCAGCATCAGCGACTGGCCGTCGAGCGTCTTCCGGCTCTTGCGTCCATCGGCAAGATCAAGGGGGACCTGGACCAGCGTCTGCGGCGTGCCCTGCCGTCCTTCGCGGGCGAAATAGATGCGATCGCGCTCGTCGGTGCGCAGGAACGACACGAATTCCTGCCCTGCCAGCGTCGCCTTCGCATCGCCCGCCGCGCGTTCCGCGAAGCCTGCGCTCGCCCCCGTGACGATCCCGTCCGATGCGGTGATCGCCGCCTCGATTCCCGCCGCCGAAAGCATCTGGCCGAAACGCCCGGCCAGATCGAGGCCGCTCAGGGGATCTTCCACCTCCGGCTCGATCCTGCGCAGTCGCCAGATCATGTGATCCTCGCCCCTGCCGGCCCGCTCGGCCGTGACCGACCAGCCAGGCTGACCTTCTCCGCTTGGGAACAGATCGGCGCCCGCCGTACTTTCGCGCCAGGCGTTCCGCGCAACCCGCGTCAGCGCCTCGTGGTCGCTGTTGGTCAGCAGCAGATTGGGCGGTGCATGTTCGATCCCGAACCGCTTGATGAAGGCGCTGTTGGCGCAGACCAGGCGATTGGCGCGATCGGTAATGGCGATCGCCTCGCCCGCCCGTTCGATCGCTGCAACCGTCACCGACCAGTCCGGCTCGACAAAGTTGGTGGCCGGCGCGGCTGTTCGCATGCGATCGATGGCGAACCCCGCCATCATCAGCACCAGCAGGCCCAGGACATAGACGATCACTACCGGCAACTGCCCGGTCGCCGTCCACAGCAACGCCGCGCTGGCCAGCATTGCCAGCGCGATCGTGCCGAACAGCGTCGCGGGCGCCCTGGTCGACGACGAACCGGGGATCAGGCTCATTCCTCGTGTGCGCCCAAGCGCTGGTCGAGCCGGGATTCCATCAGTTGCAGCCTGCGCATGCGCCGCCGTGCCACCATCACCCGCCAGATCGCCCCGGACAGGAAGTAACCCAGCACCGATGACGCCACCGCAAGCACGACGAAGCCGAATGCAGTCACCCCAGCCAACTCGAACGCCTGGGCCAGAAGCCCCTCGTCATGCGCAAACTGGCCTGCTGTTCCCGGTCCGACGATGGCATCGATATTGAGCACCAGATCACCCGTCGCCTTGGCCACATAGGCCCAGAAGGGAAAAGTGAAAGGATTGGTAACGAAAGTGACTGCGGCCGCCAGCGGCACATTGGCACGCGCGGGCAGCGCCAGAAACGCAGCGAAAAAGATCTGGCCGAGCGGAACGATAAACGCCGCAAACAGGCCCAGCGCGACCCCGCGCGGTACCGAGCGGCGTGTGAAGCGCCACAGTTCGGGCGACAGGAAGCGGTGCGCGATGGGTGCGAGATAGCGGTTGCTCGCCAATTCCTCACGCCCAGGCATATATTTGCGGAGGTGGTCCGCCAGCCAGGTTTTTGATCTCTTGTCGGTCATCTTTTCGGGTGCACGCATTGCGCTCGTCATTCTCAATTCGCAAGGCCGATCTGGCCATATTTCGCGGATCAAAACCTTGCCGCGGAGCCGATAGCCGTGCGGGTCTGACCATGACCTGAATCTGGGGCTGAATTGTCCGCCCTTTACCTACCCCTTTTCGCGCATCAGGCGGGCCTTGTCGCGCTTCCAGTCGCGTTCCTTGATCGATTGACGCTTGTCGTGCGCCTGCTTGCCCTTGGCCAGCGCGAGCTCAACCTTGGCCCGCCCGGTGCGATTGAAATAGATCGACAGCGGGACCAGCGTCATGCCCTTGCGTTCGACCGCGCCCAGCATCCGTTCGATCTCGCGCGCATGGAACAGCAGCTTGCGCGGGCGGCGGGGCTCGTGATTGAGCCGGTTGCCATGGCTGTATTCGGGGATGTTGGCGTTGACCAGCCAGACCTCGCCGCCTCGCACTTCGGCATAGCTTTCCGCGATCGAGGCCTCACCCGCGCGCAGCGCCTTCACTTCTGTGCCGTGCAGGGCCAGGCCAGCCTCGAACTTATCCTCGATATAATAGTCGAACCGGGCGCGGCGATTTTCCGCGACGGTCTTCTGCTTGTCGAAGGTTTCGGGCTTGGGTCGGGCCATGATGGCGGGCATTTAGGCCCGAAGTTGAAAAATTCAAATCAATCCCGCGTGCGCCAGCGCATCATCCACCACCTTGCGGGCCGTATCGGAGCAACTGACCAGCGGCAGGCGCACATCGTCGGTGAAGCCGTCCATCACCCGGCTGAGTGCGTATTTTACCGGCGCGGGGCTGGCATCGCTAAACAGCGCCTGGTGCAGCGGGAACAGCCGCTCGTTGAGTTCGTGCGCGCGTGCGCCGTCACCGGCAAGGCTTGCGGCCTGGAACTGCGCACACAGCGCAGGGGCGACATTTGCGGTGACAGAGATGCACCCCACCCCGCCCGCAGCATTGAAGGGGAGTGCCATGTCGTCGTTGCCGCACAGCTGGACAAAGGCCGTACCCATGTCCATCCGGTGACGCGTCACGCGCGTCATGTCGCCGGTCGCATCCTTGATCCCGACAATTCGTCCCGGCCACAGCCTTGCCAGTACGGCGACGGTTTCGGGTTTGATGTCAGTCACAGTCCGCCCCGGCACATTGTATAGCACGATCGGCAGATCGACCTTCTCGGCAAGATAGCTGAAATGCGCGATCAATCCCGCCTGGCTCGGCCGGTTGTAATAGGGCGCGACCAGCAGCGCGGCATCCGCGCCCAGCTCCTTCGCCACCTGCATGTGCCACAGCGCGGTCTGCGTATCGTTGCTGCCGCAGCCGGCGATCACCGGAACGCGCCCGGCGGCCTGCTCGATACAGATCTCGATCACGCGGTGGTGCTCGGCATTGGTCAGCGTCGGGGCTTCGCCCGTGGTGCCGCAGGGCACCAGTGCCGAGCTGCCCTGCTCGATCTGCCAATCGACCAGACGCCGAAACGCGGATTCGTAGAACGATCCATCGCGAAAAGGAGTCACCAGAGCGGGAATCGAGCCGCTGAACATTGCCATTTCACCCTTCTTGGCCGCATATCCCGGCGAGGTGGGGAACAGTGCGACCGCGCAAATGCGTTAATCGCCTGATAAGGAGCAGACCGACACAATGTCCAGCATGCATCGCAAGGTCTTTCTCGCAACTGTGGTTCTGGCGGTCGGCACCATCGCACTTTCCGCGCCTGTTGCGTCGGAATCGCTTGCGCAGTGGGAACAGGCGCGCGCGCAATTGGTCGCTGCCCAGCCCCGCCATAGTGCGCAGGCGATCGAGCGGTGGAAACTGCTGATCGGCAACGACCGGATGGGGTTCGACGATTATGCAGGTTTCGTGCTGGCCTTTCCTGGCTTCCCGCAGGAAGAGCGCCTGCGCCTGCAGGCCGAAGACAAGCTCGATTTCGAGGCGGTCGATGCGACCAGGCTGGTCGCCTTTTTCGACCTCAATCCCCCGCTGACCAATCCGGCAAGAGCCCGCTATGCGCTGGCGCTGGCGAGCTTGCAGCGCGAGGAGGCGGTCGAAACCGCGCGCATGGCATGGCGCGGCGGGGCGATGAGCGAGATAAGCGAGGCCTATCTGCTGGGCCGCTTTGGGGCGCAGTTCACGCAGGCCGATCATGACGCGCGGATGGATGCACTGCTGTGGCAGGGCAAGGCCGATGCCGCGCGGCGGCACATTCTGATGATTTCGCCCGAGAAGCGTGCGGTGTTTAACCAGCGGCTGGCGCTGATTGAGAGCGAACTGCCTGCTGAAACCGGGCTGGCGATCGACCGCAGTACGCTCAGCGACCCCGGGCTGGTTTACAACCTTGTGCGTTTCTATCGCAAGAACAGGCAGTCGCCGCAGGCGATCGGCATCCTTTCTGGCAGGCCGCATTTTGACCGGCTTCCCTTCGATGCGCAGGACCTGGTTGGCGAGATGCTGGTTGCGGCGAAAGGCGCCGACGCGCGATCGGCGGCCAGGATCGCCGCCGGGATCGACGATCTGTTCGCGCCGGGAACCGATGTCAGCCAGCTCGCCTACAAACTGCGCGATGATTACACCAGCCTGATGTGGCTGGGCGGAACCAGAGCGCTGTGGGACCTTGCGGAGCCCGCCAGCGCCGCTCCGCTGTTCTACCGTTATGGCGCGGCGGCGCGCACGCCGCAGACCCGCTCGAAGGGCTTCTTCTGGGCCGGGCTCGCCAGCCAGCAGGCGGGCAACGCCAGCGAGGCGGAGCGATACTGGAATCTCGCCGCGCAATATCCTGACCGCTTTTACGGCATGTTGGCACTGGGAAGGCTGGGGCAGCCCGTGCCGCCGCTTGGCGAGCGGGCGGTGGCCGCAATCGCGCCCGAAATGCGCGCGCGGTTCGACGCCGAGCCGCTGACGCAGGCGGTGCGCGAGGTTGCCAAAGACGCGCCGTGGCGCACCGGAATCCAGTTCTACCGCGCGATTGCTTCGCAGGCGACAACGCCCGAGGAACATATGCTGGTTGCCGATCTTGCTGTGCAGACCGGCAGGCGCGATCTGGCGGTGATCCTGTCGGATTCCGCGCAGGAACACGGCCTCAGCGGATTTACCGCGATCGGCTATCCTACCATGCCGCTGCCCCCCGGAACCGACTGGACCATGGTCCACGCCATAACCCGGCAGGAAAGCCAGTTCGCGCAGAACGCCATCAGCCATGCCGGTGCGCGCGGGTTGATGCAGCTTATGCCCGGCACCGCGGCAGAGCAGGCGGGCAAGCTGGGCATGACCTATCTCAGCGCCGACCTGGTCGACAGCCCCAGCTACAATATCCAGCTGGGCAATGGCTATTTCGCGCGGATGATGGACTATTACGGCGGATCGTATCCGCTCGCCGTCGCCGCCTACAACGCCGGTCCCGGCAATGTGAACAAGTGGCTGCGCGCCAATGGCGATCCGCGCCAGGGCGGCATTGGCTGGATCGAATGGATCGAGCGGATTCCGGTTTACGAAACGAAGAATTACGTCCAGCGCGTGATCGAGAATGCCGCAGTCTATGAACAGCTCTATCCCGCCAATGCCCGTAACGGGCCTGCACGAACCGCTGCATCCTTCCTGCGCTGAGCTTTCCGCGTGAGCCGGCCGGGCGATCCCATTACCGCGCAGGGCATGGCCGCGCTCCAGGCGCGCTATGAGCATCTGCTGGGCAAGGAACGGCCCGAAATCGTCGAGATCGTCAGCTGGGCGGCGGGCAATGGCGATCGCAGCGAGAATGGCGACTATCTCTATGGGCGCAAACGCATGCGCGAGATCGACCGCGAACTGGCGCATCTCGCGCGGCGGATGAAGGTGCTGCGCGTGGTCGATCCGGCCAGCCAGAGCGACCGGAGCCGCGCCTACTTCGGCGCCACGGTCACACTGGCGGACGAGGATGACCGGCAAATGGTGGTCACGCTTGTCGGGGACGATGAGCAGGATGTGGGCGCGGGGCGCATCGGCTGGAGCGCACCGATCGCGCGAGCGCTTCGCGGGGCGACGCTGGGCGATCTACGTCAGGTGCGCCTGCCATCGGGCAGCAAGGAATGGGAAGTAGTGGCGATCCGCTATGAATAGGCTTGCCCTCGTCCTGCTCGCCCTGTTCGCGCTTGCCGCTCCGCTGGCGGCCAAGGACAGCCTGGGCGTGTTCTCGGGCTGGGCGGCGTTTCGCGATCCCGCGCAGCCGCGCTGCTATGCCATCGCCAAGCCCGAGCCTGATCGCAGGCCGCGTGAACTCGCCGCCTATGCAACCGTTGCCAGCTGGCCCACGAAGCAGATCCGCAACCAGCTCCATATCCGCCTCTCGCGCAAACTGGCCAAGGGCGCGTCGATCAGCCTGCGGGTCGGCCAGCGCAGCTTCACTCTTGTCGGCGGCGGAGCCGATGCCTGGGCGAGCGACGCGGCGATGGACGCGGCGATCGTTGCAGCCATGCGCAGCGCGGCGCGCATGAGCGTGCGGGCAAGCGATGCGAACGGCAGGCGCTTTTCCGACAGCTACCTCCTGGCGGGCGCAGCCACCGCAATCGATGCAGCGACGCTCGCTTGCGCGCGAAAGCGGCGCTAGCCAAACGAATGCAGCGCGCTTATATGCGCCGCTCTCATGGCCGATACCGATCTCATGCCGATCCCCGGGCTGGTGGATCCCGTTCCCGTCGCGCGCAGCATCACGCCGCGTGCAGATGGACGTATCGACCTGATCGGCCTGCCCAAGGCTGCAATACGCCAATTGTTCGAAGTGGCAGGGCTTGATGCGAAGCAGGCCCGGCTGCGCGCCAAGCAGGTGTTCCACTGGCTCTACCACCGCGGCGTGACTGAGTTCGAGGCGATGACCGACATCGCCAAGGTCATGCGCCCGTGGCTGAGCGAACGGTTCGTCATCGGGCGGCCCGAGGTGGTCGAGGCGCAGCATTCGGTCGATGGCACGCGCAAGTGGCTGCTGCGTACCGCCGACGGCCACGATTTCGAGATGGTATTCATCCCCGATGCCGATCGCGGCACGCTGTGCGTATCTTCGCAGATCGGCTGCACGCTCAACTGCACCTTCTGCCACACCGGCACGATGAAGCTGGTGCGCAACCTCACCCCCGGCGAAATCGTCGGCCAGGTCATGCTTGCGCGCGATGCGCTGGGCGAATGGCCCAAGGGATCGATGGAGGGGTTGGGCGATGCCGAAGACGCCGATGGTTATGACCGGGGCCACTATACCGCCGATGGCCGCTTGCTGACCAATATCGTGATGATGGGCATGGGCGAGCCGCTCTACAATTTCGATCATGTGCGCGACGCGCTGAAGCTGGTGATGGACGGCGACGGCCTCGCGCTGTCGAGGCGCAGGATCACGCTTTCGACCAGCGGCGTGGTGCCGATGATGGCGCGCGCGGGCGAAGAAATCGGCGTCAACCTGGCGGTTTCGCTCCATGCGGTGACCAAGGAAGTGCGCGACGAGATCGTCCCGATCAACCGCAAATACGGGATCGAGGAACTGCTGTCCGCCTGCGCCGCCTATCCCGGTGCATCGAACGCCCGGCGCATCACCTTCGAATATGTCATGCTCAAGGACAAGAATGACAGTGACGCGGACGCGCGCGAGCTGATCCACCTGATAAAGCAGTACAAATTACCCGCGAAGGTCAATCTGATCCCGTTCAACCCGTGGCCGGGCGCGCCCTACGAATGTTCGGCGCCCGAGCGGGTCCGGCGCTTTTCGGAGATCGTGTTTGAAGCCGGGATCAGTGCACCGGTGCGCACCCCGCGCGGGCGCGATATCGATGCCGCCTGCGGCCAGCTCAGGACCGCTGCCGAAAAGAAGAGCCGGGCGCAGCGGGACAGGGAAGCGGCAGAGGCCCCGGCTGAGTGAGCTGGCAAGTCGAAGCGCTGTTGGCGGGAAGACCGCAGCCCTTTCGCGGCGCGGAATTGAGCGCCTTCGCCAAGGAGCCGCTACCCGGAGCAGTGCACATCGGGCCCGAGGGGCTCGAAGGCGACCATCAGGCCGACCGCAAGCACCACGGCGGGGTGCAGATGGCGGTGCATCTCTACCCGCTCGATCACCATGACTTCTGGCGGAACGAACTTGGCGGGCATGAGCTGCTAGCACTGCCCGGCGCGTTCGGCAGCAATCTGGCGGTGCGCGGGATCGACGAGACTGCGGTGCGGATCGGCGACCGGTTCCGGCTTGGCAGCGCGCTGATCGAGGTGAGCCAGCCGCGCATGCCATGCTGGAAGATCGAGCACCGTTTCGGCCGCAAGGGCATGGTCGCCGCGATCATCAAGAATGCGCGCTGCGGGTGGTATTTCCGCGTGATCGAGCAAGGCGCGGCGCAGGCGGGTGACACGCTCGAACGGGTAGAATGCGATCGCACCGAGTGGACGCTCGCCGAAGTGTTCAGCGAAATCGCCAACCCGGAAGCGGCAACCAGCGCTCAGCGCCTGCTCGCTATGAGCGCGTGCGAATTGCTCGCCCCGCAATGGCGCGAAAAAGCGCGCAAGAAGGCTGAAGCGCTGGTCGGCGCCTGACCGTTCAGCCCAGCGCGGGCAATGCCGCGCCCTGTGCGATCGTGTCGCACCGCCCGCCGATCCACACCCGGCCATCCGCGGCCTGAGTGCAACTGACGCGCCCGTCGGCCCCAACGCATTGGCCCTGTGCAGCGCGGTAGCTCTGGCTTGCGAGGCCGTTAGCGAAGAAATGCACCGCCACCCCGGCATTGAAGCTGCCGGTCACCGGATCCTCGGCAAGCTGGCCGTGCTGGTTGGCGAAGAAAGCGCGAATTTCCCAGTCTGCATTGCCGCCCGCTGCGCACGGCCCGGCAAGACCGA
>LOEX01000071.1 GCA_001516125.1 Sphingomonadales bacterium BRH_c42
GACTTCCTGCTGAGCTTCAGCCAGCCCAATTTCTACTTCCACGCGGCAACCGCTTACGGCATCCTGCGGATGAAGGGCATACCAGTCGGCAAGCGCGATTTCATGGGTGCATTGCGCGTGGCAGCATAAAGTGATTTCGAGTGAAATGGAACATTTCACGACTCGGAAATCACGGTAAAACAAGAAACTAGACCTGTATTTTGATTCAATCAAAATCGAGCATGGTCTAGCCGCGCCCTCGGGCGTGATCGGAAATTCCGGTTAAGGCACGCGCGGGATTCTCAGTCGTGCCCGTGTTCGATGCGGGCGATCTCGTGCAGCCAGGCGGCATGACGGGGCGCTGTCTTGGTCTGGCTCCACTCGTCGAGCATCAACGGGGCAACGCGCCTGAGTTCGTCATACTGGTCCTGCGTGCCGATATCCGCAGCAAGTTCGATCCGGTGGCCGTTGGGATCGAAGAAATAGATCGACTTGAAGATGCCGTGATGCGTTGGGCCGAGCACCTCGACACCCTGCCCCTCGATGTGAGCCTTGGCGGCCATAAGGTCGGCTTCGCTGTTCACGCGGAAGGCGAGGTGCTGCACCCATTCAGGCGTATTCGCGTCGCGGCCCATCCCGGGCTGGTTCGGCAGTTCGAAAAACGCCAGTACGTTGCCGTTTCCCGCATCCAGGAAAACGTGCATGTAGGGATCGTATTCGCCGGTTGACGGCACATGATCCTCGGCAAAGGCGGTAGTGTATTCCATGCCCAGCATCCGGCCGTACCATTCGACCGTTTCCTTCGCGTCGTTGCAGCGATAGGCAACGTGATGGATGCCCGCGGGTTTTACAGCGCTCATTGTGCCGGCTCCACTTCGAGTACACCGCGGCGGATCTGGTCACGCTCCATGCTTTCGAACAGGGCCTTGAAATTGCCCTCGCCAAAGCCGTCATCGCCCTTGCGCTGGATGAATTCGAAGAACACCGGGCCGACCTGCGTTTCGGAGAATATCTGGAGGAGCAGGCGCGGCTGGCCGCCCGCGGTGGTGCCGTCGAGCAGGATGCCGCGCGCCTTCAACGCTTCGACATTCTCGCCGTGGCCGGGCAGGCGTTCGTCCAGCATCTCGTAATAGGTGGCTGGCGGCGCGGTCATGAACGGTACGCCCAGCGCCTTGAGCCGGTCCCAGCAGGCGAGCAGGTCATCGCAGATCAGCGCGATGTGCTGGATACCCTCGCCGTTGAACTGGCGCAGGAATTCCTCGATCTGGCCCTTTCCGCCTTCACCTTCCTCGTTGAGGGGAATGCGTATCTTGCCGTCGGGCGCGGTCAGCGCCTTGGAGGTGAGGCCGGTATATTCGCCCTTGATGTCGAAGAAGCGGATCTCGCGGAAGTTGAACAGGCTTTCATAGTAGTCCGCCCAATACTTCATCCGGCCCGTATAGACGTTGTGCGTCAGGTGATCGATCTCGCGGAAACCGGCACCGACGGGGTGCCTGTCAACGCCGGGAAGGTATTCGAAATCGATGTCGTAGATCGAAAGACCCTTGCCATCCGCATCGGCATATCGATCGACCAGATAGAGGATCGCGCCGCCTATGCCGCGGATCGCGGGAATGTGGATTTCCATCGGCCCGGTCTGGACCGGCACCGGCTCGGCGCCCTGTGCGATCAGATGGTCCCATGCCAGCCTCGCATCGCGCACACGGAACGCCATGCCGCAGGCCGAGGGGCCGTGCTCGCGCGCGAAATACCATGCCGCGCTGCGCGGTTCGTAATTGGCGATGAGGTTGATCCCGCCCTGGCGCCACAGGTGCACGTCCTTCGAGCGGTGCCTGGCAATACGGGTGAAGCCCATGGCCTCGAACACCGGTTCGAGCACGCCCTTTTCCGGCGCGCAGAACTCCACGAATTCAAAGCCATCAAGGCCGGCGGGGTTTTCAAACAGATCGGGCAAGGCAAATCCCCTCGGAGAATCGAGATAGTTTCGTTTGAAACTATTTACCTGTTCGCGGGGGCTTTGTCAAAAATTGCGCACACCGCAGGCCGCCATTGTGCGCTCAGTCGGCGAAATCCTCAACCCGCTCGACGATGATCGCAGGCGCCATTCCGCCCGCCGCGCACATGGTGACAAGGCCGTAGCGCCCGCCGCGCCGCTCCAGCTCGTCGATCACCGTGCCGATCAGCATCGAGCCGGTCGCCCCGATCGGATGGCCGAGCGCGATCGAGCCGCCGTTGACGTTGACCTTGTCCCAGCTGAGCCCGAGATCGCGCACGAATTTGGCGGCGACGACGGCGAAGGCTTCGTTGATTTCGAACAGGTCGATATCCTCAAGCTTGAGCCCAGCCTTCTCCAGCACCTTCTTCGCCGCGGGAACCGGGGCGTTCAGCATCAGCGTCGGATCATCGCCCATGTTGGCGGTGGCGACGATCCGCGCCCGCGGCTTCAGTCCGTGCTGGCGCGCATATTCGGCGCTGGTCACCAGCACCGCAGCCGCGCCATCGACCACGCCCGAACTGTTGCCCGCATGGTGGAAATTGCTGATCTCGAGATCGGGATATTTCTGGTTCACCAGCCCGCGAAAGGTCGTGCCACTGGCATCGAGCGGAACGTCGGCGATCCTGGTGAAAGCCGGTTCGAGCGCAGCAAGCCCTTCCATCGTGGTTTCGGGGCGCGGATATTCGTCATGGTCGAGCAGCACATTGCCGTCATCATCGACCACCGGGATGATCGACTTGTCGAAGCGCCCTTCGGCGATCGCGGCGGCGGCGCGCTGCTGGCTGCGATAGCCGACCGCGTCCAGATCCTCGCGGGTGAAGCCCTCCATGCTGGCGATGGCATCGCCGCAAATGCCCTGGTGGCTCTGCGGATGCACGCGCTGCAATCGCTCGTTATAGGCGCCCATCATCGGCGGCTTGATCCCCGCCTGCATCTTGTCACGCGCCATGGCGGCCGTCAGGCTCATCATTTCGGTCCCGCCCGCGACGATGCAACTTTCCATCCCGCTCATCACCTGCGCCGCCGCCAGATTGACGCTGGTAATCCCGCCGCCGCAGAACCGGTCAAGCGTGGTGCCCGACGCCGCGATGTCATACCCTGCGTCAAGCGCGGCCATGCGGCCCATGTCGCCCGCCTGCATCCCGTCTTGCGTCGAGACCGACCAGATCACATCGTCAACTGTGGCGGTGTCGAGATGGTTGCGCTGGGCAATCGCCTTCATCACCGTGGCGGCAAGATGCTGCGGATGCATCGCGGCGAGCGCACCCCCCCTTTTCTCGCCGGCCCCCTGCTTGCCAATACCGCGCGGTGTGCGCACTGCATCAATGATATAGGCTTGGGGCATTGCCGCGATTCCTTCCTAGTGCTCGACTGTTTCGTGGACATGAAACTCGACATAGTTATATAAGTCCCGATTAAAGACGCAATAGCCGCAAGATGGAGAGGCTGCCAGATGAGCGAAGAGTTGCTGACTGAAGAACGCGGTGGCATTTTGATCATCACGATCAACCGCCCCGAAGCGAAGAACGCCATGAACAAGGCGGCGGCCGAAGGCATAGCCGCAGCGATCGACCGGCTGGATAGCGATGACAATCTGCGCGTCGGCATCCTGACAGGAGCGGGCGGGACGTTCTGTTCGGGTATGGACCTCAAGGGCTTCCTGCGCGGTGAGAGCCCGATCGTCGAAGGGCGCGGCTTTGGCGGGATCACGCAAAAGGGGCCGGTCAAGCCGCTGATCGCCGCAGTCGAAGGCTATGCGCTGGCGGGCGGGATGGAACTGATGATCTCGTGCGATCTGATCGCTGCGAACCGCAATGCCAAATTCGGCATACCCGAGGCCAGGCGCGGCCTCGCCGCAGCCGCTGGCGGGCTGATGAAGCTGCCCGATCTGATCCCGCCCAAGATCGCGATGGAACTGGCGCTGACGGGCGAATTCATCGATGCGCAGCGCGCCCATGATCTGGGGCTGATCAACCGGATCACCGATGGCCCTGCGCTCGACGCTGCGATCGAGCTGGCCCAGACGATCATCGCCAACGGACCGATCGCGGTGCGCGTTTCCAAGCAGATCGTGGTCGAATCGCGCGGCTGGAACCTCGACGAGCGCTGGGACAAGCAGGCTGCCCTCCTGCCGCAGGTGTTCATGAGCGCCGACGCGCGCGAAGGCTCGCTTGCCTTTGCGGAGAAGCGCAAGCCCGAGTGGACGGGCAAATAAGGCCATACCCACAACAGTTCACAACCGGCGTTCAAAAGGACCGAAAGATGCCAGTGATCGATGTACCCCAGCCCGAGTTCATGGAAGATGAGGAGATTGCCATCTTCAAGGATGCGGTGGGCAAGTTCTTCGAACAGCACGCGCCGCAGAAGCGTGTCGAAAGCTGGCGCGAGAACGGCCAGGTCGATCGCGAGTTCTGGCTCGAGGCTGGCGCGGCGGGCATCCTGGGCATGACCGTGCCGGGCGAATATGGCGGCCCTGGCGGCGATTTCCGGCATGATCTGGTGGTGCTCGACCAGCAGGCGGAGAAGGGCGTCGACGGCTTTGCCGCCTCGCTCCACAACGTGATCATCCTGCCCTATATCGTGCGCCACGGCACCGAGGAGCAGAAGAAACGCTGGCTGCCGCGCCTGGTTTCGGGTGAACTGGTCAGCGCCATTGCCATGACCGAGCCGGGTGTCGGCTCCGACTTGCAGAATGTCGCCACCAGTGCCGTGAAGGAGGGCAACGGTTACCGGCTCAACGGCGCCAAGACCTTCATCTCCTCGGGCCAGCTGGCGAATTTCATCGTGGTGGTGGCCAAGACCAATCCCAACGAACGCGCCAAGGGCATCAGCCTGATGTGCCTTGAAACCGACGGGGCCGAGGGTTTCCGCCGCGGCAAGAAGCTCGACAAGATCGGGATGGATGCAGCCGATACGTCGGAACTGTTCTTCGACGATGTCTTCATCCCCGGCGACAATGTGCTGGGCGGCGAGGAAGGGCGCGGGTTCTACCAGCTGATGGGCGAGTTGCCGCAGGAACGGCTGGTGATTGCGGTCGGCGCGATGAAGACGATCGAGAAGGCGCTCGATACCACGGTCGAATACGTCAAGCAGCGCAAGGCCTTCGGGCAGACGATCTGGGATTTCCAGAACACGCAGTTCGTGCTCGCCGACCTCAAGGCGCGCGGCACCGCGGCCAAGGTGTTCCTCAACGATTGCATCGCCAAGCTGCTGCGCAAGGAACTCGACGTGACCACCGCCTCGATCGCCAAGTATTGGCTGACCGAACTTCAGGGCGAAGTGGTCGACAAGTGCCTGCAACTGCACGGCGGCTGGGGCTACATCAACGAATATCCGATCGCCAAGATGTACCGTGACAGCCGCGTGACCCGCATCTTCGGCGGGTCGAACGAGATCATGAAGATGCTGATTGCAAGATCAATGTGATCGGGGGCGGATAGCGGGCGGGCGGCAGCCCGCGCTGCAACCTACATGCGGTAACGCAGTCCCGCCCACACGGTGCGCGGCGCGCCCAGATCGATCGACCCGCCCGAATTGCGGGTCAAGGCCGCTTCATCGAGGATGTTCTCGGCCCGCAGCACCAGATCGAAGCCGCCATCGAGCGCGAGCCGCGCGAATGCGCCGACAGTGGTGGCAGGCGGCAGGACGTCGGCTTCCAGGTCGTCCTCGAACTGCGCCCCGACATGGCGCAGCCTGAGTGCCAGCTCGATCCGGGCCGTGGGCGTCCAGGTTAAGCTTGCGGAACCCGACCAGCGCGGGACCTGCGCCGGGCGGTTGCCGTCAAGCTCGAGCGAGGTGCCCGCGCCCTCTACCTTGGCCGAGGACATGGCGAACGATCCGTCAAAGCGCAGCCTGCCCGCACTTGCACGCAGCGATGCTTCAACGCCCTGCGCCTCGATCGCCGGTAGGTTCTGCCGCTCGCGAAGATTGGGGGTGAGTGTGACATTGGCGATCGCATTCCTGACCTTGTTGTCAAACAATGTCAGCGACAGCGCCACTCCATCTGCCGGTTCGAGCTCGATGCCCGCCTCGACGCCTTCGAGCCGCTCGTTGCGCAGTCCGGCATTGGCCAATGTCTCGACCGGAAATACCACGAAAGGCCGGTAAAGCTCGTTGAGCGTCGGCTGGCGCAGGCCGGTATAGGCCGCGCTCCGTACACGCAGCGCCGGGAGTGCTTGCCAGCTCGCGCCCGCCCGCCACGATACTGCCCAGTCCGACCGGTCGGCGGCGATAGTTTCTTCGACCGGCTGCCCCTCAGGATCGACTGCGCGGAAGAAACCATCCGTAATCGAAGTGCGGTCGGCGCGCAGCCCGCCGGCCAGCATCAGTGCCCCGATACGCCAGTCATCTTCGGCATAGAGTCCCAGATCGCTGTTGGTGCCGCCCGCGCGCCGCCGCTCGGTCAGCTGCCGCGACACCGCGTTGAACGCGTCTTCCTGCAATTCACCGCTCGACCGGCGGTAATCCGCGCCCAGCCGCAGCGTGTGGTCACCGCCGACCGGCGGGCGCAGCTCGAACTTGCCGCCGAGCCCGGTCGATGGCGTGCTGCGCTGGTCGAGCACGGGGGTAAAGCGCGTCGAGGAGATCACCACGTTGGAGAAATCGCGCGCCTGCACATAGGCGAGCGCGTCGAACTGCCAGTCGCCACGACCGACCAGCCGCAGGCTCGCATCCTGCCCCTCGTGATGCGAGTCCGCGCCTTCGAAGCGCAGCGTGCGGTCCTCGTCGAACGCAAGCACTCGCGCTTGCAGTTCGACCGCGTTGCTCAGGGGAGCGACCAGCCGCGTGCCGATCGACCAGCCGTCAAAGCTCGCCCGCACGCTCGCCGGAACGCGTTGATCCAGCGGCGTGGTATGAAATCCCTCGCCGCGGTCCCACCTGCCGCCGATGACGGCAAAACCGCTGCCCAGACGCGGTGCCAGCGCGGCGCTGGCCTCGCTT
>LOEX01000072.1 GCA_001516125.1 Sphingomonadales bacterium BRH_c42
AGCCGGCATGGCCCACAGCGCCGCGCAGGCGAGGGTCGCCGCGCGCATCATGCCGCAGTGCCGTCGGCATAGGGCCGCACCGTCACCACCTGCATCATGCCTGCGTGCATGTGATAGAGCAGGTGGCAGTGGAACGCCCAGTCGCCCGGCTCGCTCGCGGTCAGGTCGAATGTGGCGCTGCTGCCCGGCTGGACGATAAGCGTATGCTTCAACGGCTGGTGCATATGGTCCGCGCCATTGACCAGTTCGAAGAAATGGCCGTGCAGATGGATCGGATGCGCCATCATCGTGTCATTGACCAGTTTCACCCGCACCCGTTCGCCAAGCCCGAAGCGGATCGGGGAATCGGTGACGGCGGCAAACTTCTTGCCGTCGAACGACCACATGTAGCGCTCCATATTTCCGGTGAGGTGGATTTCCATCTCACGATCGAGCACGCGGTGCGGATTGGGCCGCTGTGCCCTGAGATCGGTGTAGCGCAGCACGCGGTGCTCCACCCCGTCGAGGCCGAGGCCGGGAAAATGCATCCGGTCCGCAGGCATGGCGCTGACCATGTCGAGCCCCGGCCCAACCTTCACATCACCGGGCAGCAGCGAGGTATCGCGCATCTTGTGGGCCATTGCGCCGCTGCCGTGAAGGGCATGCTCGCCCATGCCCATATCGACCATGGTCAGCGTCGGCACTTCGCGCAAAGCTGGCGGCGAAGCGACCCGGCCCGGCTGCGAAGTCAGGCTGGCAATACCCATTCCCGAACGGTCCATCGCCTCGGCCACCAGCGCGTGGCTGCCATCGGGCGGGGTGACGATCACATCATAGGTTTCCGCAGTACCGATCTGGAACTCATCGATCTCGACCGGGTCCACATCCTGCCCGTCCGCCGCGATAACCACCATGGGCACGCCGGGAATGCGGACATTGAAGAACGTCATCGCGCTGCCATTGATGATCCGCAGACGCACCCGCTCACCGGGATTGAAAGCGAATTCCAGCGCATCATCAGGCCCATGCCCGTTGACCAGATAGGTGTAAGTTGCGCCCGAAACATCGGCGATGTCGCGCGGGTTCATCCGCATCTGGCCCCACATGCGCCGCTGCGCACCGGGCATGTCGCCCTCGGTCGCAGTCTGCATCTGGCGGTTGAAATAATGGTTCTCGGCCTTGAGCTTGCGCATGATGGCGTGCGGGTGGAGCGGGGTGAACTCGCTCAGCAGCAGCACATACTCACGGTCATAGCGTGGATCGGGCTCGGCGCTCTCGATGACTAGCGGGCCATAGAGTCCTTCCTGTTCCTGAAGGCCGGAATGCGAATGCCACCAATAGGTGCCGCTCTGCCGGATCGGGAATTGATAGGTGAAGGTCCGACCTGGCCCGATACCGGGGAAGCTGACGCCGGGCACACCGTCGAACTGGAACGGCAACAACAGGCCGTGCCAGTGGATCGAACTGTCCTCGCCCAACAGATTGGTGACGTGCAGCCGAACGTCCTGCCCCTCGCGCAAGCGGATCAGCGGGCCGGGGATCGTGCCGTTGACGGCGATGGCATGGCCATGGCGCCCGCGCGTGGCAAAATGATGTTCGGCGATGGTCAGGTGAATGTCTTCCCCCGATAGCTCGCCAAAGCCTTTCGATGCACTCTTCGGCGGCAGGCCCTTGGCCCATGCGGGCATGGGGAGCGTGCCGGCGGCGGCGAGTCCGGCGGCGCTGGTGATCAGACGTCGGCGGGAGAGGTGCGGGAATATACGGTCCATTGTACTGTACGGGAATTTGGGTGCAGGCTCCCACAAGTCAAGCAGCAACAGCGCTTGGCAGTGTCTCAGTTTAAACTACTGCTTGGGGCACATTCGAGACGCTCCATGATCAGGTGCCAAAGTCCGCTTTGCGAGGGCCGCAATATCGCCCACGGCCATCACCGCATTGGTGCATGTTTGCTCTGATTGAGAAATTGCTGACGAAATTGCCCCAATTCCGCCGCTGGAATGTCTGACACGGCCCAATATTCTAGGCCGCCGCCAGTCCAGCGCTCAAGGCTGTAGCCGCTTCGCGTATTTGTGAAGGATGCGTTCGATCCGAAGCGTTCGGCAGGACGGATGAACAGGTTGATGCTGTGCAGTCGGCGGTGGTAGACGAGCGCGGCGACAACGCGACCATCGACATAATCGAGCCGTCCGCCAGCCAGCGCAAAGCCCTGCTCGGTGAGATCAACCACTGGCGGGGCAAAATCGATCTTGCCGTTAAACCATGGCCGGATGACATGCTTGTCCGACGTCGCCACATCGGTGAGGTGGGTGGCGAGCAGCGAGCGGACATGGCTGGCGATCAGTTGGTCTTCGATGCCGCTCGCTGTGAGTTGTGGCAGGGCTAGGAACATGGTGAGACTCGCTGCCAGTGCGGTAATTGCTCCGCCTGCGAACCAGCGACCAGAGCGTGGTTGATGGGCTGCAGCTGCTGGCGGTGACGCCTCGACCAGAGCCGTCGCTTCACTAACCATGGCTTCAACGCCTGTCCGCAATCCCGGTGGTGCCTCATAGCGCAGCAATCCGTGTTTCAAGTGTTCGCGGACAGCACAGATATGTTCAAGTTCGGCGGCGCATCCGGCACAGCTTTTGACATGTGCCTCAAGCCCCAAGCTGTTAGCGGCATCAAGCTCGCCGTCGGCCAACGCGTGGATCAGCGGAAGCTTATCCGGACATGCCGTCATACCGATGCTCCCATTTTGCGGGGCAGCAGCAGCTTGCTCAGCATCTCTCTTGCGCGCGCCAGCCGAGACATCACGGTGCCAATGGGAACCTGTGTCAACACAGCAATCTCCTTGTAGCTCATTTCCTCAAGCTCGCGCAGGATGATCGTCTCGCGGAACGGCTCCGGCAGGTTTTCGATCATCGTCCGCACCATATGAACCTCCTCATTGCGCCGCACGATGGATTCAGGTGTTTCCTCAGTCTGATCCGTGCTTTCGTCCGTAACAGCCCCGGAATTGCGATTGTCCTTGACCCAATCGAAAAAACAATTGCGCACAATCGCAAACAGCCATGCCTTGGGCGACTGCCCCTGAAAGCCGGGAAAGGCGCGGAAGGCGCGCAGGAACGCGTCCTGGACAATATCTTCCGCCGCGACCGGATCACGAACCAGAAATCGCGCCAGATTGTAGGCAGCGTCGAGATGCGGCAGAATCACCGCGCGGAATTGTGCAGCCTGATCGGGCGTCGAATATGGCACCCCTTCTGTAGCGGTCATGGCTGGCCGATCCACGCTATAAGCCAGCCTCGGTCGGAATGGACCATTACCGCGTGCCAATCTCTTACACCCTCCCGAAAATCAAACATTCACCTTACTTCTGTTCCGCCAGATAAGCGATGATGTCGGCACGGCTTTGCGGATTGCTGACCGAAAAGAACATCTTTGCCCCCGGCACCAGCTTTTGGGGGTTGGTCAGCCAGCGATCAATCATCGCCGGTGTCCAGACAATGCCCGACTGTTTGAGTGCCGGCGAATAAGCGTAGCCGGGGATGATCGCGCTATGCCTACCGACAACGCCGCGATGTTTTGGGCCGACCTCATTCTCGTCAATTGAATGGCAGCCGGTGCACGACTGGTAGAGCGCCTTGCCGCGTACCGCATTGCCCGCGAGTGTTGCGACCGCGACCGGTTTTGCAGCTTTGGGTTTGGGTTTGGCACTGAGTCCCGCCATGGCTATGGAGAGGATCGCCACTACGCCAATCACGCGCGCCACAAGATTTATGCTTTGTGTCATGGCTCAGCCTGCCAGCGTCGTATCGATCAGGGCAAGCGGCCCCGCATTCTGCCTCACCTGCACCGAGCGCAGCCCGATCATCGAACGCAATTGCTCCGGCGGCACAAGCAACGGCCCCGGCCCTGCGCCAACGCCGGGGGCTGGCTGGGGATAGGCCGTCGAGCGCGCGCTGTGGAAAATGATATGGCCCTCGATCTTTTGCTGCACCTGATGGATATGACCGTTGAGCACCGTGACCGAGCCGAACCGTTTGAGCGCGGCGAGCGCCACCGCCCCATCAACCGTGCCCCAACCCCAATCGGGGCGCAACGACCACAGCGGAAAATGGCTCATCACGACAATCGGCGTCGAGGCAGACAGATGCGCGACATCATCGCGCAGCCATTTGATCTGGTCTGCGCCCAATGTTCCCTGCCCCATGTCGCCAAGATGGACGACGTTGATGAGGCCGATGAAATGGACGCCGTTGGCGTCAAAACTATACCAACCCTCGCCCTTGCTGCCCTTGCCGAAGCGGTCCAAAAAGGGCTGCGGGTTGGTGCCATCAAGAATGTCATGTTCGCCGGGAACGAAATATATTGGCACCTTAATTTCAGAAAGTGCTGACTGCGCTATGTCAAACTGCTCAGGCGTGGCGAGGTGGGTGATGTCGCCGGTGTGGAGGACAAAGTCGGGCTGCACTGGCAACGCCTTGATCTTGGCGATGGTTTCACGCAGCGTGCCGAGCGGGTCGGGGTTGGCGGGCTTCTTGAACCCGATATGCGTGTCGCTGATCTGGACGAAGCTGAAGGGTTTGACTTTGGCTGCTTTCAGCGGTGCGGCCAACGCCGTCTCAAGGCTGACCGACGCTGCAATTCCGCCGCTTAGCGTGTAAAGTGCGCCGGTTCCCGCCCAGCCCATGCATTCGAGAAACCCGCGCCGGTCAACCCGATCTCCGCCATGTTCGCTCATCAGTGCGCGCTCCTGTGTGTGGATTCAGGAGTATAGACTGTGGTGGGAGTGGCTTTATTCCCGGAAGCGAACGTTTTTCATGAGTGGACAATCAGCGGCGAGATGTCCAACGGCAGGAAAGGCCAGTGGAAATTCAAACTGAGGCACTACCCGGCGCTTGCCTTGCGTTCGCATTGCATTCTAACCTTGCGCCGGTGACATCGCTCGTGCCCCTCCCCGCGCTTCATGCCAGCCATGGCGGCACCTGGCTGAGGCCCGCCGACGGCGCGACCAGTGCGATTTCCAAGGGCGATGCGATCATGGCCGCCGCCGATACGCCGGTGCTGATGATCAATGCTCCGCTGGTGGCATCGCGGCTTGGCTATCCCGATCTTTCCGGGCTCGACCTGCTCGAACTGTTCGCCTTCATCCATCCGGCGCGCTTCTGCGTCCCCACGCCCAAGGGCCTTGCCGATGCGGTCGGGATTGACGCCCCGGCTAGCGACGGTGCGGTGCCCGATTTCCTCCAGTCTGCGGCGTCGCGGCTGATCGCGCATTGTCATGACGAGAACTGGGCCGAACGCGAAGGCGCGTGGAGCGCGCTGCAATCGCTGGTGCGGCTGCGCTGGCCCTGGGCACAGGTGCTTAGCGCACACATTGCCAAGCCTGCGCGTGCCGAGCGATGGCTGTTTTCCCGATTGCCCGAATGGGAAGAGCGGCCCGAACGTGCCGCCCCGCGCCAGATCGAATTGCGCGAGGAAGATGTGCTGACCCAGCTCGATCACCTCACCGGCGAGGGGGCAGAGCGGCGCCAGGGGCAGCAGGCCTATGCGCGTGATGCAGCGCAGGTCTTTGCCCCGCGCACCGGGCCGGGCCAGCCGCATCTGGTGCTGGCGCAGGCGGGCACGGGCATCGGTAAGACGTTGGGCTACCTCGCCCCCGCTTCGCTGTGGAGCGCGGCGGCGGATGGAACGGTGTGGGTATCCACCTTTACCAAGAACCTCCAACGCCAACTGCGGCAGGAAAGCCGCCGTGCCTGGCCTGAAAGACGCGCCGACGGTTCGCGCCCGGTGGTGGTGCGCAAGGGGCGTGAGAACTACCTTTGCCTGCTCAATCTGGAGGACGCCTTGCAAGGCAGCTTTGCCGGGCGCGCGGGCATTCTGGCGCATTTGGTAGCGCGATGGGCCGCCTATACGCAGGACGGCGACATGATCGGCGGCGATCTGCCCGGCTGGCTCGGCTCGCTGTTTCGCAAGCGCGCGCTAGCCTCGCTCACCGATCAGCGCGGCGAATGCGTCTATGCCGGCTGCCCGCACTACCGCAAATGCTTCATCGAACGCGCCGTGCGCACCAGCGGTGAGGCCGATCTGGTGATCGCCAACCACGCGCTGGTCATGGTCAATGCCGCGCGTTCGGGCTTCGGCACGGGCGACGACCGTACCAGGCGGCCAACGCGCATCATCTTCGATGAAGGGCACCATGTTTTCGAGGCCGCCGATTCTACCTTCGCCGCCGAACTGACCGGTCAGGAAATGATCGAGCTGCGCCGCTGGATCATCGGGCCCGAGCGGCAGAACCGTGGGCGCAGGCGCGGGCTGGCGGCAAGGCTGGCCGATATCGCCAGCTATGACGACCAGGGCGCGCAGGCCATCGAAGCGGCGCTCGAAGCCGCGCATGCCCTGCCCGGCGATCATTGGCTGCAACGCCTGCACGATGGCGAGCCCAGCGGGCCGCTTGAAATTCTGCTGGGGCTGGTACGATCGGCCACTTATGCCCGCGATGAAAGCGGCGGACAGGAAGCGGGCTATGGCATCGAAACCGAAGCCGCCTCGCTGCCCGGCGAGCTGATCGAAGCCG